>JAVRLJ010000050.1:0-6357 GCA_031961585.1 Thermoplasmatota archaeon | reverse complement strand
GAAGAAAAGCCAAAAAAGAAGGGGCAGTATTCAATCTTCGATTTCTAAATCAACATAAAGATCTTCCTTACATTCCTCATACCTTTCCCTTAAATTTGTTACATCCACCTCAATTGTTCTGATTTTTTTGTTTTCTATTGTTATTCTTTCACCATCCTTCCCGATACCTTTCTCAATAAGAATTCTTCTTACCTCTTTCTCAAGATCAGGTGTGCTGTCACCATAGATCCTTCTTATGTTTTCAGCTATCCTATAAGCCGTTGTCCTGAAAACATTTTTCCTTGATTTTAAAAGAATTGAGAATATTTTCTCCTCAATGTTATCGCCCATAATACCCAGGAATTCATCTATGGTATAACAATTGGAACAATCCATCTTTAATTTTGTGAAAACACAGATACATTTATCATTCTCAATCCTTTCAGGATCAAGGAAGAATTTTATACTATGGTTGTGCGAAATCTTATATGAAAAACCAATGTACGGTATTAAAAATAAGATGAACGGTTCCATTGAAATGAATCTTACTATAAAACCCATACCTGCAAGTTTTTCTATAATTTTATATTTAATATCATCAAGGTATTGTTTTAAATATTCTTCATCCAGGTTTTCAAAGTTATCAAGATCCTCATCAGTTTTTCTTCTAATATCCATGAGGTTATCCTTGTTGATCTTTAATTTCAGGGTTTTCAAAAGTAAAATATCGAATGAAAGGTTTATTTTCTCATAGTCAATTTTTGTATCCTGGTTAAAGTAAGTCCTGGAGTTTTCAATTGCCTTTTCAATTTTATTTCCAAGATTTTGAATGTTCAGATAAATCCTTGAAATTTCACCATGCTCACTGTTTCTCACATAACCAAGACCGAATGGAAGGTTAACAAGATCATCCGTTGAAACTGAAAATTTATCCGAAAATTCCTTTGCATCATATGGTGAAAGTTTGAATAGGACAAAATTCTTTGTGTTCGCCATTATTGCATTGAAAACATTTTTACTGAGACCTGAGAGATGTGTTGTAGCCATGAATAGGTTCAAATTTTCCTTTCTTCCAAGAATAAGCATATCCTCGAATGAAGAGTTCATATAATCCTGGAATTCATCGCAGAAAACAAAGACAGGATCCTTTCTTTCCCTTGATTCAACACCTATCCAGTACATGCTCAATATTGATGAAAGTAGGAATGTGCTTATTCTTTCACCAACCCTTCCCCTTTCACCATTCACAAGAACGATCTTTTTCTTATCAATTGCATCCCTTAAATTTAATTTTGGTCTCTCAGAACAGAGCATATTTTTCAGAATTGTGTTTGTTTTAAGGAATGATAATGTTCTCCTTGTACTTGAAATATCCTCAACAGGATAATTCTCTATATCCTCAAGAAAATTTTTGAATTCTTTATTTTTTGATAATTCCTTCAGCATGTATCTTTTTTCAGGCCTTGAAATTATATCATAAACATCAAGTAGTGTTGAACCAGGTATTTCAACAAGTCCATTAACGCTGTTCCTTATTATTTCGGATATCCTTGATCCAACAAGGCCACCAACCACACCAGATTCCGCTTCAGTAACATTCTTTAAAATTTGAATTATATCTTCGGATAACCTTGGTACAAGAATATCCCTTTCACCATTCTCTGGAATACTTAAAATATTCATGGAAACCTGGGAGTTGTAGGGACTTATGTAAATAACCCTTTTCAATGTTTCATCATCAATTGCATTTATTATCTTTTTCACGGTATCTCCTGTGGGATCTAAAACAAGTACTGGATTTTCAAGCAAACGAATTAAAGTATGAACAAGTGTTGAACTCTTTCCTGATCCAGTTTCACCTATGAGTAAAAAACTCTGTCCTTCGTTCAAGTTTATTGAAAATTTCATAATGTTACCTGATTTTATTCCTCGACCCAGGGTAATATCAATGTTATTTTTAATCCTCAATTCTTTTTTCGCAAACCTTGAAGCAACACCAAGATCCATAAGTGATTGGTCGGGAAAGGGTAGAATGTTCAATATTTCCATTTTTGATGCAAAAACATATTTTGTTTTTTTCAAACTCCTTTCTTTTATTCTTTTAAAGTATATTCTATTTTTGTCATTTGACCAGTAACTTTCAATGATTCTTAGAATATCCTCATCAACATCTCCGAAAAAAAGAACCTTAATGTTGAATTTAAAAATTTCACCTTCTTTGTTTAGAAAAATTGTTGAGAATGTTGGCTTTAAAATGCATACTATAAAGATCTCTCCATTTTTCGTTCTGTTCATGTAACTTAATAAATGCCTTATGAAATCCGTTTTTATTTCAAGCCCGACCGGAAGAGATTTTTTGTAGAACCTTGATGAATATATACCTTTAATGGGATAGCTTAATCTAAAATATTCTTTTGTAATATGATCCTCATTTATTTTATAATAAACTGTCTTTAAAATTTCCGGGTTTTTTGTTGAAAAATATAAAAATGGACCCTGTTCAGTTATCCTTAAAATTATCATGAATTCTTCAAATCTTCTGTGTATGAGTGAAAGAAAGAGATTTACCCTTTCAACATGAACATCCCTTGTTAAAAAATCTTCAACTGGCAAAACTATTCTATAGTTTTCATAACTGTTCAGATAATCCTCCGTTTTCATTGCCCCCTCCCCTCAGAAGATCAACGATACCTCCAATTCTTTCCCTGTAATCAGGAAATCTTTCAACAAGCGTTCCTGTGACGATTATATCTGCCCCTGCATTTATGATGGGTTCTGCCTTTTCCCTTGATGTTATTCCACCTCCCACAATCAGAGGGATGTGAATTTCTTTCTTTACCTCCCTTACCATTTTGGCCGGTACGGTTTCAGGTGCACCTGAACCCGCCTCAAAATAAACAAGTTTCATGCCAAAAAACTGTGCAGCTAGGGCATATGAAACAGCAAGGTCTATATCATTTCTTTTGATTAAAATTGCTTTACCAACTTTTCCTACTGTCATTCCCGGTTCAACAACAATGTAACCCATGGGAATTGTTTCAAGTTTGAAATTTTTTATAATTCTCGCACCCTTCACCTGGTTGCCTATAAGATATTCCCTTTCCATTGAATTCAGCATGCTCATGAAATATATTGCATCCGCATATTTTGATATGCTCTGTACACCGTTAGGAAATATTATGACAGGAATTTTTATGTTTTCCTTTATTTTCTTAATATGTTCATCCATGAGTTCTGGTGTAATGTTTGTTGAACCTCCTACCATTATTGCATCTGTTCCAATTTTCTCAAGTTCCCTTACGATCTCAACAGTTTTTTCTATGCTCTGTTTGGCTGGATCTATCAGTGTAAAATGCATCTTCCTTTTTTTGAGAGTTTCATATATATACTCAAGTACACTCATTTAATAACACCACCAACAAGGTATGATACAAGGGCAAGAACCATCGCAATCTTTGCAAACCTCTCACCTTTACCTGGATGATTGAACTGAATAACAACGGAGTATATAAAAATAATATCAGCTATCAAAACCACAATAATATAGGGTATGCCAAAGTATCCCATTAAATAGGGTGAAGGAGAAAGTATAATTGCTATGATATAAAAAATACCTGAAAGTAAAAGTGAACGAGAAACACCAATTCTTTTTGGAAGAGTGATTCTGTTGAAGTCGCCGGCCATGTCCTCAACATCCTTTGTGATTTCCCTACCAAGTGTTGAGAAAAATGCCATGAGACCCAGGATGAATGGTAGATCAAATTTAAGAAAAATGGATCCTGAGAAAAGAAAGAGAAGTAAAAGAATAAAGCTTATAAGAAAATTACCTGAGAATCCAAGGTTTTTGAACTTTATTTCATAAAGTATGAGTAATAAAATACCTGCAATATTTATTATAAATGCATAAAGATTAATGAAAAATGATAAAATTAATGAAAGAATGAAAATTGATATTCCAAAATAAAGAGCGTTTTCCGGACTTATCCTTCCTGATGGTATTGGTCTTTCAGGATGATTTATCTTATCCACTTCCCTGTCAAGGTAGTCGTTCAGAATGTTTCCCCCGGCGTTTGTAAGAAAAGCAACTATGAAACCTATGAGAACATTGGACATTATTATATTTATACCATTAATTGATACACCAACAATTATAACGGTGAATGCTGACATAAGGCCGTTTAATGGCCTCATGATTTTTAACCAGGGATTCATTTGTAATGGTTAAAAAATTCCAATAATTAATATTTTTCCTGGAATTCAAAAATTTCTTTTCAAAAATCTTTACAATGGAAAATATTTTTAAAATCTATTTCCTTTTTTCATTCAATGGCAAAATTGAGGGATATGCTGGAAATGGCATTGAAAAAAGAGAAGGATATTCAATTAATGTACAGGGAAATTGCTAAAAACATTAATGTGGAAAGGTTAAAAAATCTATTCAACTTTCTTGCGGATGAAGAAATTCAGTACATGGAAATCATTGAAAAAATCCTAAAAATGAAATTTCCGGTGGAAGATGAATCAAATGAAATTGATGAAAAATTACCTGAAATAAAGTTTGACCAAAATTATTCCTTAGCATCAATAATTGATAAGGCAATGGAAATTGAAAATGAATTTTCAGAATTTTACAGAAAAATTTCTGATGAGTTTGTTGATGATGAAAAGAGATCTTTAATTCTATATATTTCCTCAATAAAGCAATCCCATTATTTCCTTTTGCAATCAGAAAAGGTATTGACAAAGAGGATTGAAAAATATGAAGAACTTGCAAAATTTCTATCTGGTAAGTAATTGCCTTTAAATATATTTTTTTATTTTCAAATTTTTGGACAAAAAGTAAAGAAAAACAAATTTTTAATAAAAGTTATTATAATGATTAACCATGGAACTTGACGATAAGGATCTTGCAATACTTAAAGTGCTATGCAGGAACAGCAGAGCGCAGATAAGTGAAATATCAAAGCTTACAGATATACCAAGGATCACTGTTTACAACAGGATACAGAGAATGGTGAAGGAAGGAGTAATAAAAAAATTCACAGCCCTTCTCAATTACAAGGTTCTGGATCTTCCAGTGGTTGCATTCATACTTATATCCTTCTCTCCAGACTTTAAAATATCGCAGAGAACACTTGCAAAAAGTATATCAGTCATGAAAAATGTTGAGGAGGTGCATATTATTGCGGGAGAATGGGATCTTCTCGTGAAAGTCAGGGGGAGAACGGTTGAGGATATAGGCAATTTTGTTGTTGATGAACTAAGGAATGTTGAGGGTGTGGAAAAGACTTTAACAAACGTTGTTTTTGAAACTGTGCTTGATGAACCCCTTTCACCTGAAAATATAAAATGAAGCAGGAATTGGGAACATTCAGGGTTGTTATCTTCTCTTTCATTATTTATTAAAAAATTTATTGTTTTCATTCCGAGCGGATCTGTAGCAATATTTGCTGAATCCTTGCATTCCCTTTCAGATACGGTGAATCAACTTTTATTGATTTATGGTGTTAAATCAAGCAAAAGGAAAGATATATTTTTATTTCCATTTGGAAGGGGTAAAGAGCAGTATTTCTGGTCATTGATAGTTACTTTCCTCTTCATAGTCTTTTCAGGGACTATTCTCTTTTAGCGAAGGTCTTATAAAAATGCAGCATAAATATGTTCTGAAAGAAGTTCCATTACAAACACATGGCGGGAAAGCCTCGCTTTTTAAAGAGGAGATGAATCGTCGAAATGTTTAATAAGGGCTTTTGTAAAAAGAAGTCATGAAAAAAGTTCTTTTGTCTGCAGTTGCATCACGATGATGTGTAAGAGTCGAAGTTTGGCAACCGTAAACAATTCTTGACCTTCGAGGTCGTTGGATAGAATGGTTGCCTACGCTTCGACCTAATACCCTGAAAAAAGGGTGAATAGGAGATTGTCGAGGAAACTCCGACCTTAAGACTCTTATACCAAAAAAAATAAGAGGTGAAAAAATGAAAATTGGATTAGATATCCACAAGGAAAGTGTGTACGTGACAGTAATGGACGAAGATGGAAAAGTCGTAAAACAATATGAAATGCCAAACAGTAATGAAGAATAGACAAAATTCAGAGAAAAATACATAGAATTAAAACCAGATATAGCGATGGAAATGTCCACATCTGGCAAATATGTTGCAAGGCTATTGAGAGATATGGGATTTTCTATACACATAGCTGATCCTGCAAATCTTGCTTTGATTTTCAAAGCATCAAGGAAAAATGATAAGGAAGATTCTTACAAACTTGCAAAGCTTCTTAGACTAAATGAACTACCAGAAGTATATCTTCCATCAAAGGAAGCTGAATCATTGAGAAAGTTAGTGAGATACAGAAAATCTCTAGGAGAGGATATAA
>JAVRLJ010000049.1:0-6408 GCA_031961585.1 Thermoplasmatota archaeon | reverse complement strand
GGAAATTATTGAAAATATGAAGGATATGATAAGTGCAATTTTATCGATTCCTTTTTTAAAATCCATGGCTATTAAACCTGATAATAGTGGAATCCAGAAAATTAATACATAAATATTTTTGTAAAGAAGCAATGAAAATAGGAAGAGTGAATATGTGGTTATCCAAGCACCGTACTCTATTTTCATTAAAAATTTGAATTTTCACGTTATATTTATTTATTTTTTCTACTTTTTTTCTTCATGAACTTTATAAAGAAAATTGTTGCTGAATTTAAAAATAAAAGAATAATTGGCATTGATCTTGCCGGTTCATCCAAAAGGGAAACAGGTATCTGTTTCCTTCATGGATACAATGCTGAAATAAATTCATTAAAAAGTGATGCAGAAATAATTTCATCCATAATTGATTTTAAGCCAGATTTAATTGCAATAGATGCACCACTTTCTTTACCGGAAGGCAGATGCTGTACCTGGGAAAAATGTTCATGCAGCGTTCATGGAATAATGAGGGAAAGTGACAGGGAATTGATAAGAATGGGTATAAGGGCATACCCAACACTTATAGAAAGTATGATACCACTCACAAGGAGAGGTATTAACCTTTCAGTTTTATTGAGATCAATGAATTTTGATGTTATTGAAACCTATCCCCATGGTGTTAAAATCATGCTTGGTTTACCCAAGGAAATGGAAAAGATTCTGGAAATTTTTTCAAACAAGGGTTTCAATTTTATTTAAAAAAAATTAAGCAGGCATGGGATTGATTCATTCCTTTCAGCTATTGTTGGCTACTTTTATTTATCAGGAAATTTTATTGAAATTGGCAAGAAAAATGAAGGAACAACAATTTTACCAAAAATTAAGAGAAAATTTTAATGAAAATAGAAATTTAAATATCTATATTTTTTACATACCTTCATGGATGATTTAATTTTGAGTTTTAAAAATTCAATAGAAGAGGCAAATGGTAAATGTTACATTATTGAAAAAATTGATGAAATTTCTGACATAATTCTTGAAATCACTGAAAATTTCAAAAACGTTTTCATACATAACATTGATGAAAGTATAGAGGAATATGTAAAAAATATTTTGAAAAATAATGGTAAAAATGTTATGACAATTGAGGATATGAAAAGGGATCCAGGGAAAATTGAAATTGGCATAACAGGTGCACATGCAATGGCAGCAGAATCGGGATCAATAATATTTTATGAAAATGGTGTTCTTACAGCCTTTGCATCCTTCCTTCCGGAAAAGCATATTGTTATAGAATATTCTGATAAAATTTTTCCGGAAATACTTGATGCTCTTGATTATGTTGTTAAAGAATCCGGCAAAATGCCATCATACATTCAGATAATACAGGGGCCGAGCTACACGGGTGATATCGAAAAGAAAATAGTGAGACCTTCACACGGACCCAAGGAACTCCATGTTTTAATTGTTAAGAGGTGAATAAAATGATTTTTGAAGAGGTCCATAAAAAAATTCTCAATGCCCTTGAGGATCAGGATCTAAGGAATGGATCCTACATCGGAACAAAATTTGAAATAATTAACAGAAGGGAGGCAATTAAAAGACACCCATATATTGAGGAATGGGCAGATGAAACAAGAAAAAATAAGGAATATGCAATTGAAAATATTGATGATCTTATATTAAAATTCAAAGAAAATTTTGAGAAAAATGGCGGTCATTTCCATTATGCAAAAAATGGGGATGAAATGAAGAACATTGTTCTAAAAATAATCGGTGAAGGTAAAACAGTTGTTAAAAGTAAAAGTCTTGTTGGTGAGGAGATTGAACTGAGGCAGTTTCTTGAAAGTAAGGGAATAAGGGTATACGAGACGGATCTTGGAGAATTCCTTGTACAGTTAACAAACGGAAAACCAGCACATATGGTCACGCCTGCTGTAAACATGACAGAAGGGCGGGCCAAATCCGTTCTGGAAAAGAATCTCAATGTTGAACTTGGGGATGTAACATCAATGGTTCTTGCTGTAAGAAAATTCATGCGTGAAAAGTTCTTTTTTGCTGATGTGGGAATGGTTGGAGCAAATGCACTTTCAGCTGAGACAGGTTCTGTCGTTTTTGTAACAAATGAGGGGAACGGTGCACTTACATCAACAATTCCAAAAAAATTGATTGTCATTACATCCATTGAAAAAATATATCCAAAATTAAATGATGCCATAAAGGCTTCAATTGTCCAGACAGTATATGATGGATACAAGAAAACATCGTACATTCACATAATAAATGGACCATCCATGGATAATATAGGTCCTGAGGAATTGCATATAGTTATCTTGGACAACAACAGAAAAAGTGCAAGGGAAACGTTTCTGAAGGAAACACTTTACTGTATTAAATGTGGATCATGTCAGTTATCATGCCCCGTTTTCCAGGTTATTGATGGTGCATGGGGCGATATATATACCGCAGCAATAGGAATACCGTGGACGGCAATAACAGGTTCAAAGGAAAAGGCAAAGGCATTATCCTTCTTCTGCCTGGGGTGCGGAAGATGCAGGGAAGTATGCCCCATGAAAATAAACATACCTGAACTAATTAGAAAAATTAAATCTATATGATTTACAAAATGTCAATTTTTAATTGAAAAAATTAAAATATTGTTTTTAGATTTAAACATCTGATGAAAAAATTAAAGAAAAATATTGTGGATGATATTTCCTTCGGTGCAATAGTGAAAATAAGGGATGATCTTTTATCAATGCAGAGGCAGGGGAAAAAGGTATACAGGATGGAATCAGGCGACCCATCGTTTGATGTTCCTGACCATGTTAAAAATGCAATCATTGATGCTTTAAAAAATAACAGAACACATTATACGGATTCAACGGGAATACCTGAACTAAGAGAGGAAATTGCACAGAAACTTCAGAGAAAAAATGGAATTAATGCAACGAAGGATGAAGTGCTTGTAACAAACGGTGGTATGAATTCATTGTATGTAGCATTCCGTGCACTGCTTTCAAAGAATGAAAGGGTGATCATACCCGATCCCATGTGGACCGAGATTAATGAAAACATAAAGCTTTCCCTTGGCATTCCTTTGCCTGTTGATGTATTCAAGTATGTTGAAAATATTGAGGGTATGAATTTAAAGAACGTAAAGGCAATATTTATAAATTCACCGCACAACCCAACAGGTAAGGTTTTTTCAGAAAATGAAATAAGAAAAATTGTTAATATTGCATCAGAGAATGGAATTTTTATTGTCAGTGATGAAGCCTATGAGGATGTGATTTTTGATAATTTAAAACACTTCAGTCCCGGATCAATTTATGAAAATACCATTTCACTTTATTCAATGTCAAAGAGCTATGCAATGAGCGGCCTGAGAATAGGTTACGCGCATGTGAAAAATGAAATTTTAAAGGATAGAATGAAAAAGTTGTTGAGATGTACAATAAACGGTGTAAATTCAATAACACAGTATGGTGCCCTGGCCGCACTTCAGGGGCCACAGGATTACGTATCCATGATGAGGGATGAGTACCAGAAAAGGAGGGATATCCTTTACGGTTACTTGAAAAATTCAAGGTACCTTGATCCGTATTTACCACAGGGCGCATTCTATATGTGGAATAAAATAAAAGAATACCCCGAAGGTGTGAAGGATAGCTGGGAAATGAGCGAATACATTCTTAAAAAAACAGGTGTTGGTTCCACGCCCGGACCTGTTTTCGGACACGACGGGGAAAATCATATAAGGTTTGCATTCAGTATTGAAACTGAAAAGGTAAAGGAGGCAGGTGAATTACTATCCACCTTATGATTCAAACCTTTTTCTTACATTTTTCTCTCAACGGACAGTTATCACATCTTGGATTTTTTCTGCAGTATTCCTTCCCCAATTTTACAAGTAATGCATGGAATTCCTGGAGATCCTTAACATTTTTGTTAAAAGTTTCTTCAACCAATTTTCTCACATTCTCATAATTTTTCTTATCATCATTATCAATAATGCCGTATCTTTTAAAAATTCTTAAAGTGTAGGCATCAACAACAAAGTATGGTTTATCCATGGCATATAAAAGGATTGAATCCGCTGTTTCCATTCCAATTCCCTTTATGTTCAATAAAAATTCCCTTTCACCATTCTCAAGAAAATTCTCAAATGTTCCATATTTCTCTTTAATTTTCATTACAAGGTTTTTCAACCTTTGGGCCTTCTGTTTATAAAAACCCGAGGATCTTATTTTTTCCTGAAGAACATTTTCATCAACATTCAGAATTTTTTCAAATTCCAGGAGATTATTATCTTTAAGTTCTTTGATTGATTTTTCAACGTTTTTCCATGAAGTATTCTGTGTTAATACTGCTCCAACAACAATTTCAAATTTTGTTTCACCAGGCCACCAGTGCTGCGGCCCGAAACTTTCGAAAAGTATATTGTAAATATTCTTTATTTCATTCATTCTTTTGTTTTTTCAATGAACTCTTCAGTCAATTTTTTTACATCCTTGTTTGCAGGAATAATCAATGACCAGAAATGTCTTGTATCGTAAGGAAAAAGAACAACGTATCCCTCCTGCCCTTCCATGTATATCTGTGTTGGTTCCCTGTATTTCATTTCACCATAAACAGTTACAGCTGCGCCATATATTGTTGCGCACATTACTGAGAATGTTTCCTTATCTATACCATCAGGTAGGATATTCTTGACAACCGTACCATCCTTCCTGATCAATGCTGCCCCTATCAAACCGAGTTCTTGAACAACTTGATCTGGATTCATAACATGTCACATTCTATCAATTTTCATTTCACTTAATTATAATTTCTTTAATAAACTTTTCCAAAATTTATATTTCGGTTGTAACAATTATTCTATCTTTGAGCAATAAAATTGTATGTTCGTGCTGCGAAACCGTACCTTTTGCTTTCTCCTTTAGAATGGGGAATCTGTAGATATCCTTACTTTTCATAACAATATCCATTATATGCTCTGGATCACTGAAATCCCTGTAGATCCATCTTGTTGAAAATGGTAGATTGTTATATTCTTCAAAAATTCTTTTTGTTTCATCATTTATTCTTATAATCTGGGCAATGTTTCCAAATTTTGTTTCCTTTACGTAACCTGATCCATCCGTTGCAAAGGGTTCAATGGCCACGGCCATGTCTGAATAGAGAGATTTCCTTGATCCATCATTGTAGTTGGGTATCGATATTCCTGCATGGAGAACAAATTTTGATACCTGATGACCTGTCAGGTTGTATATTGGTTTATAACCGAAGGATTCAATAACCCTTTCAATAATTGATCCAAGTTCCCATGTTTCAATACCCGGTCTTATGGAATTTATAACCGTTCTGAGTGCTGTCTCTGACGCCATGGATAAACTCTTTTTATCGTTTCCTCCAATCTCTATTGTAATTGCTGTATCGGCAATGTAGCCATCCACATGCGCACCCAGATCAAGCTTTACAACATCACCCTTTTTGAATATTCTGGTATCATTCCTTGATGGTGTATAATGCGCTGCCTCATCATTAACACTTAAATTCACCGGGAATGCGGGTTTTGCACCACTTTTTATAATAAAACTCTCTATTTCATCGGCAACATCCTCGGCCCTTTTTCCCTCCTCTATTAAATTCTTACCCAGTTTAATGGCCTCCCCAGCTATTCTTCCTGCCTTTATGTACTTTTCTATTTCATTCTGATCCATAAATTTCCATCACCTTTTTAAATGGTACCGCACCTTCCCTTATAAGCTTTGGTTTTTGTGATGTGAGGTCTATCACAGTTGACGGTATACCAAGGCATGATCCACAGTCCACATATATCTTAATTGTTTTTCCCAGCTGTGAATATGCATCCTCAACGTTTACAGGATTCTTTCCTCCATGTTTGTTTGCGCTTGTGATCGTTATGGGCCCTATTTTTTCAACTATTTTTCTTATTATTTCATTTTTGGGGAATCTTATACCCACCGTTTCACCAACAAGGTTATATGGTATTTTTTTATTTTTTAGCACAAAGGTAACAAGGTAGCCCCAATCCTCTTTTATTATTTTTTCAACAAGAGGATGGGAATATACGTAATCTTGAATGTTATTATAATCAAAAAGGGCAACGGGAACGGGTACATCCTTTTTTCTACCCTTAATTTCATAAATTCTCTCAGCATTATCTGAAAAAACCCAGATCGAAAGTGAATAGAGAGTATCTGCTGGTATAACAGCAAAATCGTGTTTTAAATACTCTGAAAGATCATCAATATTAATATCATTACACTTATAGATCACAGCGCCGCCGGTCGGATTCGAACCGACGACCACTCGGTTAACAGCCGAGCGCTCCACCGGCTAAGCTACGGCGGCACAGTTGGAAAAGAATGTAAAAGATCTATTAAACTTTTTTCTTGATAA
>JAVRLJ010000048.1:0-6557 GCA_031961585.1 Thermoplasmatota archaeon | reverse complement strand
GTACATGGAACTGTGACCCAAATGCGGACATCATTGTTGTGTTTATGTTGAAATTGAAGGCAAAACCTCCAGTTGTCATTGATGGGAATTCATAAACACTCAGTTTACCCTCACTTTCAAGCTTTGATTCTTCTGGATACCAGTTGTATGGTAAGCCGAGAAGACCCGGACAGCTGTAAATATCTGCCTGCTGATTCGTTAACATGAGATATTCGGTTGATGGATCCTTTACCCATTCTATATAAACTGTATCATTTGGTCTCTGTGAATACCCTGGAACACCGGGTATTGGTGTGAAGTTTGGATTTGGAACGAGCGTTATTGATTGACCGAGCAACATTGTTTGAATCATGTATGGTCCTGATCCCATAGCATGCCACCTTATGTAATTGTTATAGTTTGATTCATAGCTGTAGCTTGTGTAATTCAGGAAACCCTGGGGTGTGAATGTTATCCCGGCCCCATTCTCAACAAGCCATTTATAATCCATAACAGGGAAGAGTGCATCGGCAATATAAGTTAAAAATGCCGGATCGGGCTTCAAAAGATGGAACGTAATGCTCTGCGTTGCATTGTTGTATGAAATTGCATTTGTTATATTTGTGTACAATGATTCACCATCGGACCAGTTCAATGCCCAACCACCACCTGGTAAAAGATCCTGGGCCAATATCCAGTCCGGTGTACCTGGTGAACCGTTCATGAAGAGAAGAGCCCTGACAAAGGATGTGTAAGCATCCCATACAGTCAATGGATCACCGTTGGAGAATTTCAGTCCTGATCTGATGTAGAATGTATAGTTCAAACCATCTGGTGATATACCGCCGTTTGCAACGGTTGGTACATACTTTGCAATAACCGGAACATATTCCGTTACACTTGATCCATTGTAAGCGATGAGAGTTTCATAAACGTTGGATATGACCTCAAAGCCAACCATCTCATAATCAATGTTTGGATCCAGTGAATATGGACCGCCAGGAACGTATTCCGCATCAATTATTTCGTTTGGATTTGAAACAGGCAATGTTGATCTTGATATATTTGCATACTGCCCTTGAGAAAGAACGATTACTGTTTCTTGATAGCTTGTGTTCTCATAAAGTCCTGAAGAGATTATTGAACTGAATTCGCTTAGAGGGTAATATGTCAAATTGGGATTGTTGTTGTAATTTGATGATGTGAATTTTGTTGAATTGAAGGTAATAATGCTTAATGTCAGTGTGTAAATTCCAGACTTTGAATAAACATGTGTAACATTATCTTTAAAGAACAATCCCGAGCTCTGGTTGTAAATTGCAGGATCTATCATACTGTGTGAATCACCAAAGTTCCAGATGTAATATCCAACTGTCCAGTTTGGTTCCGTTGGTGGTTGCAAATATGATCCTATAAAATTGGCACTTTCATTTTGGTAAAATATCTGGTTTGATATTACTGTTGGCTGGGTTATTTCACTTGCTATCAAAGATGATACGGATGATGGCATTATTGTTATTAATGGAACATTCCCATAGTTGTTGAATGTATAACCCTGATAGATTGTTGAAACTGTAACAAGGTATCTGCCTGGAACATTGTACACATGTGATGTCTGATAACCGCCTATTGTTGATGAATATGATGCATTAACAATTGTTCCATCACCAAAGTTGAATGTAACACTATTTGGTGTTCCACCGGAGACAAAGGCTATGAAGGATATGCTCTGTCCCGCATTACCTGTCACAGTGCTCTGTGAAATCTTTATTGATAAACTTGGAGGTGTGGATGTGGAGGGTGTTGATGGTTTCGTTGATAGCATCACTGCAACAGCAGCAACCACTACAATAATCACAACAACCACAGCTATTATTGCTGTTGTTTTTTTACTCACCATGTTTTTTCCTCCTGAAATGATTCATGCAATTACTAATTCTTAAATCTTTTGAAAAAATTTTTTTAAAATTGTACTTTTTTGCACTTTATTCTTAACAATTATTCATGTTTTGAAAATAATTGAAATGGGTTAAAAATGAATATGCATTGAAATCTCATAACTAAAAAAATCGGATTGGAATGAAAAAATTTTATCATGATCTTTGAATTATCTTTTTTATGGATTTATTAAAGTTAACAAAATTTCCTCTTTATTTAACTTCAATAGGGCCTGTCTTGCTTGCCTGGTCCATTGTAAAATTTAATAATCTTTTAATTTTCATTCTTCTTTTATTCTTTGTGATTTTCTTCCAGATGGGTATGAACCTTTCCATGGATGTGAGTGATTACAAATATGGTAAAGATGTGAAATTCCAGGACTCATATTTTCCCATTGGGCCATATTCAATAAAAGTGGAAAAAATTAGCCCTGAAAAGGTTTTCTTACTTTCAATGGTTTCATTCCTTATTTCCATTTCACTTGGATTTATTGCCCTATTTTTAACGAAAAAATTAACACTTTTAATTTTCGGTGCCCTTGCACTATTCTTTTCCTACGCATACCTTTTCCCTCCATTCGAGTTTTACAAAAAAGGTGTTGGTGAAATTTCAACCTTCTTTAATTTTGGTCCATTGCTCTTCCTTGGATCCCTAACAGCTTTAGGCGTTGATATAAATATTAATTATATCCTAATTTCAATTTTCTTTGGGTTAAGCACATCTGCAATAAGGTTCATTCACCATTTACCTGAAGAGAATAAAAATTCAATACGCTTCAAAAAGTTCAAAATAATTTATTCCTCACTTGTATTATCATCCTTTCTAATTTTAAGTACAGTTTACACAATCACTTTAATATTCCTTGTATTTTCAATCCTGCATATTTTATTTTTGAACGATTTTCTTAGAAAAGATCACCAAAAGACAGGAGAAATAGTTGTTTTACAATTCATTACCGTAATCATGATAATTTTTTTGTTAAATGGGTAACATTTTACCTGTAATCCTTAAATTAACGAATTATTTTTTTATTCTATGGACAAAGATCTGCTCAAATTTCTCAGAAAATGCAAAACCATGGTGATTTCAACAAACGGGGAAACACTATGGTCAACAAAGGTATACTATGCCATGGATAGAGGATTTGTTTTCCTGGTTGAAAAGGAAGGAAGAACATTGAAAAATATTCAGAAAAACTGTAAAGTTTCTTTCACTATTGACATGGACAGACCGGACTATTATGTTCAGGGTGAGGGATGTGTGAAAATACTGGGTGAACCCGGTGAATTCCATGATGAAAGGGGTTCACTCCTCTATAAAATTCCCCAGGATGCGCTGTTCGTTAAATCTGGCCATGTTTACATCGTAAGACTTGTGCCAGATTTTATAAAAGTAACGGATATGAGGAATGAGAGAAAAATTTTCAATGCACAGTTTTCTCTTGATGAATTGAAGGAAAGAAAAATAGGATATTTCAGGGCATTGAGGCCATGGAGTTTACAGCAGAGCATAACAGCCCTAGTTTTCGGTGCAATACTTGCCCAGCATTTCAACCTTATGTTATTCATTTTATCATTAATTTCCCTTGTATTAATACATGGATCATTTAACGCCTTTTCAGATTATTTCGATTTTGTAACAAATGTTGACAGGCCGACAACAATGGGTTCCGCTGGAGCAAGGGTTCTTGTTGACAGAATAATGGATCCGAAGAAATTTTTAATTTACATTATTTCTTTATTTGTAACAGGTTCAATAATCGGCATTGTTCTCATGATACTAAAAAACCAGATCATTCCGTACGTTTTAATAGGCCTTTTTGCAGGCATTCTTTACGGCATTCCAAAAATTGGATGGAAGTGGATTGCATTGGGAGATCTGGCAGTGTTCCTTGCCTTCGGCCCCGGTATATTCCTTGGATCATATGTTCTACAGGGTGGTGTTCCGGGTATTTCTGAAATATTAATATCCATATCCTTGGGACTTGTTATTGTTGCAATTTTGCACGGGAACAACTGGAGGGATATGGATGATGATCTTAAGGCAGGTGTTAGAACGGTGGCGAATATTCTTGGTGAGAAGGGATCCATGATCTATTATCTTTCACTCATCTGGCTCTCCTATCCTTTGCTTTTTCTGGCTGTCTACTTCAACCCAGAATTCTTCCCCATACTGGGATCATTCCTCACCATTCCCTGGGCTGTTAAGCTCACAAAGATTGCACTGAACAAGAGAAACTGGAATAGAAATTTGCTTGATGTTTTAACAGCAAATTTCACAGCACTTCACATGTACTTTTCAGTGGGTTTCATGCTAATTTATATAATTTTACCGCATTTTTTATAATTTTTTGAAATTCTCATCATGTATGTATTTTTTACCCCTTAACGCGGAGAAAAGCGCACCTATGAGCGTTAATATTACCGCAATGATCAACGATTCCCTGAGACCCAGCATGAAAGAATTCCCAATTATATTAGGTATGAATGTGTTCGATTCAATTAATTTTCTTGTTGATTCTGGGAGTGAATTGAGGATGTTGGGAGGAAAAGACGATATGGGATTTACTCCCATGAATGCTGCGAAAAGTATACCTGATGGTGAAATCTGTGAAATCATGCTTGCTAAGGTCTGAGAAAATCCAAGACTTATTGCTTCATGGTAAAGGATTGGAGGGAGATCCTGTGAAAACACAGTTATTGCGATAGAAAAGAACAGTGCCATGCTAATTGTTGAACCTATGTTGTTCAATGTTGTTCTCATTCCACTTCCCACACCCCTGTTTTCCGGTGGTAAAGAATTCATTATTGCTGTTGTGTTGGGTGATGCAAAAAGACCGCTTCCGACACCATTCATGAAAAGAATCAGTTCAAATTCCCACACATTGAAGTTGTATGGTAATAATGTTAAAAGATAAAGTGATATGGCGATAATTATCATACCAAGGGTTGCAAAGAGCCTTGCACCATATTTATCCGTTAAAATTCCACCTATTGGCCCCAGGGCAACAAATCCAACCATCATGGGTATCATATAGATCCCTGCCCATAATGGTGTCTGCTCATAGCTGAAACCGTGCAATGGTAGATAGATACCCTGCAACCATATAACAACAAGAAACATTACAGCCCCTCTTCCAAGTGAACTCAAAAATCCAGCTATGTTACCATAGGCAAATGCTCTTACCTTGAAAAGGTTAAGGTTGAACAATGGAAACTTCACCTTCCTTTCAATATAGACAAATAAGGCAAGGAAAATAACACCAAAAATGAGCATAAGAATAACAGCGGGATTATTCCAGCCCATGCTTGAACTTCCATAAGGTACAAGGGCGTATGTGAATCCCAAACTTATGAGAACCAGACCACCTGCAAGGAAAATGTTCCCTTTATAATCTATTGGAACTTTCACTCTCTTTGAGATTTCTTTTAATTTAAATACTGACCATAAACTCCCTGCAACAGCAAATGGAACGTTAACAATGAAAACAAGGTGCCAGTCATAACCAACAAGCAAACCACCCACTATGAGACCAATTAAATTTCCAGCAATAAATGATATCTGGTTTACTCCAAGTGCCTTTCCCCTTTCGTTTGGCGGAAATGCATCAGTTAACATGGCAGTGCTGTTTGTCATCAGGAATCCTCCGCCAACAGCCTGTACCATTCTAAATATAATCAAAAGGTATGCACCTGTATTGCCGGATCCACTGGGTATTATTGATAGAAGAACAGATGCGATGGTGAAAATTATAAATCCTGTTGTGTACAGCCTTGTTCTTCCGTACATGTCTGATAATCTTCCAAACGTTACAAGCAATGATGCAAGAATAACGCTATAACCCATCAAAACCCAGAGAAGGATTGTGAATTCACCCGGTGCTGTTGGATCTATTCCAAGACCCCTGAATATTGCCGGTAAGGAGATCATTATTATTGTCATGTTTATTGAGGACATAAGACCGCCAAGGGTTGTGTTTGTGAGCACTGTCCACTTGTATTCCATAGGGCACCTTAAATTCTTTTACTTATAAAATATTTATCATTAAAATTTCTTCCTTTCCCTTAGTAATGATGTATAAACACCAATCAAGCTCAAAATACCAGAAATAAGCATGACTAGTTTAAAGCCAGTAATGAAATCCTGATAGTATATTGTGTTGATGGATATCTGGATCCCTGAAAACATCTCAAGTATCATTGTTCTTGGCATTGCTGATGCGAGTATGGAACTTGAAAGTGCAATGCTTATCAGCTGGCCTGTGAATCTCATTGTTCCCAAAGTTCCGGATGCGAGGCCGAATTTATCCGGTGTGACAGATCCCATGACGGAATTTGTGTTTGGTGCGGAGAAAAGACCGAAGCCTATACCTATAATAGCCAGAGGAATAACAATATGCAGGGGTGATGTTATTTTTATGAAATATAAGGAAAGAAAGGATAGACCGATCAGAAACATGCCAATGGCTGCAATTTCCCTTGACCCGTATTTATCAGACAATCTTCCACTTATTGGTGAGAATATTACCATCAATATGGGCTCTGAAATCAACAACATACCCGAGAAAAATGCACTGTAATGCAAAATCAATTGGAGGTAAATTGAAAATATAAAAACTATGGAGAATGTGCTGACATAAT
>JAVRLJ010000047.1:0-6603 GCA_031961585.1 Thermoplasmatota archaeon | reverse complement strand
GCAAGCATAACAGCCTTAAGACCGGATCCACAAACTTTGTTCACGGTGAATGCGGCAATTTTGTAAGGAAAACCTGCTTTCAGGGCACTCTGCCTTGCCGGATTCTGGCCTAGACCGCACTGGAGCACATTTCCCATTATTACCTCATCAACCATATCCATTTCAATGTTTGCCCTTTTTACTGCTTCATTTATTGCAATTTTACCGAGTTCCTGTGCTGGAACACTGACAAAAGATTTACCATACTTCCCTATGGGGGTTCTTGCGGCAGAAACAATATATGCATCCATGATTCTTATAATTAAATTAAACTTAAAAAAGTTTTTATTATGTTTTCCTATAACAAATACAATGACCTACGATCCGAAGGAAACAGAGAAAAAGTGGCAGGATTTCTGGGAAAGGGAAAAGATTTACAGGTTCGATTTCTCATCTCAAAAGGAAGTATTTTCAATAGATAATCCACCCAGGTATGCAAGCGGTGCACTCCATCTTGGTCATGCAACACATTATACGCATATAGATTTCATAGCAAGATACAAAAGGATGCGTGGATACAATGTTTTCTTCCCACTATGCTATGATGTGAATGGAATGCCAATTGAGGTGAACGTTGAAAAGCTACATAATGTAAGGATGAGGGATTTACCAAGGCAGGAATTCGTAAAGCTCTGTGAGGATTTTGCAAAATCCAAGATTGACATTATGACCGAACAGTTTAAAATACTTGGTGAATCCATGGATCCATCAATTTATTATCAAACAGATGCACCATATTACAGAAAAATTACACAGTTAACCTTTCTGGATATGGTTGAGAAGGGTTTGGTTTACAGAGCATTGCATCCTGTTAACTGGTGCCCAAGGTGCGGAACAGCCATAGCGGAATCTGAAGTGGTTTACGAAACAAGAAAAACAAGTCTTTATTACATAGATTTTGATCTTGAGGATGGTGGAAAGGTAACAATAGCAACAACAAGACCTGAACTTATTCCAGCCTGTCTTTTCCTTTCCTACAACAAAAATGATGAAAGGTACAAGAATCTTGAGGGGAAAAATGTAATAATTCCATTGTTAAAGAGAAAGGTACCCATATATGGGGATGAGGACGTGGATCCATCCTTCGGTACCGGTATTGAAATGGTATGTTCCATAGGTGATAAGAACGATCTGAAGTTAATAAAGAAGCATGGGATGGAAATAATAAGGAGTGTTGATGAGGAGGGGAAATTAACAGAAATTGGTGGTGAATATAAAGGGTTGTACGTTGAGGAAGCAAGGAAAAAAATTGTTGAGGATCTTAAAAAAGAAAATAGGATAAAAAAGATTGAGGATCTTGATCACAGTGTTGGAACATGCTGGAGATGTGGAACACCTCTTGAAATAATAAACAAGGAGCAGTGGTTCATAAAGACAGTTGATTTAAAAAATGAAATACTTGAAAGTGCAAATAAAATTAAATGGGTTCCTGAATTCATGAAGAAAAGGCTTGAGGAATGGGTGAACAGCATAGAATGGGACTGGGTTGTTTCAAGGCAGAGATACTTTGCCACACCCATCCCCGTATGGATATGTGAAAATGGCCATTATGTATTTCCAAAAAAGGAGGATCTCATGAAAAAAGATGGTTACATAGATCCTCTTGTTGACAAACCACCATACGACAAATGCCCTGTTTGTGGTTCAGAGTTGAAGGGGAGTGATGAGGTTTTCGATACATGGGTTGATTCATCCATATCGCCTTTATACAACACATTCCTTTACAGGGATGATGAAAAATTCAAAAAATTATATCCCATGAGTTTAAGACCGCAGGCACATGATATAATAAGAACATGGGCATTCTATTCCATTGTCAGGTGTAAGGCTGTGACGGGTATTGAACCATGGAAGGATATTTTCATAGATGGGCACATTCTTGCAGAGGATGGTAGACCAATGCACGCCTCATGGGGAAATGTTGTTGATCCTCTAAAAATAATTGATGAATATGGTACGGATGCATTCAGGTACTTCGCTGCAACATGCACAATAGGTGAGGATACACCTTTCAGAAGAAGAGAGGTTGTTCATGGTAAAAGGTTATTGACAAAAATTTACAACCTTGGAAGATTCGTTGAATTGAACGTTGATGGTAAGTACGATTTAACCCATAACGATTTAATAAACAAATGGATCCTTGTGAAATATTCTGAAATGGTGAAAAGGGTAACATCGTATATGGATAACTACAGGTATGACAGGGCAATCAGGGAGATTGAGGATTTCTTCTGGCATACATTTGCCGATGAGTACATTGAAATAATAAAGTACAGAATAAAGGAGGATAGGGAAACAAAGGCTGTTGTTTATCACATTTATCTTGGAATTCTAAAGCTTTTCGCCCCCATTCTTCCACACATAACCGAGGAAATGTACCACAGAATATACTCGAAGCATGAGAAAAGAATATCAATACATCTTGAAAACTGGCCAGAACCTGTTCTTGAAGGCGATGCATTCGATGGTGAAAGGGTAAAAGAATTGATAGTAAGGGGAAGGAGCTTTAAGATAGAAAACAATATAAAAATTATAGAAAAGGCAAGGATTGTCACGGATAATCCCGAACTTTTCAACAAAATGAAGGATGTTATTAAGGGATCGCTGAACATAAAGGATCTTGAAATCACTCAGAATCTTGAAATGAGGGAAGAAATAAAAATTGTTCCGGATCTTTCAAAGCTCGGTCCACTGTTAAGAGATAAAACGAATGAATTCTTAGAATTTATTAAAAACATTGATCCAAAAGAAATTGAAAACGGTATTGAATTCAATGGAATAAAAATAACTAAGGATCACTTTAAAATAAGGAAAGAAAAAGTTTATGATAAAAAAGGAAAAATTGTTGAAACAGGGTACGATAAAATGTTAGTATTTGTCTGATCAGAGTTTCTGTATTGATATGGATCCTGTTGGACAGTTCGTCTGGCATTCCGTACATCCATCAATGCATGCTTCGGGATGAACAACCTTACTTACATTCTCAATCGTAAACACAACCGGATTCGCCGGGCATACAGATGCGCATATTCCGCAGGCAATGCATGTGGATTCATCAACAACTGGTTTCTGAGGCATTACAATCACCTTAAAAACCCTAATGGATAAATTTCATATAAATGTTTTGTTAAATGCATTTCAAAATGATTTATTTAAAGGTGCCAAAATATGATGCGGAAAAAATCAGAATTGAATTGCTGGAAAAAGATTTACTCCATCCAGATTATTCCATATTCCCTGAAGGGGGATTTGTATATTTTCCATTAAAATATAAATTGAATTTTAATTATGATGTTGTGGAAATTGATGGAATAAAAAGGAAAAAAAGAAAAAATCCCCATGAACTTGTTCTTGAAAAACTCAATTTCCAGGGGAAGGAATTGTTAAAAAATAAATGGGAAAAATTTGGAAATGTTTTGATAATCACAATACCAAAAGAAATTTATGATCACAGATTTGAAATTGGAAAGGCATTTGCTGAAGTTTTTAATGCAAAGAGTGTTCTTAATTATAGGGGTGTTTATGGCGAATTAAGGATCCCTGATGTTGAATTCATATACGGAAATGATGCAGAAACAACTCATGTGGAAAATGGTATATACTATAAGTTTGATGCTTCGAAAATAATGTTTTCCTCAGGAAACGTTGATGAAAGGATAAGGATGTCAAAACTGAATGTGAATAATGAGAATATTGTTGATATGTTTGCAGGAATAGGTTATTTTTCAATTCCACTTGCAAAGTATGGTAATCCAAAAGAGGTTATTGCATGTGAGAAAAATGAAATTGCGTTCAGGTATTTAAATGAAAATGTTAAAATTAACAATGTTAAAATAAAAACAATTCTTGGTGATAACAGGGATCTTGATCTTAAAGATTATGCTGATAGAATAATAATGGGCTATGTTCATACAGGTAAATTCCTTCCAAAGGCTATTGAAATTATGAAAAATAAAGGAATAATACACTACCATGATACATGGACTACAGAAGAACTCAAAGAAAAAGAAAAAACATTGGATAGTATTTTTAAAGATGTAAAATATGAAGTGAGAAGGTTCCATGTTTTAAAATCATACGCACCCCACATATGGCATATTGTTGCGGATGTTTTTGTTAGTAAATAATGATTAATTTTATACCTTTCAAAAATTTGCACTGAAAAAGTTTAAATCATGAAATAAATGTTGTTAGTAGATGCAGGAATCTAAAAAAAGAAAAAAGCTTGATATGTCAAGGAACGATGAATTCAGATACATGCTTGGTGAGCTTGTAAAGGATCTGGATGAAAGTGTTAGAGGAGCAATCTATGGTGGTATATATTCCAAATTTGCAAAAATGGATCTTAACAGTGCGAAGGAATTCATAATAAAGAAAAAGAACGAGGGTATAATCTCCGAAGAACTTTCAAAAAAGCTAATAGATCTTCTTTACAGGTATGGAAAATACTATTGATTTTTATTTATAAAGTGTGAAAAGATCATGGTTTTCTCCTGCGTATATCAATCCAATCCTCACACCAGAATCTATCCAGCCATAGGCATAATTGATTGCAGCAAATGCGTTAACGTAATCACCCTTCTGAAAAAAGTAGAGGGCATCGGAAAAATAGCTTTTAATCATTGTTAGAAAATCTTCTGCTATTTGGTTCAGGTGTGAATTCTCCGGGACCGATTTTTTAAGTATTTTTAAAACCATTTCTGTCTTTTCAATGTAATTTTTTATCTTTTCATCTGTTATTTCCCTCATGCTATCTTCACACTCTCCCCGCCGTGCATGGTCTCCCTGGGTCTTATTTCAACAAAAAGGGGCATGGATATATTACCGCCTGTTACAAGGGCAACACCAACAGGCAGCCTTTGTATTTCATCCAGTGATGACTTTGTAAGACCTTCAACCGAATCACCTATTGTCCTAAGGTCGTTTGGATTTGTTACCCTCAATATTATCTGGGTGTTGCATTGACTTAAAACATTTTTATCAACCTTTGCCGGTCTCTGGCTTATGATACAGAGACCCAGACCAAACTTCCTACCTTCGGATGCTATTGTTCTGAGTATCTTTGATGAAAGTGCCTTGCTCTGCTGTGGTATGAAATTGTGTGCCTCCTCTATTATGAGCATTAATGGTGGAATAGCATCCCTTTTTCTCATTTCAAATAGTGCATTTGAAAGCCTCTGGGCAACAAGTTCCTGGATATCCGGTGGAACACCCTTAAGATCTATAACACTCACCATACCTTTCTTAACAATATCTGTTATCCTTGTACCTATTTCCGAAAATATTCCAATCTCATCCAGTTCCTGAAGGGCAGAAATCAAAACGCTGACATTTGCAGTGTTCTCTTCCCCCTTAAGAACATTTATTATATCCTTTATTGAAAACATTTTTTCAGATGCCTTCAATGTGTCTATGGCCTTCCTTAATGGTGTGATATAGGCCCTGTAATCGTTAATGTTCAGAATATTCAGAAGTTCTCTTGGTGATATTTGAGAAAGTGTAAACTGTAATGGCTTTGCATCCCTGTTAAGTTTGTATGGTGAAAATATCTGTATTTTATCTTTATATCCCCTTGGCTTGACACCAAACCTATCCATCTGTGAAATGTGCTTTGATGGAAACCTGAGGGATGAATATTCACCATGCGGATCTATAACAACAGTTGTAACATCATGCTTCATGAATTCCTCAATCAAAACACCTGTAAGGTAACTTTTTCCACCACCTGTCTTTGCAAGTATGCTTACATGTTTTTGAACGAGTGTGTTTATGTCAAGATAAATCCTTATATTATGGTTGTAGAGCAATCCTATGTATGCACCCGTATCCTTCATATCCTTAAGGCCAATAACATCGCTTATAAGTTCATCCTTTGCCCTGTAAACAGGTTCACCTGCCTTGAAGGGTGTTCTTGGAACCTGAAGTATGCCCTTTGAATCCCTGTAACCAATTATGTAAACATTTCCTATCATTACCTCCTCTATTGGAACATTTTCACCTGCATTTATGAGTTTTGCACGATCAATCGAAAGATCAGTTTTTCTCTCTATGTTTTCTACCCTTCCAAGAACCCAGCCCGATCCCTGGTGAAAAATCTGAACAAACTCGCCCTGTTCAACAAGACCGGTTATTGTTACTGGTACCTCCGTTGTACCAACATCTCCATAAACAATTCCTACCCTTTCCATCTCATTCATTGCTTATATAAAGAATAAAGGTGTTAATTAATTTTTCAATACAAAAGATTATTAGAAAAGATGCAATTAGAAAATTGTACCATGAAAATTGCAATGAAAATGTGGAAAATACGTGATGAAGTAATGCTTGCCGCCTGCGATGCAGATTTGCTGGGGAAAAGATTTGAGGAGGGTGAAATTCACATTGAGGTAAGGAAGGAATTCTATTTTGAAACATATGTTTCTGAAAAGACTTTCAGAAATGCTTTAAGGATGGCAACAATAATAAATCTTGTGGGTGAAAATGTTATAAGGATTGCAATTGAAGAGGGAATAGTTGATGAGAACAACATTCTGAGAATTCAGAACATTCCCCATGCACAGGCTG
>JAVRLJ010000046.1:0-6620 GCA_031961585.1 Thermoplasmatota archaeon | reverse complement strand
TTTCTTCGATGATGTTAAATATTAAAAATTACTTTTCTTTTTGAATGGAACTTCATGAAATTTACCAGCTTGAAAATATTTCGAAAACAGTTGATTTCGATGGTCTTAAGGTTATATTGTTTGAAGGTAGTGAAGGTTCGGGAAAAAGTACAGTTTTGAAAATTTTTATCGATAGGAATGATAAAAATTCAATTATATTGTTCAATTGTGATGAAAACAATGATTTAGAAAAATTTCTTTCCATTTTATATTCACAGATACAGAAGAATTTTTTAAAGTATAGGGATAACCTTATTAATATTTTTTCAGAAAGGATAGGTGAAAAGTTAACACTTGAATATCTTACAAAACTATTGGATACAATTTCAGATTATATAAAAATTATAATTTTAATTGAAAACATTGAAAATGCAGGTGAGGATTTACTAAAAGCAATTACATTCATGTCAATGAGTTTGAAGAAAAAAAGAATAATGATTGTTCTTACATACAACAGAGATAAAAGAAATGATTATGTTGAGGATTTTATTCTAAAGCTTGGCATATATCTTGATGAGAATTTCAAAAGAATAAAAATGCATGAACTTACAATGAATGAGGAGAAGAAAATTCTTGAAAGTTTGGGTTATAATATACCCGACTATGTCATGGAAAGGATTCATGAATTGGCGGGAGGGAATATAGGAAAACTAACCAGACTTGTTTCAGCACTTAAGGATAAAGGTTACATCGATGTTAACGGTTACTGGGTTGGTAGTGATCTCAATTTTTCCATGGATACAATGGATAAAAATGATTTCATCGCTGAAAAATTGAAAAAAATGGATAAAAATACTGTTGATGTCCTAAAAATTCTCTCAATAATAGGAACAAAATTTTCTTTACATGATATTGGAGAAATAACTGGTATGAATGAATTCCTTCTTGTGGATGCCATTGATAGATTGATCAGGGAAGGATTGATTGTTGAAAAGGATCAAGATAATTTTTCTTTCTTAGATGAAGATTTTCAGGCAATTGTTTACAACAATTATGTTGAGAATGAAATAAAAAATAAAATGCATTTAAAAATTGCAGAATATTATGAGGGAAAGGATAACATAATGAGCGCAATGCATTATTACAAAGCAGGGATAAAAGAAAAAGCAGAAAAATACCTTCTGAATGCTGCAGTAGAATATGCAAATTCCCACAACTACAAAAAGGCTCTCGAATTCCTGGATATGCTTTCCAGTATTGTTTTTTTAAATGATGAAGCACTTTTACTTAAAGGTATATGTTACCTGAAGATTTCTGAATTTTCAAAGGCTTTATCAATTTTTAATTCACTTTATAATGATTCAGCAAAAATTTACAAAGCATATACCCTGGCATATATGGGTGAATTTTCTAAAGCTGAAGAAATAATATCTGGAATTAAAAACAATGATGAAAATGATTTCCATAAAGAATTCATAAGGGCATACATAGTTTCAAAAAGATTCTATTTAAAGGATGCCCTTGAAATTTTTGAAAAACTTTTGGAAATGGCACAGAGAATTGGAAAGGATGAATTAATAGGTGATGTTTTCAGGGAGATTGGAAATATTCATTACTATGAACAAAGGTATGATCCTGCAAAAGAAAATTATATAAAGGCACTTGAATATTACAGAAAGGTATCCTATTATGAAGGAATTGCAAGAATATACAACAATCTTGCATTGATTGAAGTTAACAGAGATGTTGAGAATGCTTTTCATTACTATAATGAAGCAGTAAAATTTGCAGGTCTTTCCGGTAACGATTCGCTATTGATTGTTTTGCACTACAATCTCGCTGCTACATATTTCTGGCTGGGTAGGGTTTCCGAATCCTTGAGGGAGATTGAAATTGCAACAAAAATTTCAGAATATAAGAATGAAATTGAGGTAAGGCATACACTTTATTCTTTCCTTTCAGATTTTTATACTTATTCTGGAAATTTCCATAAAGCAATAGATTACATAAATGAGGCAATAAAGATATCCGAAAAGATTGGATCTACTTTCTATTACAATCTTTATAAAATAGAAAGAAGTTCCATATGGACAAGAATGGGTGTTGATGTTAACATTAATGAAATTATGGAAAGTTATGAAAAGGTAATGAAAATTTCAGAGGAAAATGGAAAAATTCTTGCAGGTCCCTATGTTGGTCTGATAAAACTTTACAGAGATGAAAAGGATGCAATAAATATTCTTGAGGATTCGTTTGAAGGTGCATTTAAAGCAGGTGATATAACAAGAATTGTCCTTCCTGCATCAAACCTTATGTTTGCATATATATTGAATGGATATTTAGAAAAATTCAAGGATCTATGGCTCAGAATTAAAAATGTTTATGAAAAAAAGAACGTTAATCCCGTAACCTTTCAGATTTTTGAACCTGTTTTCAATTATCTGAATGGAAAGGATTCAAAAATAGAGGAGTTTGAGAATAAACTTATGACTGAGAATTTACTTTTTCTTGTGGGAATCATGCATCTTTCATACTATATTGTTTCAAAAAATGAGGTATCAAAAAGCAAGGCGGATGATATTTTTAAAAGACTTGCCCTGAAGAATTATGAAAAATATATGAGGTGATGGGAATGTTTACAAAATATGAAATAGAGGATTATGCAATATCAATAGTTGTTCTAACAATATCCTTCGATTTCGCCTTTTCCCATATAATAATTTATCCCGGAAATTTCATCTACTTCCTCATTCCAAGTTTCCTGGCAGTTATTACCGGATTCTTCTTACACGAACTTGGGCATAAGATTGTATCAATGAGATTGGGTTACCCTGCATTTTACAGAAGGTGGAACTTCGGCCTCTTACTTGGTTTAATTTTTTCATTCTTTGGCTTTGTTTTTGCGGCTCCAGGCGCTGTGAACATATATGGTTATGTTGACAGGGATTCGTATGGGAAAATTTCAATAGCTGGGCCCGCAACAAATTTGATATTATCAGTCATACTTATTCCTTTTTCGGGTTTTCCAATTGTTGGATTTATTTTCTTTGTGAATGCATTCCTTGCATTCTTCAATCTCTTACCCATACCTCCACTTGATGGATCAAAGGTTTTAAGATGGAATATTTCTATTTACATCATTACACTAATAATATCAATAGCTTTATTGATTTATGCATACAAAATTTGAAGGATGATGTTATATGGAAATAAAGGAAATGATACAGTTAAGAAACATTTACGACTCACTTGAAAGGGAAAATCCAAAGCTTGTTCTTGTTGAGGGAATGGATGGGTCTGGAAAATCAACTTTGCTAAGAACTTTCTACACAAAATACATCAATGATTCCATAAGAGTATTCGTTACATACGATCTGATTTCCACATACAACACAATAGATATGTTTAAAAAAATTAAGGATGAACTGGAAAAATCTTTATCGCAAAGATTCAATCTTAGAGATCTGCTCATTGAAAAGGGTGAATGCACAATAGAATCCTTTGTGAATTATCTAAAAACACTTTCGGATTTTAGAAAAGTTGTAATAATAATTGATAATGCTGAAAATGGAAATGCACAGTTCTTCGGTTCCCTTCTTTACATATTAAGATCCATGCAGGGTAAAAAATTAATGATCGTAGTATCATACGATCCTTTTAAAATAAATGAAGATTTCAGGGATTTTATCTTAAAAACATCATCATTGCCTGAAGGAAATGTTGTCAGGATCAAGATAACACCACTTACACTTGATGAATCAATAAAACTTCTAGAGGATCTTGGTTACAGATTGCCTTCAAACATTGTTGAAAAAATACACAATGTTTCAAAGGGTAACATAAAAACTACAATTCAAATTATTGAAGATTTAAAAAGGAAAAAGGAAATTGATGAATCGGGATACTGGGTTGGTGGTTTTCCAGACATTACACCACCCGGAAAGGCGGGTTTAAGGGCAATTTTTTTAAAAATATACAATGAACTGAAGGAAAACACGAAAAGAACAGTTGAGGCAGCATCATCAGTTGGTATAGAATTCAACTTTTCCATTTTGGAATATATTACAGGTTTTTCTGAGGATATTCTTGTTGATGCCCTTGATGAACTCATAAAGAGGAACATAATAAGAGAAAAGGAAATGAACATATTTGAGTTCACTGATCCTGAATTTCAGTCCATTCTTTACAATGAAATTATAACATCAGTAAAGAAAAGATTCCTTCATAAAAAAATTGGTGAATTCTACGAAAATGTTCAGAAGGATACAATTAAATGTGCAATAAACTTTTACTTGGCTGGAGAGAAGATAAAGGCTGAAAAATACCTCAGGGAAAGTATTGATATTTTCATTAAAACGTTCAACTTCAAAAATGCACTTGACTTTATAAAAAAACTGGAGGAAATTAGACCTTTGAAAGAGGATGAATTGATTTTGAAGGGATATTCATTATACAGGACAGGTAGATTCAGTGAAGCAATTGATGCCTATTCCTTACTGGAAAATACAAAAAATGAAAATTTAAAAATAAAAATGGAAATAGGAAAGGCCTATTGTTTAATATCTCTTGCAGATTATATCTCTGTTGAAAATATATTAAAAAATATTGAGAATTTGAATCTCGATGATGATAGCAAATTTCACATTAATTACATAAAAGGTTTCATGAATTTAAGAAGAAATTTGCTTGATGAAGCAATGAAATATTATGAAAAGGCTCTTTCTTATGCATTAATTATTCAAAATAAGGAGTATCTGGCAAATGTTTACAAGGATATGGGTAACATAAATTATTATAAGAATAAATATGATAAAGCATATGAATTGTATAATTTTGCATTAAAATATTATATGGAGATTGGCGATTATGGAGGTGTTGCAAGAATTTACAACAACCTTGCAAATCTTCTCCTTTACAACAATATTAAGGATTCAATAGAAAAATACCTTAAGGCTCTCACATATGCTGATCTTGCCGGGGATGAATCCTTGATCATTGATCTTCATTATAACCTTGCTAATCTATATTTTACCATCGGTAAGTTTGAAGATTCTGAAAGAGAATTGTATATTGCAAATAAATTTGCTGAACTGAAAAAGGTTTTTGAAACAAGAATTTTAATATATACCTTTTCGGCTGAAATTTCCCTCTTTAAGGGTGATTTTTCACAGGCAATATCTTACATTGAAAAGGCAATGGAAATAGCAAGAAAAATAAATTCTGAATATTACATTGCATCACTGAACGTACAGAAATATGTTATTTTTACAATAATGGGTGTTGAAATAAAAGATGAAGAAATTAATGAAAACATTGAAAAATTGAGGTCTATTGATGAGGATCTTTTCCTTACAAACGATGCAGATAATCTAGGTCTAATTTATATTTATTCAGGTAAGATTGAGAATGCCATAAAAATTCTTGAAAGGGCATATGGTTATGGTAAAGAAAGGTTGAATATAGATGAAATTCTTTCTACATTCTTCTCTTTATCCATGGCATATATAATTTCAGGAAATCATGATGCATTCATGAAAATTTATGATGAAACAATGGAAAAATTAAAAGGACAGGAAATGAACCCTGTAGAATTTATCATTCTAAGGCCTTTGTATGTTTACATAAAAAATAAAATAAATGAAGTTAACAGTAACCTGAAAAAACTTATGGATCACAATTTCTATTTCCTCTATACAGTTCTCAATTCTCTTTACTATTTGGTTTCAGGGGACATTGAATACAAAGAAAATGCAAAGAGAATGATGGAAAAATTGGGAATAAGTATATTTTCTAAATATTTGGAATAGTATCTGCGAATTTTTTCATGAATTTTTTACCATCTTTGGGTAAAAAAACAAACCATGTACTGTCACCAATGTCTATTTCATCAGTAATTTTACAATCAATGTCTTCAGTTTTAAATTCCTTGCTTTCCTTTAGATCCCTCCATAGATCCTCAGTTATTTTAATTCCGAATGCAAACTTTAAAGGTTCATCCGACATTTTGCACACTTTCTTTATTTCATATTCCCTACCATTCAAAATAATTTTCAAAAGGGTGACACCCCCCTATTTCCTATGGAACTATTTTCGGTTTTGTTACCTCAGCCTTCAACTTTTTATTCCTTATCTCTATTTCAACAGTATCCCCAATTTTAACACTACTTTTAACGTAACCAAGACCAATACCAATTTTTAATGTTGGTGACATTGTTCCACTAGTTATTTTCCCTACAATTTCATTATTCTTGTAAACTAAATAACCATGTCTTGGTATACCATTTTCAAGCATTTTGAATCCCCTGAAAATTTCATGATCACTGTTTTTTATTTTTAACAAAGCTTCCTTACCTATAAAATCATGGTCATAGTTAACTATCCATCCTATCGATGCCTCTATAGGTGTTCTGTCCATGTTGAAATCCGTTCCGCTTAGCAGCATGCCTTTTTCCATTCTTAATGTATCCCTAGCTCCCAGTCCACATGGTTTCAAATTGAATTCCTTTCTCTCATTTAGTAAGGAATTCCATATTGTTGAAGCATATTCATTAGGAAAAATAAGTTCAAACCCATCCTCACCTGTATAGCCTGTCCTTGATACAAATATCTTACCATATGGAATAAAATCATCTCCCCTGTTT
>JAVRLJ010000045.1:0-7205 GCA_031961585.1 Thermoplasmatota archaeon | reverse complement strand
TGTATCTCCTTTTCCTTCATTCTGCTCAGAACTGTTGAAAGCATTTCATCCTCGTATGCCACAACAGGGCTTGTGCTCATAACATCCTTCACGTATATTTCATCAATCCTCATCCTTTAACCACCTCTCAAGGCTTGTTAAATTCTCACCATAAACACGTTCTATTTTTTTCTCACGCATCCTTTCAATGTAATCCTGCAGGGATTCCTCATCAGCAAGACGAACCCTTTTTAATTCGTACAAACAATCTGAACAGTACAAACCGAGATTGTTCTTTATGGGTGCTCCACAGATTATACACCTGTTCATGCAAAACACTCCCATGAAAGAATATTAGAAGTTCTTTATTAAAGATTTCGATAAAAAAAATGTAGTTTACCAAAATCATTTAATGTAAAAGTACATATCCATATATGGGTCATACAAAGCTGAATAAACGCAAGATTGACTATATTATAAAATCTAAAACAAAAGGACAGAGCTACAAGCAGATTGCTGGAGATCTAGAAATAAGCGTTTCAACTGTGAAAAGGGTATGGATTCACTGGTTAAATTATGGAGAACCAATAGAAATCAAAAAGAATGGTAGAAAAATGTTAAACATTGATGAGAATATTGAAAAAATAATACTTTCTGTTCATAACGAACAGAAATTAGGAGCTGTTAGACTTGAAAAGATAATTGAATCTGAATATGGTATTCATATTCCCCATAACACAATTCACAGAATATTGTTGAAGAATGGAAAGGCCAGAGAAGAGATAAACAAGAAAAAAAAGGAGAAATAAATGGATAAGATGTGAAAAAACATTTTACCAATGTTTCATCCTGACTAGCAAACCAAAAAGGGAAGGGGGCATATGTTTGCACCCGATAACATTCCAAGAATGATATTGTCAGGGAAAGAATTAAAAATACAACTGAAGAAAAAAGCAAAAAATTTTAGAGAAGATATGGGAATGATTAAGAATAATAGAATTGCTAAAGGAATAACATAAATCATATATTATGAAGAGTGAAACATCCACACAAATGGGAAGTTGGAAAAATGGTTTGATTTGATAACCATGGAAAAGATTTCAAAACATCTGGAAACTTGGTGGAATGATAATTCAATAAAATATAGTCAAATTCTTGATAAAAAGCATTATTTACAAAAAACTAAGATCCATTTCGAGCAAGATTGCCTTGGAAAGTTAAATTAGGAATATTTTAGCACTTTAGGGATTTCTACAGAATTTGGAGTGTGAGAAAAATTAAGAATTGTTTATACAGTCAAAACTTATGTGATATTACAGTTAAAAAAGAAAAAGAATTTATTTTCTTTTCAGGAGAAGGAATGTGAATATTGCTATCAGTATTACAATTGTTATTAAAAAGAAAAAGAGATATGTCTCATAGATTGGAGGGTAAACATTTGAAAATGTAATTGTAATATTCTTTGTATTATTTACTGTTATTTCCATTGAAATATTTTGTTTTATTGGTGTTAAATAGTAATTTGAGGTAAAATATGAATTTATGGTATAGTTACCTCCGGGAAGAAGGAATACAATGGATCCATTCTTGTCCGTCATACCTGCACCAACCTGTGCACCTGTTGAGGAATTGGAAATTTCAACAAAAACATCCTTCAGGTTTGATCCCGAATTCGTTAAAGTCTTTATGTAAACAGGGTAAACATTGGTTACATTAATAACAATATTATCTTCTGTTATCAAAACTTTCTGTGCGGAAATGATCTCCGAATCATCATAAATAACTGTGAATGTGTAAATACCAGCCGGAACCCTGGATAGGTATAGGGAACCATTCTTGTCCGCTACTTTTAAAGGCATTAAAGAACCATTTGGTGTTACTATGCTCACAAGAGGGTAGGGTACAGGTATACCGCTTGATGTTATAAAGAATACGGTTGGATAAATTATGGAAACATTGAAAATGAGAAGTGTGGTTTTATTTACAAATTTTGTGAAAGATCCAACGCTAACGTTTTCCCAGTAAATTTTAAAGTTATAGGATGAATTTGCGGGTAAAAAGAATGAAGCAATTCCGGATGAATTTGTAACATTTGAGGCAATAAGTGAATTTGATGAAAAAATATTTACAAGAGAATCTGAAACGTATTGATTCCTTTCATCAACCACTTTTACATAAATCTTTACTGGAGGTGAACCAACAGTGAATGTCATGTTCAAAAATGCATTTCTGCCATAGAAAGATGATGTGTATGATCCATAGAGGTTGTGGAATGTATTATCAGTTGCATTCACAGTTATGTAATATTCACCTGGTGGAATTGAAGAATAATTGAAATATGTGTAATATACTGCACTGAAATCCCATGGATAAGGCTGGGATAAAATTTTCATATTCTCTTCAAAGATCAAAGATCCTGTATGGTTTGATATTTTAATTTCAACAGGATAGGAAAGGAAATCGTATGTACCAAGGGGATCGGAAACATTGGCAAATATTTGGATTGTTTTGTTTGCAACATTCTCAGGTAGAACAGTTGAATTTTTGCCGTAACTGTTCTTTATCCAGATATTTTCAATCTTCAGGTACTTTCCAAATGGTATTGAAACAGTACTCTGATAATAAGTGTTCTCAACCAATCCCCACCATATGCCATAGTTTTCAGATGAAGTCCCGCTTATGCTTATGTTAACCAACAATGAATATCCCCTTGGCAGGGATACATTTATTGTTGGACCTGTTAATTTAACTGGTGTTCCTCCTGGTTTTGAACCAACAGGAATCAATGAGTTTGGATTTGATGATGATCCAAGGAACGTTAATGATCCCTGTGGTGAAACGGAATAAACAATAACACTTGTGGATCCACCTGTTGGAGAAGATCCTGTCTGGTTCATATAGATGTTTGCATAGATTGTTCCATTTATTATAACATCGGATGAAAACTGTGGTGCAATCACAAATGAAACCGAATCGTAATGCAATCCGAAAATTGCATTTCCTGTATTTTTCCACTGTTGCGATAGATCATTTTCTGTTGTTAAAACATTAATATACTTGACCGATCCAACATTTATACCTGTTGTTGAATTGTGCAAATAAAAGAGAATGTATGTTGGATAGGGTTCATTACCCGTGTATGGTGTGGAATCTGCATTAATTCCAATAAATGAAATCAGGAAAATAAGAATTGCAAATAAAACAAAATATTTTTTCATAAGAGAATATTTTATTAATGAAATATAAACATTTTGGTACAGTTTTTATGCCCTGGCAAAAACAACGATTATCATTCATTCAAATCGTCTGACCCATTTGCCAGGGCATATGGGATAATCTGCTGGACAGGTAATCATAGTCCGATGGGACGCATCGGTCTCAGCCTGTGGCCCAGATCATCCCTATAGGTTCCGGGTGTCACAGTATTTCATTTTCCATACTGCTTCCTTTGCCCGGAACCATGATTATAAAAAAGTAAAAAATATTAAACTTTTTTCCTGAACTCAATAATATCCTTATTCATGTATTTTCTCAGTACCTTAGGTATAACAATTCCCTCTTCATTCTGGAAATTTTCAATTATTGCAACTATTGTCCTTGTTGTTGCTATGGCTGTACTGTTCAATGTATGTGGATAATAGTTTCCATCCTTTCCCCTCACCCTTATGTTAAGCCTCCTTGCCTGATAGTCCTTAACATTACTTGCACTCACAACCTCCCTGAACTTACCCTGGGCAGGCATCCATGCCTCAATATCGTATTTTATTGATGCAACATTACCAAGATCACCGCTGCATATCTTTATTACCCTGTACGGTATTTCAAGTTTTTGAAACAATTCCTCAGCATTTTTTAGTATTTCCTCCAGGAAATGTTTTGAATCCTCAGGTTTACAATAAATAAACTGTTCTATTTTGTTGAACTGGTGAACCCTGAATATGCCCTTTGTATCCTTTCCATGCGCCCCTGCTTCTCTCCTGAAACAGGGTGAAATACCAGCATATTTCTTTGGCAGATCCCTTTCATCAATTATTTCATCCATATGGTATGCGGCAAGTGAATGCTCTGATGTGGCTATAAGGTAAAGATCATCATTCTCAATCTTGTAAATTGTGTCCTGGAAGGTTGAAAGATCCGTTGCACCTTCCATTGCCCTTCTCGTAAGCATAAATGGAGGTTCCATGGGAACAAATCCCTTTGAAATAAGATGTTCAAGGGCAAACATTTCAAGTGAAAGTTCAAGGAGAACAAGATCGTTTTTAAGATAGTAAAACCTTGAACCTGCCACCTTGCCTGCCCTTAATGTATCACCAAGATCGAATTTTTCAAGTATATCAGTATGGCTCATTGGTCTCTTCTCGATTATTTCATAATCCATTGAATTGTTTGATGCCTTAAGAAAATCGTTTAGGTCATCTTTAAATACCCTGGCCCTTCCCCAGAATCTAAAGGGAACATTATCGTTCTCATCCTTTCCATAAGGTACTTCATCATCAACTATGTTTGGTGTGTTCCAGAGAAGATTATCCCTTTTACTTTTAACATCTTCAACAATCTTTTCAATTCTTTCAATATCCTCATTTAATTTTGTTACCTCCTCCTTAAGTTTTTCAACATCCCCCTTTTCCCTCATTAACCTTGAAATTTCATCTACCTTTTTGTTCTTAAGGTTCCTCAGCTTTTCAAGTGTTTGAAGATTTTCCCTCCATATCCTGTCAAGTTCCAGTATTTTGTCAACAATTCCTGGATCAAGGTTCCTTTTCCTCTGGCTTTCACGAACAATCTCAGGATTATTCCTTACAATGTTTATATCTATCATTGTATATGCTAATTTTTAATTTACATATAATCTTTGTTATCCATGGTTAAAATGATAGAAATGTTTATATACAACCTTTTTGATTACTTGTCTGACAAAAATATGACCTGGAGGTAGAAATGTATGAAAAGTTTAATCAAAAACGCCCTGGGTGAGGATCCAGATAATCTGACAGTGAACCAGACACAGCAGCCACAGGAAATAGTTTCACCTGATGATGAGGAGCTAAGAAAAATTGTTGAACAGTTGAAGGTAAACATAAAGATAGTTGGATGCGGTGGTGGAGGATCAAATACAATAAACAGGCTTAGCGATTCCGGTATATATGGAGCAACATTAATTGCCGCAAACACAGATGCACCCCATCTCTTACATGTTAAGGCAAACAAAAAAATATTGCTTGGAAAAAGACTTACAAGGGGTCTTGGTGCGGGTGCTGATCCAAGAATAGGTGAGGAGGCTGCAAAAGAGGCAGATGAGGATCTAAGGAATATTCTGCAGAGATCCGAGATAGTTTTTGTGACAGCAGGTATGGGCGGAGGAACTGGAACAGGTTCAGCACCATATGTGGCACAGGTTGCAAAGGAGGTAAATCCTGGTACGCTTGTCATTGGCATAGTAACATTACCCTTCTCAGCTGAAGGTAAAGTAAGAATGGAACAGGCTTTATATGGATTGGATAGGTTAAGAAGATTCTGCGATACAACAATCGTTATACCAAACGATAAATTGCTTGAAATTGTCCCAAGGCTACCATTGGATCAGGCGTTCAAGGTTGCGGATGAGGTTTTAATGGAAGCATTGAAGGGTCTTACGGAAATAATAACAAAGCCAGGCCTTGTGAACATTGACTATGCTGATATAAAAACAATCATGGCAAACGGTGGCGTTGCAATGATTGGTATAGGAGAATCTGAAGGATCAACGGACAGGGTTCAGGAAGCTGTTAACGATGCAATAAATTCCCCATTAATCGAAGCGGATATTCACCAGGCAAAGGGAGCATTGGTGAGAATTGTTGGAGATCCTAACATGAGCGTTATGGAGGCACAGAGGGCGGCTGAATTGATACAGAAGCAGATAAATCCAATGGCAAAACTCATATGGGGAGCATCAATAGATCCCACGCTTGATAACAAAGTGAAGGTTCTTGTTGTTCTAACAGGTGTGAAGAGCCCATACATACTTGATGGAAAGGCATCGCTAAACGATATGAAAAAGGCTGCAAAAATATCAGCCTTCGATTCGGCAATTGATACATTATAAAAAATTAAAAAAAATTAATTTTTTTTACATATATTTTATTTTTCTTGATGGCCTGAAAACAATCTTCTTCTTTGCGGGCACGTTTATAACTGCCTTTGTTCTTGGGTTCTTTGCCTTCTTTGCCTTCTGAACCCTTCTAACAAAAACACCGAATTCCTTTATTGCTACCTTCTCTCCCTTGTTAACCCTGTTCACAACCTCTTTGAAAAATGTGTCAAGGACTGCCTTTACATCCTTTTCCTTCACCCCAGTGCTCTTTGCAATACTTTTTCTTAGTTCAGTGATTCCAACCATAGTTCTGCACCTCGCTGTGAGTATTAAATTATCAATATATAAACTTTGCTAGCAAATTACACAAAATAAATTTTTCATTCCTCCGTTTCAAAGTGTGTTACAACTTTTATTTTCGGGAATACCTTTGAGAATGTTTTTTCTATCCTCTTTGATATTTTTTCAATTTTTTCTATCGTTAGGTTTTTGTCAACAACTATGTGTATGTCCACATGACCACCTTCAGGTGATGTATACACCTCCACATCATGATAACTTTTTATTTCAGGTATCTCCTTCAATATGGAATCCAAATTCTTTTCAATTTCATTTTTAATATTCACATCAAAAGTATCAACATGGACAATTGCCTCCATGCCCGTTTTTTCCATTACCTTTTTTTCAAATTCACTTGCAATTTCATGCGCCTTTGATGCTGTATAATCACCTCTTAGATCAATATGAAGAACAACAATCTTTTTTTCACCATAATCGTGTACCTTAACATCATGAACCTTTAGTTTCATTTCCCTTGATATTTCATCAATTTTTTTCATGCTATCTTCATCAGGTTTTTCTCCTATCAGTTTGCTTATTCCAGTTTGTGAGAATTTGATTGATTCATAAATTATGAGTAATGCTATACCAATGGAAAAAAGACCATCAAAATATTTAAAATATTGTGATATAAATATAACAATTACAACGCCAATTGTTAAAATTGCATCGCTTCTATGGTGCCATGCGTCAACGAGAAGTGGATCACCTCCTATCCTTTTGCCATAATTAAATGCAAGCCTTGCCATCAATTCCTTAACAAGTGCTGTGGAAAGGACAATTATCATGAGAATTATATTGAATGAAACGCTTT
>JAVRLJ010000044.1:0-7228 GCA_031961585.1 Thermoplasmatota archaeon | reverse complement strand
CTGGATCTCAACTCTCCTGTGAACACGGAGACAGGCGAAATCCTTGACACATCCAGGTTCGTTGCACACCTTGATACATTGAGAAGATTATCACATTCAAAGGTTGTAATACTTGCACATCAGTCAAGGCCTGGGAAAAAAGATTTCACAACAACAAAGAATCATGCAGTTGTTTTATCAAGGCTTTTAAACAGAAATGTGGAATATGTTGACGGGCTATTTGAATCATTCGTTATAGAAAAAATTAAAAATATGAAGGATGGAGATATAATTTTACTTGAAAATACAAGGTTCTATTCTGAGGATGTTGTTCTTGCGGATGAACCCATATCTGTTCAGAGAAAATCACACATTGTTAAAAAGCTTGCACCTCTTTTTGATTACTTTATCAACGATGCATTCGCTGCAGTTCACAGACCCCAGACAACACTTGTTGGCTTTGCTGAAGATCTTCCAAACGTTGCAGGTGTTCTGATGGACAGGGAAATAACAATGCTTTCAAGATTTTTGAGTGAAGAAATAGGGCCAAAGATGGCCCTTCTAGCAGGTGCAAAGGTTGACGATTCAATAAAGGTTGCAAAGAATTTTCTGGAAAAAAACATTGTTGATAGGATACTTACAGGTGGCCTTGTTTCAAATCTATTCCTGGTTGCAAAGGGCATAAATATTGGTGAAATAAACAGATCATTCCTTGAAAAGGAACTGGATGATTACGATTCATCACTTAAAATATCAAAAGAGTTGATAGAAAAGTACGGGGATAAAATTGAACTGCCTGTGGATTTTGCAATAAACAAAGAAAATAAAAGATTTGAAATATCCATGGAGGAATTACCAACGGAATATCAGATAATGGATATTGGCATGGAAACAATAAAAAAATATGAAGAAATACTGAAGGATTCAAAGGCCATAATTCTAAACGGTCCACTGGGAGTTTATGAAAAGGACGAATTTGCCATTGGAACAGTGGAATTATTCAATTATATAGGAAGGCTTGATTCATTCAAGGTTGCAGGAGGTGGGCATACAATATCCGTTATTGCAAAACTTAACCTTAACAGGTATTTCACACATGTAAGTGTTGGCGGAGGTGCATTGATAAACTTTTTATCTGGAGAGCCTATGCCTGTCATAGATGCCCTTAAAATCTCAAAGAAAAAATTCCAGGGAGGTATTGAGAAATGAAAATTTATAGGGTTGTTGGATCCTATAAATTCGGAAATAGGTGGCTTCCATTCACCAAGGAAATTGCGGCAAAAAATAAGGAAGAGGCAATAGATCAGTATTATTCTTTGCTTGGGAGCTACTATGGAAAAAAGAGGAGAGAAATAAAGGTGGAGGATGCAAGTTCAATACCATTCGAAGAGGCAAAGGATTCCAGGGCAAGGTACAAATACAGGAAGTTTGGTGAAAAATATGGAGAATGAGGTAAGTATTGAGGATCTTCTTGCAACCGCGGATCTTCTGAAAAAACATATTGAAAACCTTACGGCACAGATTCAGCTTATAAGGGAAAAGAGAGAGGAATATGAAAATGCAAAAAAAACACTTGAATCTTACATGACCATAGATCAGAACGAAATACTTGTGAACATAGGTGCCGATACATTCATTTACTGTAATGTTAGCGATAAGAAAAGGGCATTGATACCATTGGGTTCAAACATAATACTTGAAAGTGATATTTCAAAGGCAATAAACATAATAGATGAAAGGATAGAAGATTTCAACAATGCTGAAAAAAGGTTGATTGATGAAACAAACAGTGCATCAAGTCAGTATGCAATGATTGAAAAAAAGGTTGAGGAAATCTATAATTCTTTAAAGGGAAGGGACAATGTTCAAGGGCCTTAGGGAAAAGTTCCAGATATTCAAGAAAAAGGTCAAGGAGGATGTAGGTGATTCACTTTTCACGGAAGGTATTGGAAAGAAGATCAATGAAAAGAGACTTGATGAACTTATTGATGAATTTGAACTTTCACTTCTTGAGGCTGATGTGGCATACGATGTGGCTGAATCAATAAGGTCAGAGTTAAAGAAAAATCTGGAAGATAAAAAAATAAAGGTTGGTGTAGATCTCGATTCCGCTTTAGATACAATTTTCAAAGAAACTCTAAAAGATATTCTGAATGTTCCATCAATGGATCTTCTTGAAATAATAAAAAATTCACAAAAACCCTATGTTATTATGTTCCTTGGAATAAATGGATCAGGAAAAACAACAACAATAGCAAAGATTGCCAAACTTCTCCAGGACAATGGATTTTCTGTTGTTATAGCAGCATCAGATACATTCAGAGCAGGGGCGATAGAGCAGCTTGAATACCACGCAAAGAACCTTGGATCAACATTCATAAAGCATCAGCCAGGCAGTGATCCTGCAAGTGTAGCATACGATGCCATTGCACATGCAAAATCAAAGGGCAAGCACGTTGTTCTTATTGATACCGCCGGAAGAATGCAAACAAACAGGAATTTAATGGAGGAAATGAAAAAAATAAAAAGGGTTGCAAAACCCAATCTAACAATATTTGTTGGTGATTCTTTGTACGGTAATGATATTATAAACCAGGCAAAAACATTCGACAGTGAAGTGGGTTTTGATGCAATAATTCTGTGCAAAATTGACGCGGATGCGAAGGGTGGTTCCGCCATTAGCCTTGCCTATGAATTGAAAAAGCCAATCATTTACCTTACAACAGGTCAGGGTTATGATGATATTGTGAAATTTTCCCCTGATTACATAATTGAAAAAATATTCTCAAACAACTAACAATATTTTATATTAAATCTTTTTCTGAATTCCATTACCTCCTTTTTCACTTTTGTTTCCATGGCCTTAACGATCAGGTCTGAAAGTTTTTCCATATGTTTTTCAACCATTCCTATCCTTGTTATTTCATTTGTTCCCATTCTACCAACACAGTCAATTATTATATTTGATTCCTCAAGCTTCATGCAAGCATTTTTGTTCTCTATAAAAATCTGGTGCGATTCAGTAAACCTTCCACCAAATTCCCTTATTCCAAAATTTTTTTCATGTAGTAATTCTGCAAGTTTCTTTGAATTTTTTATCACATTAAAAGCATATTCCTTTCCAAATTCTTTCATTTCAACCATTGATTGTACAAGTGCAGCAAGTCTGTTTAGGTGATAATTATCCATTGTTCTCCATACAACATTTTTTCTTATTTTCTCAAACAATATTTCATCATTGGTTAACAAAATTCCTCCCTGTGGGCCAAAAAAGCTTTTGTGTGTTGATCCATAAACAACATGTGAATATTTGAAAATATCCTTCTGGAATTCATTCCCCGCTATGAGACCCATGACATGTGATGCGTCGTATATTAAAGTTCCATTGACTTCATCCACCATTTCCCTTATCCTTTTTAAATCGTAAGGGAACAGAATATAGCTCGCACCAAGTATTACCGTGCTCGGTTTTATTCTTTTAATTTCCTCTTCAAATTTTTCAAGATCTATGTTCCATTCGCCTGGATTGAATGGAATTGGATGGTAATCAAGGGAAAACATGTCTGGTAGATAATTCTTTGAATAACCATCGTATCCTCCATATTCAGGATCTATTGCCATTATTTTGTCTCCTTTTTTCGTAACGGACAGAAGAGCGATCATTGCTGCAATGTGACCTGAAAGGGGCCTTATTTCAGCAAATTTAACATTAAAAATATCCCTTGCTAATCTTTCTCCCTCATGAAGAATTTCATCAAAGTACCTTGTTCCACCGTATGCATTTTTTGCCGTACTGCCGTGAACGGATCCCTCTATTTCAAGTGAATACCTTGAAGCAAGGTCGGATGAAAGAATATACCTTGCCTTTTTACTCAATATATTTTCGCTTGGTAGAAGATTTATTGATTCATTCCTGTATTTGTTATGTTTCCTGACAAGATCTATTATGTCCTTCATTTTAAGAAAACCTATCCGTTATTTCTGTAGTAAGATGGTCAAGAAGTTCCTCAAGACTTTCGCTCTCTATTGATGACATTTCACCGTCAGGCATGATTATTCTGGCAATGAACGTATCTCCCTCTTTCACAATTTCTACATCAAACAGTTTCTTTTTCATAAAAAAGCGAAAAAAAATTCACAATAAAAACTTTATCATTGGAAAATCAAAAAATTGGGAGGGAAAAACCCTCACTTTTTAAGAGTGATTTCTATAGAGGAAACATTGCTCTCTCTGTTTTCGGATGTTATCTTTTCCGTTCCAAGTGTGACCTCGTACTTCAGCTCACTTATGAACCTGTTCCTAACGATTTCCTCGATATCCACAGCCTTGTTTATTGATTTCCCTCTGGCCTTCAAAACAACGGACTTTGCTCCATTGTTGAACTGGGTCACCACAGCCAGAACATAGTTCATTGTTGGTTTCTTTCCCACATACACAACGTTTTCATCTGTCTTTTTTGCTACTTCAGGCATATTCAAGACCTCCTTTTGTGTGTTTCTTCGAATGTAATTATTATACTTATACTTTTTGGTTATTTTCGTTTCCATTACAAAAAATTTAAAATAATGTAACATTTACATTTATATGTAAATGGTTACTGTTATTCTTTGTGTAGACAGGGATGACGATGTTGGTAGAAAAACTGGAATAAAAGGGCCCATTATTGGAAGGGATGAAAATTTAAAGACAGCAAATCTTCTCTCATTGGCAGATCCGGAAGATTCAGATTCAAACGCAATTTTTGGTGCTATTTCACTTTACGATTCATTAAAGAAGGAGGGGCAGGATGTGGAAGTTGTCACGCTAACAGGTGATGTTTCCGTTGGTCTTAAAAGTGATAGAATAATTGAGGAACAGCTCAGGGATGTTATAAGAAAATTAAGACCTGAGAATGCGATACTTGTTAGCGATGGCGAGGAGGATGAATTTGTTTTACCCATAATAACATCACTTGTACCTGTTATACATGTTAAAAGAATTATAGTCAGGCAGAGCAAGGGTCTTGAATCATCCTACTATATTCTTGTGAAGGCATTAAGGGATGAAAAGATTGCAAAAAAAATAATGGTACCCTTCGCGCTTATATTTCTCGCCTTCAGCATCTCAGTCTTTATAATTCTTATTTGGAAGTATTTTTATCCAAACATATATTTACCTGATCCTGCCACATTTGGTTTTTCTTTTGTTCTTCTTACCCTTGGTTTTTATTTCATCCTGAGAGCATACAGGGTTGGTACAAAAATAACAGGTACATATGCAAGGTTCAGAAAGGCATTAGCTGAGGCAAAAATATCAATTACATCTGATGCACTTGCAATTCTCATAATAATATTTGGAATAATAAACTCATACAACTCAACACAGATTGTTCCGGAAATTGGACCAAAAATAGGTGTTTTTTTACAGGAGATTGTTTTCTGGGTAATTGGTGCAATCGTTGTAAGGGAATCAGGTATTCTTTTTGAGAAATGGTTCCACAAGCGTGAACATTCCAAAGGATTCTGGACAGCAATTGTTCTGATAATAGGTCTGGGTATTTTGATTTATGGATCCATTCTATACATCAGGGTCCTTCTCAGTTTCATAGGCAGTGCATATACAATTCCATCATACATAATTATTTCCCTTGGTATAATACTTTCAATATTCTCCGCGGTAATTAGAAAATACGTCTTCGCGGAGGAAGAAAAAAAATGAACTACAATGAGTGGGTTTTCTATTACAAAAAAATAGTTAGGGATTTTCACTTTGATCCTGATAAGGATTATTTATCATCAACAATGCTTTCAACAATAATTGGAAATAATTATATTAAAAAAGAAATTATTCAGGATATTATAGAAAAAAGAGAAGTTGTTATTGTGGGCGATGCGCCATATTCCCCTTTTCAGAAATCAATTTTAAATAATAGGGTAATAATTGCTGCTGATGATGCTGCAGGATTCCTTATGGAAAATGGCATTGTCCCAGATATTGTTCTCACAGATCTTGATGCAAAAAAGGAAATAATATACAGTGTTTCTGATGCAGGATCCATAATAGGTGTTCATGCACATGGTGACAATATGGAAAGGCTTGAAATAGCCAGGGATCTGAAAAACGTTTTTGGAACAACACAGAACAAACCACTATGGAATGTTTACAATTTTGGTGGATTCACCGATGGTGACAGATGCGTCTTCCTTGCACACCATTTCAATGCAAAAAGAATAATACTTACAAGGTTCGATTTTTATCATCCAAATGAAAGAAAGGGAAAGAACCTCGAAATAAAAATAAAAAAACTATCATGGGCAAATTATCTCATCAATGTTTTAAAAATAAAGTACGGCGCAAACATTCTTATATTATGAATAATTGAATAAATTAATGCTAAACACAACATTTATCCTACTATCATTTCTTGCATCTTTTAAGGCGATACTGATTGAGGGTAGCGAGGTAACAATTATTGCACTGACAACCTTTCAAAAGCTAGGGAAAAAGAATGTATTGATGGGTGTATTCCTTGGAGTTATCGTAATACTAATTCTTTATCTAATTCTTCAGCACATTTTTCTAATGCTTCCACAGGATTATGTTTCAATTGCTGCAGGAATAATTCTTCTATATTTCTCTTATAGGTTTGGACGAGGATTTTTCAGGTATAAATTTAAGGGAAGGAACTTTGAATTAAAAATGAAAAAGGAAAGTGAAGAAATTATTGGAAAAAGTGTAAAGAACGAATATAATAAAATAAATATAACACCAATGTTTCTTGCAACACTTGTTGAGGGAACTGAGGCAACATTAATAATAGCCGCATCGGGTGCATTTTCACCAACATATGCAGTATTCGGTGCCATAACTGGAATAGCTGTTCTTATTGCATTTGCACTTGCTTCATACAGATATTTAATGAAATTGCCTAGATGGGTTCTTGATCTCATTGCATTCGTTGTTTTATTCACATTCGGAACAATTTTCATCGTAACAGGATTGATAAGCCTTTGAAAAAAATTAAATTCAAAATTTTTTTTACTAATATTATGTTTGACCTTATAGATGCAAAAATATTGGATAAAAATGCTGAATTCTTCGGATACGATATGGAATATTTTATGAACAATGCTGGAAAGGCTGTTGCAGATGCTGTCATGAAAGAAAAGCCAAACAATGTACTTGTTGTATGCGGTTCAGGAAACAATGGTGGAGATGGTTATACAGCAGCCATTATCCTGAAAAAGAATAATTTCAATGTAAAAATAT
>JAVRLJ010000043.1:0-7606 GCA_031961585.1 Thermoplasmatota archaeon | reverse complement strand
CTGAAAACCTGACTCATTACCTCATCCTTTTCATCCATCTTCATCATATGAATCAATATGTTATATCCGATACATATTTTAATTTTATCCGAACATTTTTACAAGGGTTGTTTCTAATTAATAATGAAGAAAAATATTTATAATGTTGAAACGTTATTCAAAAGCGATGAATCACATAAACATTAATTACAGGTTCCCATATGAAATATTGAAATTTTTAACAAAGAAGGAAGGGACGTCGCTAATAATTAAAGGACCTGCGGGTGCGGGAAAAACAACACTTGCATTGCAGATTCTTGATTCATTACAGGACAAGTATAAAATTGCATACCTTTCAACAAGGGTTGGGGATGAAAGCCTTTACCAGCAGTTCCCATGGATAAGGAGCATGGAAAGGAATTTAAAACTCATAATATCATCAAAGGAATTTTTAAGCCAGGTTTTTCCGCAGACCATGGAAGAAAAACCTGTTAAGGAGAAGGCAAAAAAGATTCTTGATCAGATCACAGGAGCCCCTCCATCTAAGGTTTCCTGGGAATACCTTACAAAATTTTTCAGGGATCTTTCAATGCCTGAAATAAGAAGGTTATACAGTGAAGTTGAAATGAACCTTCCAAACAAAACTATTGCTGTCATAGATTCCATTGAAGGTATTTCATCCATAAATAACATTGAGATTGATCTTCTCACCTTTGCTATTCACAAGGATCTTGCTGAGAGTTCAGGTGCATCATTAATTTTCGTATCAGAAAAAAATGAACCAGGGCCTGAGGATTATATTACGGATGGTGTAATATACCTTGACAATAAAATTCAGGATGGAAGAAGAATAAGAAACATGTATCTTAATAAGCTAAGGGGAATTGAAATATTTTCCTCAAACTACATATTCACGTTAAAGGAGGGAAAATTCTATGCTTTTTATCCAAATTTAAACGATTTGAAAATGCACGGAAACTTTGAACCCATCAAAAATTCTGAAAAACATTACAGTACTGGTATAAGGGATCTTGATGAAATACTTGATGGTGGTATAGAACCATCATATTTTATTCTTCTTGATATTGGAAAGGATGTTACAAGGGACGATTACACATTGATAACAAGGCTGATGTTCCTTAACTTTATGCACAACAGAATGGGTATAATATTCATACCACCACCGGGTGCAAATCCCATAAAAATGAAAGAGGATTTATGCAGATATATACCTGAAGATATTTTCTTCAAAAGGTTCAGGTACATGAACTATACAGCTGAGGAGAGCGAATATCCATACATTGTTGCTGCAGGGTCAAAGGATCCAATGAAGGTGCAGCAGAACGTAATTAAGGCAATGATGGATGTTTCAGTGGATAGTGAAGCTGTTGTACATGTTTACAGTCTTGAGACACTGGATGCTGTAAGGGGCTATGATCTAACAATAAAAGATATACTGAATGCTGTAACAACAGTTAAAAGTACAAAGGATATTGCAATAATAACATCACAGAGCGATGATCCTTTGAAGGAAAAAATCAGGAGCGTGGCAGATTATCATTTTAGAATTGAGACAATAAACAATGTACCAGTGATTTATGGAATAAAGCCCAGAACAATTTATTATATAATAGAGGTGGACAGGGAAAGGGGATTCCCAAATGTTAAACTAATTCCAATGTTATAAAAAAATAAAAAAATTAATTTTTATTTTCGTATTTTGCCCACCATTCATCAACCATTCTTTGTATTTCCTTGATCTTTTCAGGCTCTGAAAATAGATGCCTGAACCTTCCCTGCGGTTTCAAATATTCCTCAACAGGTTTCCTCTGTTTTGGCATGTAAGTTATTTTAAGATTGGCCATATCACCATTTTCAACCTCCCATAGAGGGAATATTCCTGTTTCAGTGGCAAGTCTCATTATTTCAATTGTCTTGCTTGGATCGTGTCTCCAGCCTGTTGTGCAGCTTGATATTGTCTGTATGAATTTTGGTCCCCTGGTTTTCAGTGCCTTTTCAATCTTTGCCTTAAAATCTGGCATGAATGCAGGGTTGGCTGTTGCAACATAGGGTATTTTGTGCGCTGCCATAATTTCCGCAATGGGTTTTTTCCTTTCCTCCTTACCTAATGGTTTAACAGGTCCAACCTGGGATGTCGTTGTCCATGCTCCCAGAGGTGTGGATGATGATCTCTGTATACCCGTGTTCATGTATGCCTCATTATCGTACATTATGTATAGTATATCATGACCTCTTTCTGCCATTCCGCTTAAACTCTGTAATCCAATATCAGATGTACCACCATCTCCACCGAAAATAATGATGTTAACATTCTCCCTCTTTTTCATTGCCTTCAGGGCTGCATCTATACCGCTTGCGGTTGCACCTGCATTTTCAAATGCAGTATGTATCCATGGAACCCTCCAGGCTGTATGGGGATATGGTGTTGAAAATACCTCGAGGCAACCTGTAGCATTAACAACTATTGTGTTTGGTCCCGCGATCTTTAAAACCCATTTAACTATTATCGGCGCGGCACAGCCTGCACATGCCCTGTGACCCGGAGCAAAAAATTCTTGGTTCTCGTAGTTCATAGTGATCCCTCCACTTCTCTAACAGCATCAAAATCCACGTTTATCCAGTTAATTTCCTGGAATTTTTCATTTATTCCCCTTTTCGCCTTTTCATATATTTCAATGAAATCCTCAATCCTTATATCCCTTCCTCCAAGGCCGAGTATGAAGTTCATCATTTTCGGTCTTTTATCTATATTTGCAAAGGTTGCCGCTATTTCAGTGAAAATTGCACCTGCGAATCCCACAGAAATGTTTCTATCAACTATAGCGAGCATCTTTGCATTCTTTGTTAAAGAAACAATCTCCTCTTTCGGGAAGGGCCTGAAAACAGTAATTTTAAGGAGACCAACCTTCTCGCCCTTTTCCCTGAGCTTTCTAACAGTCTCCCTTGCTGTTCCTGTCATGGATCCCATGGTGATTATGAGAATATCAGCATCCTCATGCATGAATCCCTGAACCTTCTCATACTTTCTTTTGAATTTTTTATAGAACTGATCAAAAACCTCATCAATAACCTTTTTTGCATGTTCCATTGCAACGAATTGTGAAAGCCTGAATTCCATATAGTGTTCGGGGAAAACAAATGCACCAAAAGTTGCAGGTTTTTGAGGATCAAGGACAGGATAGTTTATCTTTTTCTCACCAAGGAATTCATCAACATCCTTCTGTTCAGGAACATTCACAGGTTCCATTGTATGTGTTAATACAAATGCATCCATGCCCATCAGGGCTGGTAAAAGAACCCTGTCATCCTCTGCAACCTTGAATGCTATCAATGTTAGATCAAGCGCTTCCTGGTTTGTTTCTGCATAAAAGTGTAACCAGCCCGAATCCCTTTCAGCCATTGTATCCTGCTGGTCAGCCCATATGTTTACGGGCGCACTCAATGCCCTGTTCCCTATTGCCATAACTATTGGAAGGCGCATTCCGCTTGCTATAAAAAGAATTTCATGCATAAGTGCGAGGCCCTGACTTGCCGTTGCGGTCATTGTCCTTGCTCCAGTAGCCGCTGCGCCTATTGCTGCCGATAAAGCTGAATGTTCACTTTCAACAGGAAGGAATTCAGCATCCATTTCTCCATTTGCAATAAGTTCTGAAACCTTCTCGGGAAAGAGTGTTGATGGAGTTATAGGATAGGCAGGAATTACCTGAACCCTTGCAAGCTTTGCCGCATATGCCGTGCTTTCATTTCCTCTCAACATCATCATTGGCATTTTACTTCTCCTCCCTCACAAAATCAATGGCCTTTGTTGGGCATTCATTAACACATATTCCGCATCCCTTACAGTACGTGTAGTTTATCACAGGCACAGGCATTTTTACAAGTTTCGGGTTCGGTGTTGGGTAATTTTCACCATCCTTCTTCTCAATTGCAGGTTCAGGGCAGTATGTCCAGCATATCATGCACCTTATGCACTTTTCATACCTTATTTCAGGTCTGTATGTTCTCCAAGATCCTGTTTCTTCAAGACTCGTACTTCCCGGTTCCGTTATTACAACTCCTCTTGTAATCTTCATAAATTTCACCATCCTATTACAGTTTTTTGATAGGATTCATAGGCAGCCTTTGCGTTATCCTCTCCCCTTGCCGGTGCCTCTTCCTTTATTGCTTCAAGAACGCTCTCTATTTTCACATTTCCCACAGCTTTAGAATATGCACCAAGTATTGCCGTGTTTACTATTGGTGATGATCTTGATCCAAGACCAAGGTTTACAGCTATTTCAGTTGCATCAACGGTGGCAACCCTGTAACCTTCAAGGTTAAAATCTGAGGGTTTTTTCTTTGTGTTAAGTATAACATAACCACCCTTTTTCAGACCATTAAGAACATTTACCTTTTCCATAAGTGATGTATCCAGGACAACAATGGCATCAGGATTGTAAATGTACATCTTTATGTCAATTTTCTTATTGTCTATCCTTGTGTATGCTTCAACTGGTGCTCCCCTTCTTTCCACGCCAAAAAAAGGGAATGCCTGAACGTCGTTTCCCTCTTTAAAAGCCGCACTGGCAAGTATGTTTGCCGCAGTAACCGCTCCCTGTCCACCTCTACCATGAAACCTAACTTCAAACATGTTAAAGGGATAAACAGATCCGGGAATTAAACTTTTTGAAAATTCAAAAAATTTAATTCAAAAAAATATTATTTAAGATTATGGAAATCTATGAAAAAAGTGCAAAAGACTACGAGGAAACAAGGGGAAAGCAGGATATTTCGTTTTGGGTTGAAAAATTACATGAATTTTTGTTACCGGGAAGAACGCTTGAAATTGGGTGCGGAACCGGAAGGTACATAATATCTTTATTGAAATTCAACGATGTAATACCATACGGTATGGATATTTCAATGAGTATGCTGAAAATAGCATATGAGAAAGAGAAGAGGGTGAACTGGATAAATGGTGATGCCCATTTTTTACCCTTTTCTCCAGGATCATTCAGGAATGTTTTTTATGCCTTTTCATACCATCAGCTGAATGATCCTTTTAAATCTTTCAGGGAAGCAGATAGGGTTCTAGAAAAGTCGGGAAGGATTATTGTTTTAACATCAACAAGAGAAAGAATTGAAGAATTTTCAAGGGAAATGTGCTTTGATATCTTTCCAAGTTTTTTAGGCATAGACCTTGAAAGGTTCAGGAGTGATGAGGAAATAAGATCCTTTTTTCCGGAAAATTATAAAATAGATGAAAAAGAATATTCAACAGTGATGAAAATAAGCAGGGAAAGGTTCATTGAGAATGTAAGAAAAAAGTATCTTTCAACCTTTCATCTTTTACCTGATGGAGAATTTGAAAGGTATTTTCCAGATTTCCTTGAATGTGTAAAGAAAAGGTTTAATGAAATAGTTGAATATAAAAACAAATTCAAGTTTTTTGTTGGTGAGAAGTAAGTTTTTATAAAAGGAAGATCATTACAAAGCGCTATGATATGTCCTCTTGAGTTCAGGTATGGAAGGGATGAGGTAAAAGCAATATTTACTGAAGAAAATAAAATTAAAACCATGGCAAAGGTTGAGGAAGCACTTTCCTATGCTGAATATAAAATTGGATGGATAGGTGAAAGGGATTTTGAGAACATCAAAAATGCCTGTAAGATTGTTAAGGTTCAAAGGGTAAAGGAAATCGAAGCCCAAATAAAACATGATGTTATGGCCCTTGTTAAAGCCATAAGCGAACTTGCAGGGGAAAGTGGAAAATATGTCCATATGGGTGCAACATCCAACGATATAATTGATACAGCAACCGCAATTCAACTAGATCAGTTTTACAATTTTCTCGAAAATGATATTTTAAATTTGATGGAAACTTTAAAAAATATGGCAATCAAGTACAGGGATACAATAATGCTTGGAAGAACACATGGACAGCATGCATTACCAATAACCTTTGGCTTGAAAATGGCCGTTTACCTTGCAGAATTTCACAGGCATTACCAGAGAATAAAGGAATCTAGAAAAAGGGTAGTTGTGGGTAAAATGATGGGTGCTGTTGGCACCGGAGCAGGATTTAAAGGGAGGGCACTGGAAATAGAGAAATATGTTGGTGAATACCTTGGAATTGGTATGGAAGAGGGTCCAACACAGATCGTTGGTAGGGACAGGTACGTGGAATTTCTTTCAATACTTTCAAACATTTCAACCACACTTGAAAGATTGGGAACGGAAATTAGAAATTTACAGAGACCAGAAATAGATGAGGTACAGGAATACTTTGAGGAGGAGAAACAGGTGGGATCTAGCACCATGGCACATAAGATGAATCCAGTAGTTTCTGAAAATGTTTGCAGCCTATCAAGGCTTGTAAGAAGTTTCATTTTACCTTCCTTCGAGAACAACATATTATGGCATGAGAGGGATTTAACAAACAGTGCAAATGAAAGGTTCACAATACCGCATGCATCAATAATTGTTGATGATATATTGAACAAAATGGATTGGATATTGAAAACTCTAATAGTTAAAGAAGAGAATATGAAAAGAAACCTGGAAAAATCAAAATATTTTATAATGGATGAAAGGATAATATTGAAGCTTGTTGAAAAAGGAATAGGAAGGCAGGAGGCACATGAACTTGTTAGGAAATATGCAGTAAAGGCACAAAAAGATAACCTTGATTTTAAAAAAATATTTTTGTCAGATCCAGTCTTATCAGAAAAATTAAATGAAAAAGAGCTTGATGAAATAGTAAACCCTGAAATGTACCTCGGGAACTACAGGGAAATTATTGAAAGGATTATTAATTTAGCAAATAATGATATGGAAAGAAAGTTATAAATATCATTCAATTATTACGAAGAAAAAGGGGGGCAGTAGCTTAGCTTGGTTGGAGCATCCGGCTGATAACCGGAAGGTCGGCGGTTCAAATCCGCTCTGCCCCACTTTCAATCAGGGGATATAGATACATACCGAAATTTGACACTTTATTTGAACATGATTTATGCTATCATATAGCATAACAAAGATGAATTTAAAAAATTTTCCAAATTATAAATGTCTGTTAAAAAAATAAAAAAGTTGAATTAAGGGCATCAGAGTGAGAAATGAGGTTTGGGTTTAATTTATTTCTTTAAGTAATATTAAATCATTCAATTCTCTTCCCATAAAATAATTATAAAAATTCAATATGAAATAATTTTTCCTTGAATTTAGGTATGATGGACACAGGAACAATTATCATCTGTTAAGGTTGTGTTGTTGATTGATATTCAACATACCTTACAATTTCAAGATCAAGACCGAGATCAATCAATTTTCTGAAGAGATCCATGTAGAAAGGTAAAAGATCCCTGAAATTTATCAATTTATAAATTCTGTAATTTTCAAGCTGTGAACCCTCAAAGTATAACACAGGCAAACCGCTTGCTATGAATTTTTTAACAAAATCCTGGAATGGTTGAACATACTTTTCTTGCATATATGTCATTATTTGAAAAGGAAGAATTTTGTAATCTTTACCATCATAGTAGGGCCAGGAAATATAATATTCTTTAATCTCCTTTTTCGTAACATGACCAGCAAAATTTACCTTTATTTCCATATAAAAGGAATTACT
>JAVRLJ010000042.1:0-8069 GCA_031961585.1 Thermoplasmatota archaeon | reverse complement strand
TCATTATTAATTAGAAACAACCCTTGTAAAAATGTTCGGATAAAATTAAAATATGTATCGGATATAACATATTGATTCATATGATGAAGATGGATGAAAAGGATGAGGTAATGAGTCAGGTTTTCAGCAATATTATAACGGCACTTATTGGTCTGAAGGTTGATACACCCCAAATAGATTCAATAGCAAGGGTGTTACGGGACAGCCCAAATGTGGAGGATCTTTTTCTTGTAACTGGTGATTTTGATCTCATAATAAAGGTGAAATTCCTCAGCTACAGGGATCTGAAGGAATTTATACTTGAAAAGGTTGGAAAGCTTGAAGGAATTCAGGATACATCAACAATGGTTGTTGTTACATCCTATAAGGAAAGGGGTCTTGTTTTTAACGGGAAATAGGAGGTTGAGAACATGGCTGATACAAAGGAACTTGATAATATTATTGTACTGATGGACGACCTTATAGGTGATCAGTCAATACCCAGAAATCTTAGAAAAAAGATTACCGAAGCGAAAGAAAGGCTTTTAAACAAAAATGAGGAGATTGATCTAAGGGTTGCAGGCGCAATATTCATACTTGAAGATCTTCTGAACGATCCAAGCCTTCCAATACATGCAAGGAGTTCAATATTCACAATAATAGGAAGACTTGAGGCTTTTTCGGCATCCCTGAAAAAATAAAATATTTCAGCTTTTTTTATTTTCTCTGATGTAAATTACAACAAAAATATCCCTTATTGAAAGTAAAACCAGGTAAAGGAAAACGGTTAAGAATGTAAGAAGATAGATGAATGAAAGTATTGAAATGTCAAGGTTCATAAAAATGAAGAGGTAATAAAGGGAGAAGAGTATAATTAAATAAAAAATAACAAAAATTATGCTGTAAAGCATCTTTCTTATTTTTACATTTATGTTTGATCCAAAAATGATGGATAAAATAATACCAGTAAGTAAAACAAACAATAAATAGGGAAAAACATTGAAAATGTAACGGGGAACGATGTTTAGATATAAAGAAAAGGTGTATAGTATAAAGATTGCAGTGAGATCAATTATACCTATGTACTTGTATTTCAAAGTTCAGTCTCACCTTCAAACTCATCCTGAATTTCAAGCATTACCTGTGTAAGCACCTCTTCAAGCGTGTTACCCTTGTATTCCCTCAAACCTCCCATTTCACTCTGTAGCCTTGCAACATACTTTTTCCCATCAATCAGGAATTCAATTGTTGCCAGCGTTTCTTCCATAAAACATCACCAAATTTTGTATCCTATTTTTATATATAATTTTTACGGTTTATGTTTCAGTTTCCGTGAAGTTTATATATTCAGTTAATATATAGAAAATATTTAAATTGGTGATAATATGGAATTCAAAGAAACGAACCAGACACCTGAGGATTCGGAACTTATTGAACTTTTAAAATCATTAAAAACAAACATAAAAATTGTTGGATGCGGCGGAGCTGGATCAAACACAATAACAAGGATAGCGGATGAAGGCTTACCTGATGTTGAACTTATTGCCATGAACACGGATGCTCCCCATCTTTACATGACCAGGGCACAGAGAAAAGTCCTCCTGGGAAAAAGATTGACAAGGGGTCTCGGTGCAGGAGCTGTACCTGAAATAGGTATGAACGCTGCACTTGAGGCTGAAGAAAACATAAAAAGTGTTCTTCAGGGTTCTGACATTGTCTTCATAACCGCAGGCATGGGTGGTGGAACAGGTACAGGTTCAGCGCATGTTGTTGCAAAGATAGCAAGGGAACTTGGCGCTCTTACTGTTGGTGTTGTCACCCTTCCTTTCAGTTCTGAAGGCAGGTACAGGTTCCAGAACGCCATGTGGGGACTTGAAAGATTGATGGCAAATGCCGATACAGTCATAACAATTCCAAACGATAAACTCCTCCAGGTTGTTCCAAGGCTTCCATTGAACAAGGCCTTCAGGTTTGCGGATGAAATACTTGTAAGGGCAATTAGAGGAATTACGGAAATGATAACAAAACCAGGTTTGATAAACCTTGATTACAACGATCTAAAAACAATAATGAAGGACAGCGGGATGGCTGTTATAGGTCTTGGTGAGAGCGATGGTGAAAAAAGGGCTGAGAATGCAACAAACCAGGCAATAAATTCACCGTTGATTGATGTTGATATAAGTAAGGCCACTGGGGCACTCATTGATGTTGTTGGCGGTGATGATATGACTGTTGAGGAGGCACATAATGTTGTTAAGATCGCTCAGGAAAGGATGAATCCAAATGCAAGGATAATATGGGGTGCATCAATAAGACCCGATTACAGAAGAAAAATGAGCGTTATGCTTGTTATAACAGGCATAAAAGATATGCCAAAATACACGTTCACTGATGAGGGCATTAAAATTGATATAGGTAAATGAATTTGGTGTTAAAGATGAACATAATAGAAAAGTTTCAATCCTTTCAGGAATGGATCGAGGACAGAATTTCCCAGGTAGGTAAGGGAAAATATTCAAGAATACTGAAACTTGCAAGGAAACCAACAAGGGAAGAATACATAAAGGTTGTTGAAATAACGGGTGCGGGTATAGTGATAATTGGAGTTATAGGCTTTATAATATATTACCTGATGGCCATCGTATTTAACGTTCCGTAGGTGAGGAAATTGATTGATGATAATGTTGAGTCTACCAAAATCGCACAGAATTCAGGAAAAAGTTTCAGCGTTAGCTGTAACAAGGATCTTGATGAGGTCTCAGCCGGAAGATACGCGGAATTTGAAATAAAGATAAACGGTGCGGATCCAAAGGCAGATTACACGCTTTTACTTTCATTCAACTTCAATGTTCAGGACAGGGATCTTGAATGGATAGTTAACAGTGAAGGTCTTCTGGATAAAAAAATAAAACAGGAGGAAATTTCAACACTTGTTTTGCCATCAAAGAATGAAAGTGTTTCAATGAAATTTTCAGGAAAATTCAACAATTTTAAAATAAAGGTTCTTACACCAAAGTCATCTGTTCTTGGAGATAGTGCTGAAATGACAATAAGGGTTTTCAATGAAAAGAATCCTTCACAGGATGATTCCTGTAAGGTAAAAATTAATCTGATAAGTACAATTGTTGCGCTTAAAACACAGGCTGGTAAGGAGGTTGAAGTGGCAAGGGATCTTGGAAACAAAATAAAATTAAACAAAATAGATTATGTATTTTCAATCCTTGTTCCCGGTATAACATCAAAGATGAAAGGTTATGTATTTGTTGAAACGATCCAGCCCGATAGGATACTTTCATTCATAAAAAATGTTAAGGGTATAAAGGGTGTTGTTAAGGGTGAAATGAAAATTTCAGAGATCGAGCACTGGTTAACACCAAGAGCTGCTGTAGAAACACTACAGGTAGGGAATTTTGTTGAACTTATAGATGGTCCCTTCAAGGGTGAGAAGGGAAGGATAATTGAAATTGACATGGCAAACGATAAAATAGTAGTTGAACTTTCTGAATCACTTGTCCCCATACCAATTACTGTAAAGGCAAGTTCGGTAAGGGTACTTGAGAAGGAGTGATGTGAATGGTTCAGAGTCTAGAAATACTGGTTGAAGGAGGAAAGGCAACACCCGGACCACCGTTAGGTCCGGCACTGGGTCCGCTTGGACTTAACATTGGACAGGTAGTGAAGGAGATAAACGAAAAAACAAAGGATTACCAGGGAATGACCGTACCTGTAAAAATTACTGTTGATCCAAAGACAAAATCCTACACAATAACAGTTGGAACACCACCTGTGAGCGCTTTGATCAAAAAGGAGCTTGGAATAGAAAAGGGATCAGGGTCGCCAAAGGCAAACAAGGTAGGTGATCTTAAACTTGAACAGGTGAAAAAGATAGCAAAAATGAAGATACAGGATTCACTTTCACCAAACCTCAAGGCAATGGTCATGGAGGTCCTGGGATCCTGCGTTTCAATGGGTATAACAGTTGAAGGTATGGATCCAAAAGAGGTACAGGAAAAAATAAGAAAGGGAGAAATAACCATTGAATGAAAAAGTATAAATACAATTTGGAATTGAAGGAATTAGGACTGTAGGAGAGCCATAGGCTCGCTTGTACTACAGGAGGTAAAAATTATGGACAAGGAAATCGTTGATGCAGTAAAAAAGGCGATAGAAAATTCGAAACAGAGGAATTTCAAAGAGAGTGTTGATCTTGCAATTAATTTGAAATATGTTGATCTTTCGGATCCAAAAAAGAGAATAAATGAAGAAATAATACTACCAAAAGGAAGGGGAAAACCCATAAAGGTGGCAGTTTTTGCATCAGGTGAAACAGCCCTTAAGGCAAAAAATTCAGCAGACCTTGTTCTTGGACCTGAAGACATTGACAAACTTGCGGAAAATAAAAGGAATGCAAAGAAACTCGCCAACCAATACGATTATTTTCTTGCAGAGGCCCCATTAATGACAAAGATTGGAAAACAGCTTGGTGTTGTTCTCGGACCAAGGGGAAAAATGCCAAAACCCATACAGCCAGGATCTGATCCAACAGGTTTGATTCAGAACTTAAAAAGAACAGTCAGGGCAAGAAGCAAGGAAAGAAGAACATTCCACGTTCCGGTTGGAACAAAGGATATGAAACCTGAGGACATAGCTGAAAACATCCAGGAAGTTTTAAAGAAGATTACACAAAAACTTGAAAAGGGAACGGGAAACATAGATTCCGTTTACGTTAAAACAACCATGGGTCCTGCGTTCAAAATAGAGGTGAAGTGATATGGTTTCAAAGGCAAACCAGGAAACAGTTGAGGAATTGACAAAACTTATTGAGGAAAGTTCGGTTGTTGGTATAGTGGGAATAAGGGGTATACCTGGAACGGAGATAAACAACATAAGAAGGAGTTTAAGGGGATCAGCAAAGCTCATAGTGAACAAAAATACATTGATAGGGATAGCGTTAAAAAATGCGTCCTCAAAGAAAAAGAATCTCGATGAACTCTCAAAGTTCATACAGGATCAGAGTGCGATTATATTGAGTAATTCAAATCCATTTAAACTTGCAAAAATTGTTGAAAAATCAAGAACAAAATCGCCACCAAAGGGTGGTGAGATCGCACCGGAAGATATTGTTGTTCAGGCCGGAGAAACGGAATTTAAGCCAGGACCGATTGTGAGCGATCTTCAGAAGGTTGGCATACCTGCTTCAATTGAGAAGGGAAAGGTTGTTATAAAAAAGGATACTGTTATTGTGAAAAAAGGTGAAAAGATAAGCAGGGAAGTTGCACAGATGCTTGCAAAACTTGATATAAGGCCAATCCCTGTTGGGCTTGACATAAGGGCATTCTATGAGGATGGTATAATATACAATAAAGAGATACTTGAGGTTGATGAGAACAAGATAATTGAGGACATAAAGAACTCTGCAAGGAATGCATTTAATCTTTCACTCAACGTTAAATATTTCACAAAAACAACGGTTCCAATATTTATATCCCAGGCATACCTTGAGGCACTTTCACTTGGCATTAACATAAACTATTTCTCCAGGGAAACAATACCCATATTACTGGCAAAGGCAAATGTTCAGGCTACTAACTTAAACAATAAGTTAGGAATGAATCAAAAAGGAGGTATGTAAAATGGAATATGTGTATAGTGTACTGATCCTGCATTCTATGGGTCAGAAGATAACGGAAGAGGCAGTGGAATCTATAATAAAAGCTGCAGGTGGCGAACCGGACAAGGCAAGGATCAAGGCTCTGGTGAGCTCGCTTGAAGGGATAAACATTGATGAGGCAATAAAAGCAACAACATTCACACCCGCAGCTGCTGCACCACAGGCACCGTCACAGACTGAAGAGAAGAAAGAGGAAAAGAAGCAGGAAAAGAAGGAAGAGAAGAAGGAAGAAGAAGAGGAAGCACTTGCTGGACTTGGAGCGCTCTTCGGATAAAACTTTTCCTTCTTTTTTGATTTTTATGGATTCAACAGAAATACTTGGAATAATTCTTCTTTACATCATACCTGCAATAATCTTCTTTCTGGGCCTGTTTTACATAAAAAACATTCTTTTGATCATAATATCGCTTACCTGGCTTGGAACAAGTTTTTCAATACAATATTATAAAAATTCTTCATAATTTTTTAAAAAGATAAAAATATTATAGGGCAATATTCTTTACACCATTCGATGGATCTTACAGTTAAGGTTTCAGGTATAGAATTCAGGAATCCTCTCATACTGGCAAGCGGTATACTTGATGAACAGGGAGAAACAATGCTTAGAATAGCGAAAGCGGGTGCGGGAGGAATTGTTACAAAATCAATTGGTATGGAAGAAAGGGCAGGTTATAACAATCCGGCGGTTGTTGATCTAGAGCATGGATTGATAAATGCTGTGGGTCTTGCAAACCCAGGTATAAAAAATTTTAAGGAAGAAATAAAAATAGCAAAAAAAGGGAATGTACCTGTCATAGGATCCATATTTGGAAAGGTGGATGAATTTCCATACCTGGCAAAAATTATGGAGGATTATGGTGTTGATGGTATAGAATTGAATTTATCATGTCCGCATGTTAAAGGTTATGGCTCAGAAATAGGGCAGGATCCCGATGCCGTTGAAAATGTTATAAGTGATGTAAAGAAAAGTGTGAACATACCTATTTTTGCAAAACTAACACCAAATGTAACGGATATTGTTGAAATTGCAAAGTCTGCGGGTAAAGCGGATGCACTCGTTTTAATAAACACGGTGAGGGCAATAGCAATAGATGTTTATGCAAAAAAACCTGTATTATCCAACCTTATAGGCGGTTATTCCGGGCCGGGTATTAAGCCGATAGGTCTTAGAGCGGTGTATGATGTTAGAAAGGAAATGGATATACCCATAATTGGTGTTGGTGGAATTTTAACCTGGAAGGATGCCGTTGAATACATCCTTGCAGGTGCAAATGCGGTTCAGATAGGTTCAGGAATATATTATAAAGGAATTAATATTTTCAAAGAAATCCTTTCAGGGATTGAGGATTATATGATAAAAGAAAATTTTTCAAAAATTGAAGATTTTTCAGGTCTGGCGGTGAAATAATGTTCATACCTGTTAAAATTGTTGAAAAGGTCAAGGAAAATGAAGATGTTTTTACAGTAAAGACAGATTTTTCAATAAAACCATTGCCCGGACAGTTTGCAATGATATGGTTACCAGGAATAGATGAATTCCCCATGAGCTTTTCCTATGTCGATGACCATCCAGGTTTTACCTTTAAGGTTCTGGGGAATGGTACAAAAAAATTGTCGGAAATGAATGAAGGTGAAAGAATATTCATTCGTGGACCATTTGGTAATGGTTACAGGAAATATGGTGAAAATGCTCTATTTATTGCAGGAGGTACGGGTATAGCCTCGCTTGCACCATTCATAGAAAAATCAGAATTTAAGAAAAAAAACATTTTGATTGGTTTTAAAAATAAAAATCATGCGTTTTTCATTGAAAGATTAAAAAAATATGGAGATGTTTTTATTTTCACCGAAGATGGCTCACTTGGTAAAAGGGGCCTTGTTACAGATGGAATTAACATTGAAAATATAGATTCAGTTTATGCCTGCGGACCTGAAAAGATGCTGAGGAAAATTATAGATTTGCTTGGAGATAAGAATGTGAACATACAGGCAAGTCTTGAAAGATATATGAAATGCGGTATAGGAATATGCGATTCATGCTCAATAAACGGCTTCAGGGTATGTGTTGATGGTCCTGTATTTTCAAAGGAGGATCTTTTGAAAATGCCCGATCTAGGAATATTCAACAGGTTACCTTCAGGAAAGAGAATAAGGGAATGATCACTCTTCCGTTTCAATATAAATATTTTTTACATGCGGTAATTGATTTTTAATTTCATTCTCAATATTATCAATAATATCCTCTATTTTTTCAGTTGATAGACCACCATGAAATTCAGATCTATGCCAAGAATAACTGTATTTGGCCCCATCTGACATACCCCTCGCACTAAAGTGCGATTGTTCTGCGTATAAGTTGCCTTATGGCAACCATTTCACACATATACTCGCCGTGTCCAAACGAGAGAGCTATGGTTAT
>JAVRLJ010000041.1:0-8048 GCA_031961585.1 Thermoplasmatota archaeon | reverse complement strand
GAAGGACTTGTAGAAAGCCCGGTTAAGGGGAAATATGTGATAACCGAAAAGGGCAGGAGTGCACTGAAACAGCCACCGTGGCTCAGTCGGTCGGAGCGCGTGCTTGGTAAGCACGAGGTCCCGGGTTCAATTCCCGGCGGTGGCTCTATGATCACGCTTACAACGGATTTCTCAGATAGGGAACATTATGCGGGTGTTGTCAAGGGTGTTATTAAATCATTCGGTAGCATAGATGTTGTTGATATAACAAACAATGTTGATAGTTTTGATATCCTTCACGGTGCTTACATTTTGCTCAACATCATTGACTATTTTCCCAATGGTACAGTGCATTTAATGGTCATAGATCCTGGTGTCGGCACGGATAGGATGGGTGTTGTTGCAAAATTAGACAATTCCTACTTTGTTGGACCGAACAATGGACTTTTAACCTTTGTGAAGGAGAGGGTAAGGGAAATTTATAAAATTAACATGGAGGGAAATGTTAGTAAAACATTCCATGGGAGGGATGTTTTTGCACCCGTTGCAGCTAAAATTTCCCTTGGTATCTGGCCTGAAAATCTTGAGAAAATCGATATTGATAAAATTGTTTCATTAAACATAAAAGAATATGTAGTGGGAAAGGATTACATGGAGGGGACGATAATTCACATGGATAGATTCGGTAACATAATTACAAACATACCCGGGGAAAAGGTTTCATTGAAGGATCATGAAAATTTGAAAATAGTTTATGGAAAAGAATACAATGCGAGGTTTGTAAGAACATATGGTGAGGGAAAGAATGATGAAATAATTGTTCTTATAAACAGTGAGAATTTTCTCGAAATTGCAATGAATAAATCATCCGCAAAGGATAAATTGAATGCAAGGAAAATGGAAAGGGTAAAGTTTTATATTCAAAAATAAATAACAATGATTGATGATAATCACAAGGGAGATTAAAATAACCACATCCGGTGAACTGGATTTTATTAACATTACGGAAAAGATAGATGATATTGTGAGGGAGAGCAATGTTAGGAACGGGGCCTGTTTCATTTTCACAAAAAGTACAACATCGGCAATAACAATAATGGAGTTTGAACCAGGGCTTGTTGAGGATATGAAAAACATGCTGAACAGATTGATACCTAAGGAATACAATTACGAGCATGAGAAAAAGTGGCATGATGGTAACGGACATTCACATGTAAGGGCATCATTTTTGAAACCCGACATATATGTTCCCATAGTTAATGGATCCCTTGCACTTGGAACCTGGCAGCAGATAGTTTTCATTGAACTTGATATAAGGGCAAGGGAAAGAACAATAATAGTGCAGATCATGGCGTGATAAGATGTATATATCATTTGAATTATCTGTTCTTTTTTCAGCCATTCCAGCATTCATTTTACTCTATCTATTCTGGGGAAGGTTTGAGGATCTTTTCAATGAAAGAACCTTTATTATTTACATAGTAACTGGTTTTATTGTTGGCGCTTTTGCATCAGTATTTTTCCTCATACTTGATTATTCCTCCTACAATTATCTTGATCTATCAATCATATTCCTAATAATATTCGCATTTTTCACCGAGCTAATGAAATTTATAATTTTCAATAGAAAAAAATTAAGGGAAAACTATGAATTAACATTCCATTCCTACGGTTTTGGAATTGGTTTTGGTGCGGTATTTTCTTTATCACTCCTTTATTATTACCTAAATTATAATTCAATTCAAATGTTAGATTACCTATACATTCTCATCTTTTCCTTCGTTGTGGTAATAATGCACTCTTCCACATCATCCATGATAGGTTATGGTATATTCAGGAAAGAAGGTTTGCTTTTAAGGGCAATTTTGTTGCAGACTGCATTCAATTTAACCCTTCTCCCGTACGTATGGGGTTTTTCACCATTCTTCTGGATATTTGGTATTGTAATATCAATACCACTGTTCCTTTACATTGATAAAATTCAAATAAATGCATTACCATCAAATTCAAAAAGGAGATTAAGATGAAAATAGTGGCATATTTATTTGTTCTATTCGCCTTTTCAATTCTTGTATTTGCATCAATACCACAGATGAATGAATTTTTTAATAATTCTCCATCAATTTTTTCCTATCCAGCTCCATCAGGTATGAACGGTTCTTTCATAAGGGAAATAAATGTTACAATGACAGCACCATCAACACTTTATTTGAATGTTACGGTTCCAACAAACAATACATTCCAGAATGTTCAATTGAAGGTTTTATCAAAAAATGAATATAAAATCATGCATGAATACAACAGAACATGGTTAACGTTCATAATTCATTCAAATGAAAATATTATACTTAATTACTCTTTCAATACCCATGCATACGTTTTTCCCGTAAATAGATACAACAGTCTTAATGTTTCAAGTATACCTGAATATTTGAAAAAAGAATACGATCATCCTGAATATCTATTCAACGAAGAGGTTATTGATCCATCATATTTCAAAAACATTTCAGAGAATATTGTTAGAAAGGCAAATGCCACAAATGTTTTTGAAATGGAACTTGCCCTCTACAACTACATTGTCACAAACTTCCACTATAAACTTTCCTATTCATCCCTTGAAAAACCTAAGACCGCTCTGGAAACTTGGGAAACAAAGAACGGTGACTGTGCTGAACTATCATTCCTTTACGCGTCCATGTCAAGGGCTATAGGTATTCCGGCATGGCTGGAATTTGGTTGGCTTTACACGCAGGGAGGATGGTACGAGCATGCATGGATTGAAACAGTTGTACCAACAACACATGGCCTTGTTTTCGGTGATATTGATTTAACGGTTGAGGTAGGATCCGGACAGGATCTCGGACTTGGTTTCATGGTAAGGGATCCCTACAGGATAACGGAATGGATAGATGATGGGAACAGTTCACATTTAACAAATTATTACACACTACTTTCAGGCTACACAGAAGGATCCGTGAATGTAAACTCAAACATTATTTCCGAAAAAGTAAATTATACGGGCATGATGATATACAATATACCAGCCCAGGCAATTGATCCATTTTACACAAAAATTGCAGTTTTTGCTTTAATTGCAATACTATTTTATATTGTTATAAGAAAACCATCTACAGGTTGATCCTTCTCTGAACAACATTTTTATCAACACCATCAATCATCACTTTTCCCCTGCTACCTGAAACAACCCAGTAGGGCCAGTAATAAACTCCAAGCATTGAAACGTTTATTGTTCCGTCCTTTGGCCTTGTTTTTCTCTTCTCTATTATTGTTACATTCTCCTTATCCGTTATTATTTCCTCTTCCCTGGTGTATTTTCCATAAAGTTCATTCTTTACTATATTCTCAGCCTCTTTTTTGCTTATCCTTTCATTCTGTACGGTATATTCAATATCAAGATCCTGTACAATGTTCAGGCCAGTTGTTATATACCTTATTTCACCTGTCTGGGCATTGAAACCAAGTCTTCCAAAAACCCTCTTTGGAACGGGAACACCCTCAATTATTAGATCAAGTTTGTATTCATATATATAATAGGGAACAAGTATAAGTTCAGTCTGAAAACCCTGAACATCCTTTTTTGCAATCTCTATTGCCTGTTCCCTCCATACCGCAGGTGAAATAATTCTTTTTGTAAGACCCTTCTCCTCAAGGAATATTGGTATTGTTTCACTGTCCGTTTCAATCTTTTCCAGCTCCTCCTCCACCTCAACGTCCATTTCAAGTATTTCCTTCAATTTTTGCTGATCCTTAATTAGAAGGGTAAGGATGTATTCACCAATATCCCTCTCAAGCTCATCCCTTGATATTAAATAAATGTTCAAACTTTTTGCAATGTTTATGGCATCCTCCGTATAACCCTCAAGGCTTATTATATGCTTTGAAGCTTTGTATTGCTCGAGATCCCTTTTGAATTCCAGTACCTTTTCACCATTCACCTTTTCATCAAAAATACCAACAATCATCAAATCACTATCCCTTGTAAAGAAAAGGTACTTACTTGGCTCATAATTCTCAAGCCTGTAACCGTACTCTTTCATTGACCAGATCACAAGATCCCTTAATGTTATCATGAACAATTTTAACAAATGTAGTGAATTATTTAAATATTTTTAATGTTATTTTGTTGATTTAAACTCTCATATTTCTTTCTATTTATTGCATCATTTATTTTCACATATGCAATAATTAAAAGTATGCCAACTATTATGCCTCCGGTGAAAAGCTGGATTATTCCAAGAACAAGTGAAGGTGTTTTGCTTTCCTCAGCCCTCTCCTTTGAAATTGGCTTGTATACAAGAAAATAATCAAGGAATATCATTACAACCGGGATAATTGAAACAGCTATAAGAATAAAGAGCATTGTTAGAGGATTGATGTAAACAGTAGGGCTTGAAACGATTCTTTGGGTTGTACCGTTTGGATTGTGAATAATAGCCACCGTTTGGGATGAAGTTATTGTAAAAACGCTTATAGATATAAGAGCAAAAACAAGCAAAACCGCCTGCAATATAATAGCTATTAATGTAAATGTTTTTGCCGATTGTAAATCCGGATCCATACAGATTTATAAAAATCTTGCAAGAATAAAAATTTTTCCAATTAAAGATTTGCAGGAACAAAAGTTTTATATTTTTAATTAATTAACAATATAATGAAAAGTGAAAATTTTCTTGGTTATCTGATTTCAGTAATATTCATAATATTTTCAATTATTGTTCTTTTGTACATTTTCATTTCCACAAATGAACCTTTGGCCTTAATTTTTATGGGTTTTGTTTCACTATTCTTTGCATTGATTGTTTATTTTTCACAGGCATTCGCTGAAAACAAGGTTCAAAAATATTTAGGATATATCTATTATGTTGCTTCATTTGCATTTCTCTATTCTTACTTTTTTATTTCAAAAAATTTAATTTATCTGATCGTTATTACACTATTTTTAATAATAACCTTAATATTCATACTATGGAGGATAAGGTTCAAGGAAAGGGTGAATGTGAATGGTTGATATAAGGGAAAAGGTTGAGGATAGCAGGGGTGTTCTGAAAAAGATACAGCTCCTTATACCTGGTTTTGCTGGGTACAGGAGTCTTGAGGATATCAGGGAGGCTGATAATTACCTAAGGATACAGATAGCAAACATGATCCACGATTCATTGAATATTTTGCAGAATACAAGGAAAATGCTTGTTGATCGCGGTATTTATTCAAATTTATCAATCTTTGGTTCAGTTATATCCAAACTTCAGGTACTTGAAGGATCCGTAAGGCATGCACAGCAGGGTTATTCTGGTATTTCACCCGCCATAAGGATAGGAAAGGATAACCTTGACAAACTGTATGATTACGATTATTCCTTTGTATCAAAAGCGAACGATCTGAAGAATTCTGTGAACGATCTTTACAATACTGTTTTATCAAACAATCTTGGGAACGTATACGATAAAATTCAGATAATAATGAAAAATGCTGATGATTTTTATAAGGTATTCAATGATAGAATGATCGTAATTCAAAACATAAAGGTGGATTAATATGTTCAAAAAGGAAAAGGTAGGAACTGGTGGAAGCTTAATCGGCGCAACAACAATAATCTGGGAGGATCAATACAAACAGAACAACATAATGTGGAAGGTTCCAAGGAACATAAGATTGAACGATAACATTGTTGTCAGGGAGGATGAAATAGCTGTCTTTTACAGGGATGGTAAGGTTCTCGCTTACATAGACAAGCCTGATAGATATGCTCTAACATCCCTTAATGGACCTGTTGTTGGAAAAATAGTTCAGTTACTTTCGGGTGTTCAGCAGCAGGCTGAGGTTTATTACATACAGAAAAGGTTCTTTGACGGAAAGTTCGGGAGCAAGGAACCTTACGTTTTTCAGGATCCTGATTTCGGTCTCGTTAATTTAAGGGTCTTTGGTGAATACAGGTACAGGGTATCCCATCCTGAGAATTTCATAAACCAGTTTGTTGGAACGTTCAACGCTGAAACATCAAACGATGTTGAGGATAGATTGAGGGATCAGATGGTCATACTTGTTTACGATACATTGGGAAAAATGAAACAGCAGGGTTTAAGGGTTACAGATCTTGCAGCAAATTTAACAAACATTGAACAGGCCATTCTTGCAAATGCACCATCACATATGGATCAGTATGGGATTGAGATTAACAAAATATCAGGTTTATCAATAAGTTTACCTGATGATGTTCAGCAGGCTATTGATCTAAGGGCAAAAATGTCTGTTCTTGGTGTGAATTACATGCAGTACCAGGCAGGGCAGGCGATTGTTGACGCCGCAAAGAACCCGAATGGAGGTGCCGGTGCCATGGCAGGTCTTGGTGTTGGTCTCGGTGCAGGGATTGGTGTTGGTGGCATGATGACACAGCAGGTAACGCAGCAGACAAACAAGAAAAAGTGTGTAAAATGCGGTGCTTTGATTGATGCTGATGCTAAGTTCTGTCCTGTTTGCGGTGCTCCGCAAACAAACACAATAGAATGTCCCAACTGCCATGCACAGATACCTGCCGATTCAAAATTCTGTCCAAACTGCGGTTTCAAACTCGTTTCAGATACAATAACCTGCCCATACTGCCATGCACAGATTCCGGCAGGGTCAAAGTTCTGTCCAAACTGTGGTCATGCTTTGTGAGGTGATGGAAAATGAAATACTGTATTAAATGTGGTGCCGAATTACCTGATGATGCTGTTTTCTGTTACAAATGCGGTGCAAAACAGCCTGATATTCATATGGAAACAAAGCAGCAAAATATAACCATAGCACCGGCCGGAATAAAGGAACTTAAATGCCCTTCATGCGGTGCACCTTTACATCCATTACCCGATGAAATGACAGTGACCTGCGAATACTGCGGAACAACAATAGTTCTTGGTAATGAAGGATGGACACAGCTGATGAACCATACAATGCTCTTACCAAAAAGCATTGACCAGAACGATGCAATCAATCTTGCAAGGGAATGGATGGATAGGAGTTTGATACACAGACACATGTTTGAGAATTCAAAGCTTGAGGAAATTTCATTGAATTATGTTCCATTCTGGATTGTTCCTGGATCTGCGGTAACGAACTATGTTGTTGAGGAAACAGCAGAAAGTGCTGCAACTACCGTTGGTGAAATTGTAGGATCCATAGCTCTATCAGAAGCGATGACAAGGGGAAGGGGAGCATTTGTAATGGTCGGTGGTGGAACAAACATAAAAAGGGATTATCAGATAAAGGGTGATTACCAGTTCCCTGTTGTTGCCGTTAAGGGGTGGAGTGTGTTCCAGCCAAAGTACTACGAGTTCAATTTAAGTGAAAGACAGCCCTTCGACCTTAAAAAAATACCAAAGAACATAAGGATCCTGAATTCTGATTTAGGAAAGGATGCAGCAATGATAAATGCAAAGACAGGTATTGAAGAATTGCAGTATGAGAAGGCGCATAAACAGCACAGAACAGGTATTGTTTCTTTAAAAACAGAGGTTAATGTAGCAGAACCAGAACTTCTCCATGCTCCTATCTGGTACATGAAATTTTTACATAAATCAGAAATTTTAAAAAAGAATGAAACAATAATCCTGACTATTGATGCAAACAGAATGCAGGTAATGCAGGAAATCAGATAATATTTTTACAATTTTTTAAAAATTCTTCACCCTTTTCCGAAATTGTATAATAGGTATGGTGTGGCTCCGTGACCGTTCTTTTCTTCAACTTGGCATCCTTCCTTTTCAGCATACCCCCTTTCCTTTTATCAAGGTAACCCATCGAATATAATTCCTTTAGAACCCTGCAGGCATCCCTTTTGTTCATACCTATATCCTTTCCAAGGGATTTGGCATAATCATAACCATAAAGTTTGAAATGCCTCAATACTTTACAGATGAGATCTTCATCTATCTTAATTTCCCTCTCAAGCTGCATGAATTAAAAAAGGAAACATAATAAAAAAATTTTTCAATATGATTTCAAATATTCAACCATGGAAAAAATTGTTTACAATGAAATGAATAATATTTCATACATCGTTCTTGATG
>JAVRLJ010000040.1:0-8265 GCA_031961585.1 Thermoplasmatota archaeon | reverse complement strand
GAAAAATTTTTTAAGTTCCTTAACATTGTTTATTGAGGGGAGTTTATTTTCTGGGTTCATAAACTTCAAAATAACTCCCCTCTATATAGGTTTATCTGACATCAGTCAGACTTGCGGAGAGTCTGTTCATAGTGCTTATTGAAAAAGGGGAAGATCACAAAATTTTATATTTATGTTTGACATTCGCATTAAAGGTGGTTGATAGATGGCAATCGATATGACTACTGCCGTATATGCACTTGCAGCTGCCGTTTCAATGGCAGGTGGTTTGATCGGAACAGGTCTTGCACAGGAAGGTATCGGTGCGGCAGGAATGGGAGTTGTAGCTGAGAAACCAGAGAAAATGGGACAGGTTCTTTTCTTCCTTGTTATTCCGGAAACCCTGTTCATATTCGGTTTCGTCTTCGGTCTAATAATACTCATGCACATACTAGGATGAAAAAATGTCCCTTGAAGATATAGTAAAGGGAATTTACGAAAAGGCGAACATTGAAATCGAAAACATAAGGAAGAGGGCTGAAGAGGAATTAAGGAATATAATAGAGAAAGCAAACATTGAAGCAAGGAGAATCATAGAGGATGGAAGGAAAAACATTGAAAAAGAATTGATGGAAGAAAAGATGCGAAGAATTTCAGTGAAAAACGTGGAAATGAGAAAAAAGTACATGGATGAGATTGCAAATATACTTGACCTAACATTTCAGAGAATAAAAAATGAATTAAAAAGGTACAGGAATTCAGATGATTACAGAATGTTTATAAAAAGATCACTGGATAATGCCATAAGGGAAATTGGAAGACCTGAAAATGATCTTGTTGTCAGGATTTCACCTGGAGAAAAGGATCTTGTTCAGGGAAATTTCCAAACAATCGAGGATCCTTCACTTAAAGAACTGGGAGGAATAATTGTCGAAAGCAGGGATGGTTCAATTAGATCAAACAGGTCGCTTGAAGAAATACTTAATGAAAAATCAAGTGAAATTAAATCATCCATATACGAAAAAATAAAGGGGGAAATTTGATTTGCAGGGAATATTGTCATATGCCTATGCATATGCGAGGGCAAAGGCAATTGAAAGCGATTTAATAAAATCTGAAAAACTCAATTCATTAGTTAGCACAAGGGATCTAAATCAATTCATAAATTCATTGAATGACACGCATTATAGAGAATATTTTTCATATTTTTCTACAAAATATTCTGACATAAACCTTGTTGAGGTGGCAATAAATTCATACCTTGTTAAAATTTCAAAGATTTCTCTTAACATATGTCCAAGGGTTGGTCTTGATGCATTAAGGGCCTACATAAGTAAATGGGATGTTCAGAACATAAAAACGGTAATATCATCGAAGGTCCTTGGAAGATCCGTGAAGGAGACCGAAAGTTTCCTTATAAGCGAACATGATCTACCAGCAGGTCTTATAGCAGGTCCTTTAAGCCATGAGGAATTTAGATTGATGCTTGAAATGCCCGATGTTGAATCAATAATCAATTTCCTTCTGAAATTCCCATATGGAAAGGTACTTTATGAAAAACTTGATTCCTACAGAAAGACGGGCGATCCTGGTGAAATGCTGATTGCGCTTGATTTATTTTATTATAAAACACTCCAGGAAAAGATTAGAATTGTTAATGGAAATGAAATGCCCATCCTTCATTTAATATCATCCCAGATAGACACAAAAAATATAATGACAATAATCAGAAGCATTGAATCGGGTTTGAATCCAAATGATGTAAGAAATCTTTTAATAGAGGGAGGATCCTTAAAGGGTAACAGATTGGAGGATCTTTTGCACTCAAACAGCGTTGAGGATGTTGTTGAAAAAATAAAAAACGTCTATGATCTTACATCCGCATTGAATAAATACAGGAGTGAAAAGGACATAAAGGAGTTTGAAATTGAACTTGAGAGATACATTGTGGAGAGAAACATATCATCATTCAGGTTATCCTCTCCCGGTCTTTCATCAATCATAGGTTTGTTGTTAATGTTTGAAACGGAAAGGGAAAATTTGAGAAAAATTGCGTATGGTATATATTATGGTCTAAGTGAAGAAAGAATAAAATCCATGCTCATCAAGGTGGTTTAAAATGGATGAAGTATTGAAAATTGTTGTTGTGGGTGAAAGGGAGCTTGTTACGGGTTATAGACTAATAGGTGTAAATGAATGGTATGAGGTTGATGGAAAGGAAGGAGCGAAGAAGATTATTTCATTTCTTGAAAGAAAGGATGTGGGTATAATAATTGCATCGGATAGTATAAGGGAATTTTTATCGCAGAGTGAAAGGGACAGGGTTGATTTAACAACAAAACCTCTTGTTGTTTTTGTCCCTTCACCAAAATTCAAGGGTGAAAAAAGGGAGGAGGCTATCAGAGATCTTGCAAAGAGAATACTTGGTATAGATGTCGGGGTGTGAAAAATGGGTGTTGTTTATAGGGTATCGGGTCCAGTTGTTCTTGCAAAGGATCTAGAAAATGCAAAGATGTATGATGTGGTTCTTGTTAGTGAAGAGGGATTAATTGGCGAAATAATAAAAATTACGGGAAATACATCAGTTATACAGGTCTATGAGGATACAAGTGGCGTGAGACCTGGTGAAAAGGTTGTTAACACAGGTAGTCCTCTTTCAGTGGAACTTGGTCCAGGTCTTCTGAGGAACATATACGATGGTATCCAAAGACCTCTTCCTGTTCTTAAGGAAAAATCGGGTGATTTTATTAAAAGGGGAATTACAGCAAATGCACTCGATGAAAAGAAGGTATGGGACTTTGTTGCATGATTTAACAACAAAACCTCTTGTTGTTTTTGTCCCTTCACCAAAATTCAAGGGTGAAAAAAGGGAGGAGGCTATCAGAGATCTTGCAAAGAGAATACTTGGTATAGATGTCGGGGTGTGAAAAATGGGTGTTGTTTATAGGGTATCGGGTCCAGTTGTTCTTGCAAAGGATCTAGAAAATGCAAAGATGTATGATGTGGTTCTTGTTAGTGAAGAGGGATTAATTGGCGAAATAATAAAAATTACGGGAAATACATCAGTTATACAGGTCTATGAGGATACAAGTGGCGTGAGACCTGGTGAAAAGGTTGTTAACACAGGTAGTCCTCTTTCAGTGGAACTTGGTCCAGGTCTTCTGAGGAACATATACGATGGTATCCAAAGACCTCTTCCTGTTCTTAAGGAAAAATCGGGTGATTTTATTAAAAGGGGAATTACAGCAAATGCACTCGATGAAAAGAAGGTATGGGACTTTGTTGCAACTGCAAAAGTAGGTGATGACGTATCTTCAGGCTCAATAGTTGGATACGTTCAGGAATCTCAAACAGTGAAAACAAAAATTATGGTTCCGTATGGTGTAAAGGGTAAAATAAAGAGCATTGGTGATGGGAAGTTTACAATAAAGGATAATGTATTTTCGGTTGAAACAAATTCAAAGGTTCTGGATTTTGGTTTAACCCAAAGATCGAATGTGAGATTTCCAAGACCCATAAAGGAAAAATTACCTCCGAAAATGCCTCTTATAACAGGGCAGAGGGTTATAGATACATTCTTCACACTATCAAAGGGAGGTACAGCCTGCGTTATAGGGCCATTCGGAAGCGGAAAAACTGTTATACAGCACCAGCTTTCAAAATGGGCCGATACAGATGTAGTTATCTATGTTGGTTGTGGTGAAAGGGGAAATGAGATGACTGATGTACTTGTAACATTCCCTGAATTGATAGATCCAAGGACGAAGGGGCCTCTTATGGACAGGACCGTTCTTATTGCAAACACAAGCAACATGCCTGTTGCTGCAAGGGAGGCAAGTGTTTACACAGGTGTTACAATAGCTGAATTCTACAGGGACATGGGTTATGATGTTTCTTTGATGGCTGATAGTACATCAAGATGGGCCGAGGCCATGAGGGAAATATCTGGAAGACTTGAAGAAATGCCAGGCGAGGAGGGTTATCCTGCATACCTTAGCAGGAGGCTTGCGGAATTCTATGAAAGGGCCGGAAGGGTTATTAATCTTAACGATACACAGGGATCTGTGACAATAGTTGGTGCGGTATCACCTCCTGGTGGAGATATATCCGAACCTGTTTCCCAGGGTACGTTAAGATTAACCAAGGTTTTCTGGGCACTTGATGCCTCACTTGCAAACAGGAGGCATTTCCCATCCGTAAACTGGTTAACAAGTTATTCACAATACCATTCAATGGTATATGATTGGTTTGCGAAAAATGTTAGTCCAGAATGGAATGAACTGAGGGACAGGGCAATGGCTTTACTTCAGCAGGAGGAGGAGTTGCAGGAGATAGTTCAGCTTGTGGGTCCAGATGCCCTGCCAGATAAGGAAAGGATCATACTTGATACCGCAAAAATGATAAGGGAGGACTATTTACAGCAGAGTGCATTTGATGAGGTTGATACATATTGCTCATTGAACAAACAATACCTTATGTTAAAAACAATAATGCTTTACCATGACCTTGCCATGAAGGCAATTTCATCCGGTGTACAGTTAAAGACAATATTTTCAATGAAAGTAAGAGATCAGATTTCAAGGATGAAGGAAATAAGGGAGGAGAATCTATCCTCCTTCCAGGATCTTATGCAAAGTATTCGAGAAGAGTTTGAAAAACTGCAGGGATGATGTAAAATGTTGGAATATAGAACTGTTTCACAGATAGCCGGACCTTTACTTTTTGTGGAAAATGTTGAAAATGCAGGATACGGTGAAATTGTTGAAATAACATTGCCAGATGGTGAAAAGAAAAGCGGCCAGGTTCTTGATACAAGAAAGGGGATGGCAATAGTTCAGGTATTCGGTCCAACAACCGGTCTTGATACAAAGGGCACATCTGTAAAATTCCTTGGTGATATTGTAAGGTTACCTGTGAGCGATGACATGCTCGGAAGGGTATTCGATGGCCTTGGCAATCCAAGGGATGGTGGATCACCCTTGCTCTCAAAGGAAAAGGTTGAGATCGTTGGTTATGCAATAAATCCTTATGCAAGGGATGAACCCTCAGAATTTATACAGACGGGAATATCCGCCATTGATGGAATGAACACACTTGTTAGAGGTCAAAAATTACCCATATTCTCAGGTTCAGGTATGCCGCACAATGAAATTGCAGCACAGATTGCAAGACAGGCAAAGGTTCTTGGAAAGGAGGAGAGCTTTGCCGTTGTTTTTGCCGCTATGGGAATAACAAGCGAGGAGGCAAATTTCTTCATTGAAAGTTTCAGAAATACAGGTGCATTTGAAAGATCTGTCATGTTTTTAAACCTCGCATCGGATCCAAGCATGGAAAGGATTATAACACCGAGAATGGCACTTACAGCTGCTGAATACTTTGCTTTTGAAAGGGATATGCATGTACTTGTTATTCTTACAGATATGACAAACTATTGTGAAGCACTGAGAGAAATTTCCGCAGCAAGAGAGGAAGTACCTGGAAGAAGGGGATACCCGGGATACATGTACACGGATCTTGCAACAATATATGAAAGGGCAGGAAGAATAAAGGGAAAGAAGGGATCCGTTACACAGTTCCCAATATTAAGTATGCCTGGAGATGATATGACACATCCAATTCCAGATTTGACAGGATATATTACTGAAGGACAGATTGTTCTTTCAAGGGATCTTTTCCATAAGAACATTTATCCACCCATAGATGTTCTTATGAGTCTTTCTAGGTTAATGAACCAGGGTATAGGTAAGGGAAAAACAAGGGAGGATCACAGGGGTGTTGCGGACCAGTTATATTCATCCTATGCAAGGGGAAGGGATCTGAGGAGTTTAAGCGCCATAGTGGGTGAGGGTGCTTTAACTGAGGAGGACAGGCAATTCCTCCATTTTGCCGATGATTTTGAAAGAAGGTTTGTTGGTCAGGGAAAGAATGAGGACAGGGAAATTGAGGAAACACTTGACCTGGGATGGGAATTGCTTGCATCAATACCTGAGAGTGAACTTAAGAGGGTAAAGGCGGAGTATATTGAGAAATATGGAAGGAGGTTCAGGAAGGAAAATGCCCCTTCTGAACGTTAAACCAACAAGGATGGAGTTGCTTAAACTAAAAAAGAGAATCGTACTTGCCAGGAGAGGTCTTGAACTCCTGAAATTGAAAAGGGCAGCACTTGTCATGGAATTCTTCAAATTAGTGCAGAAATCAAAGCATCTCAGATCCGATCTGGAAAAAATTGCGGAAAAAGGCTATGAAGATGTGAAAATCGGTGAAATTTACCATGGTGCAATAGGTATAGAAGCAGCATCATTGATGGTCAAAAAAATGAGAGGTGTATCAATAAAAACAAAGAATGTAATGGGTATAAGGATCCCTGAACTTGGTGGAAAAGGAATTGATGAAAATTTAATCAATGTTCAGTACAGGTTGATAGGCTTTTCTGCAAAAATAGATCAGATAGTAAGGGACTTTGAACAATTCCATGAAATTGTTCTTGAAATAGCTGAAACTGAAAATTCAATAAGAAAACTCTTAATGGAAATTGAAAAAACAAACAGAAGATCAAATGCAATAGAGAATGTTCTAATTCCCAGCCTTGAGAATCAGGCAAATTACATAAAAATGAAATTTGATGAAATGGAAAGGGATACCTTTGTTACACTGAAAAAAATAAAGAAGAATCTGGAGAGGAAGGAGAATGTGGAAGCTGTGGTTGATTAAAAATCTCTGGAAAATAAATCTTTTAATAGGAACGTTTGGAATAGCATTTGCTATAATTTATGGGGTGTTATCATGACAGATATTAATGAGGAACTTAAAAAAATTAAGGATGCGGAAATTGAGGCATCAAGGATGGTTGAAAATGCGAATATTGAATATGCAAGAAAGATAGATGAGGCAAAGAAACAGGCTGTGGAGATAATAAAAAAAGCACAGGATGAAATAGAGAAAATTAGGGAAGAAATGGTTAAAAAGTTTAATGATGAAATAGAGAGGGAGGAGAATAGAATAGTTGAAGAATGGAACAGGAAAATAGAAAGTTTGAAAAAAATAAACATTGATGATAATTTCATAAAAGAAATTGTAAAACAGATAATGGGAGGGAAATAGGTGGTCCTGAAGCCAGTAAAAATGGCAAAAATAATGGTAATTTCCACATCGGATAATAAGAAAAAGATTATTGATCATATTCACGAGATGGGCATATTTCACATAGAAAGTATAGAACAGGAAAAGATTGAGGAACTCGTTCAGGATTCACCACCTGAAGAGTTTAGAAAATTTACAGATTTACTTGTAAGATTCAGAGGATTGCAGAAATTTTTGATTCCACAGGAAATAAATGAAAAATTTTTCTTCAAAGATCAGGAAGATCTATTTAATAAAATAAAAGAAATAAACATTGATGATGAAATAGCAACAATTAGAGCAAACCTTGATAGCATAAAATTAAGGAGGAAGCAGATAGATGATAATCTTGAAACACTTCAAATGTTAAAAGATATAGGCATAGATCTTAAAAATCTTAATGCTTCAAATCTTTTCTATTTCCTTGGAAGGATTGATAAGGAGTTTGGAGAAAAACTGTTGAAGGATCTTTCAAATTTTAAAAATATTGTTCTGGCATATAAATCCACTGCTTACTTTGAATTTTTTGTTTCAGGACCAAGGGATATTGAAAATAACGTTCTTGAAACATTGAATAAATACAAGGTTAAAATATTTCTGATTCCAAACATAGATCGGACAACGGACGATGCAATTAACACCCTTAAGAATGAGGAAAGCATTCTTAACCTTAAGGAAAGGGAATTAATGGAAAGATTAAAGGATCTGTCAAAGAATTTTTATGGAATTGTATCCGCAATAACAGAGGAACTTGAGATAGAAACAAAAAAGTATGAAGCCTATTCTTTTTTGGGCAGAACAAAGGAGGTTTTCGGACTAACAGCCTGGATACCTGAAAGGGATCTGGAAAGGGTGGAAAATGATTTAAGGAAAATTGCTGAAAATAAAATAATATTCAGAAAAATAGAAACGGATGAGGAGCCACCGACTTTACTGGAAAACCCAAAGAAATTGAAATTCTTTGAATTTTTTGTAAAATTTTATTCACTTCCAAAATCGCTTGAAATTGATCCCACCTTAATATTCGGAATTGTATTTCCAATATTCTTCGGTCTCATGCTTGGCGATGTTGGATATGCAATTGTTATACTGATTTTCGCCCTATACCTTAAAAGAAGAATTGAAAAACCTCCTAAAAAGTCCTTGATGCCCAGATCCCTTCTTATT
>JAVRLJ010000039.1:0-8534 GCA_031961585.1 Thermoplasmatota archaeon | reverse complement strand
TATATATATCTTAAGGGGCAAATTGCCCTAACAACCTTCAGGGCATACTATTACAGTACAACGTATAATGTGGTATCATTGAACAAATACATTGCCATGACATCTCTGATTAACATAGGTATAAATTATAATGGAATGGTCTTAATTGGTGATAAAAATGAAACTCCTTCTTTATTAAAGGATCTAAAAAATTACACAAACTATGAACTCTTTAAACCTTTACCAATAAATGTAATAACGAATTCCACATTCCAATTAAATTTAATATATATCTATCCATCATTCCAAAATTATTGTTTATTTTTAAATTATGCTGATCCACTTGGTACAATGATCTTGAATTCAGGTGAAAACACCCTGGGTATTCCGAAAAGTATCCTTGGATCCTTGTTAGGCTTTTTCGGTTCGCAGATCTATATTCAGGGAATTATGAATTGTTTTTTTAGAATACAATGCAATATCTAATGAAAGCGTGTATCTATATTTCCTATACCCTAGCCATAAATTATCAAATATTAAACCAGAGCAATGTTATGATTCCATTAATGGATTTCTATGTATTTTCAAAACAAACCGATTAACCCATTTCTTGAGAAAAATTTTTTAATGAAGATCCATTTAGAATATCGGTACCAGGCTCTGGCCGGAGGATCTAGGCGTTCCTCTGTTACCCGAAGTCTAGATGCGGGGGCGACAGCTGGGGGCGGTGGAATGCTCCTGGGTGGCTCCCGGTTCGATTCCGTTGATATTCTGTCCCCCGGGATCAGGGGTGGTATGTCCGGTATCCAAAGGGATGCCCGCATACCTTTGCCACAGGAACCCCGCCAGGCCCGGAAGGGAGCAGCGGTACTGTGGACCCGTGATGCTCGGGGGGGTGCGGGATGGAGGATAGGCCGGGATAACCAGCCAGGGGCAGGAAGTCAACCCCAGTGGCCTGGTACCTATATAAATGTGATATTATGAAGGATTTCAAAATAATACATGATGCTGTCCATGGCAGTATAAAGGTTGAGGAACCTTTGCTCTCAATACTTGAAACGCCTGAGGTACAGAGAATGAGCAACATAAGGCAGCTTGGTTTGAACTACCTTGTTTTTCCCGGAGCGAACCACACAAGGCTTGAACATTCCCTCGGTGTTTCACATCTTGCGGGTATAATAGGTAAAAATCTAAATTTGAATGATGATGAAATCATTTTGTTAAGGATAGCGGGTCTTTTACACGATATAGGCCATGCGCCGTTCTCGCATACACTTGAAAATTACATAATCGAGAAAACTGGAAAAAATCATATGGAAATAGGTAATGAAATCATAAAGGGTAAAATGGATATAGTTGCAAAGGATTTTATGGAAAGGAAAAGAATAGATGAAATTTTAAATGAATCTGGTATTGATGTTTCAACAATTACAAACATTATTTATTCAAAACATAATTATCCACAGACAACACTTTTCCAGGAAGAAAAGGATGAAAAATTTTACCTAAAAAGTATAATAAGCGGTGATCTCGATGCCGATCAGCTGGATTATCTGATGAGGGATTCTCATTACACAGGTGTTGGTTATGGTGTGATAGATTTGCCAAGAATACTAAACACAATGATGTTAAAAAGGAACATGATTGTTTATGATAAAAAGGGAATAGAGGCACTTGAAAGTGTTGTTGTTGCAAGGGCGTTAATGTATTCATCCGTTTACTTTCACAAAACAGCAAGGATTGCTGAAACAATGCTCCTCAGGGCTGTCGAACATGCAAACATGGATCCAATAGATATAATAAAAATGAACGATTCAGAATTAATTTCAGCACTTATGGAAAGGGATGGTTATCCCAGGGAGATTGCATTAAGAATAAAGTACAGGAAACTTTTCAAAAAAGTGTTAATTTTGGAAAATTACGGTGAAGAAATTAATGTTAAAAAGATGGAAAGGGAGATTGCTGAAACTGCAAATATTCCTGAGGGTTATGTTATAATAGATTATCCATCATATGTTTCTGAAACAAGAATGAACCTTGATGCATACATATTTGACGGAAATAAGATTACATCCTTAAATGATGCATCAAAAATAGTAAGGGCATTGAAATTGAGAAAAGCATTCGATTACGATATAATGGTTGCAGCTGATAGTAAATACATTGAAAATGTAAAAAAGGTATTAAAAAAATATTTTTAATCTGAGGATTCTGACTCCTCAGATTTCTTTTCGGGTGGCTTTGTTCCTGCTCCTCCACCCTTGCTTGCTATAACATCATCAATTCTGAGAACCATTATTGCAGCTTCAGTTGCACTGTCTATTGCCTGCATTCCAACTCTAATTGGTTCAATAACACCTTCGTTCCACATATTTGAAACCTTTCCTGATATTACATTAACACCGTAATCCTTATTTCCTTCCTTGTGGTGTTTCCTTAGTTCAATGAGCATGTCAATTGGATCAAGACCAGCATTCTCAGCAAGTGTCCTTGGAACGATCTCCATTGCATCGGCGAATTTCTCTATTGCAAGCTGCTCCCTTCCACCCACTGTTGCAGCATAATCCTTCAGACCGAGGGATATTTCCATTGCTGCCGCTCCTGCTCCAACAACAACCTTTCCATCCTCTATTGCCTTTGCAACAACATGCAGGGCATCCTGCAATGACCTCTCTATTTCATCCACAACGTGCTCTGTTCCGCCCCTGACAAGTATTGATACAGCCTTTGGATTCTTGCAGCCTGTAACGAATGTTAGGTGATCCTCTCCAATCTTAACTTCCTCAACCTTTTCTGCAAATCCAAGATCGTTTGGTGTTAAATCATCAAGGTTCATTACAATTTTTGCACCAGTTGCCTTTTCAAGCTTTTCCATATCGCTCTTCTTTACCCTTCTTGCGGCATATATGCCCTTCTTGGCAAGGAAGTGCTGGGCCATATCATCAATGCCCTTCTGTGAAAAAACAACGTTCGCACCCGTTGCTGCAATTTTATCCACCATTTCCTTGAGCATCTTTTCCTCTTCCTCAAGGAATGAATGTATCATTGTAGGATCCCTGATCTGTATGTTTGTATCTATTTCGGGCTTCTTTATTTCAAGGGCAGCGTTCAGTAATGCAATCTTTGCATTTTTCACAATACCGGGCATATCTGGATGTGCCTTCTCCTTGTCAACAATGACACCATCAATTATCTGTGTATCATCAATTGATCCACCCTGCTTCTTTATCACCTGAATGTTGTTGAGATCCGCAACAATTTTTCCATCAACTTCCTCAACTATTTTCTTAACAGCTTTCAGTGCAATATCAGCAAGGAGATCCTTGCTCATGCTTGCACTCTTGCTTCCAAGTGCTGTTTTTGCTATTTTCTTCAAAACTTCATCATCATCAATTGATATTTTTCTTGAAATTTTATCAAGTATTTCCTTTGCCTTTTCTGCAGCCATTCTGTAACCTGATGATATAACAGTTGGATGAACATTCTGATCCAGCAAGGTCTGTGCCTGTTTTAAAAGTTCGCCTGCAAGCATGACTGCTGTTGTTGTTCCATCTCCCACCTCAGTATCCTGCGTTTTTGCAACCTCTACCATCATCTTTGCTGCAGGGTGTTCAACCTCAATTTCCTTCATTATTGTTACACCATCGTTTGTTATAACTACATCGCCAAGGGAATCAACAAGCATTTTATCCATTCCCCTTGGACCAAGTGTTGATCTTACAGCCTCCGCTATTGCTATTGCTGCCTCAATGTTATTCCTCATTGCATTCCTTCCAGTTTCCCTCTTTGTACCTTCCTTAAGTATCAGTATTGGCTGACCCGCCATCATTACCGTATCACCTCGGCTTTGATAAAAAAGTTCTTCTATATAAAGGTTTCTAATCCAAAACCGAAGATTTTATAATATGAAATACAATAATACAACAAATGCCACTGTTGGGAAGAAGAGGACCATCACCTACGTTTATACAGATGCTGCGTGACACCCTTAATGAGGGTAAGGAACTTTCTAAAAATGACCCTGAAAGGGCAAAGGTGATGTTGAGGAAAATCCACAGGTTGATAAGTGATGCCGATGAGAGTGAAAGACTTGCTATAGAAAATAACAAAGAAGAAGTGATAAAAATTCTCCTTGAGGCAGGTTCTCTTCTTTTTGAACTGAGTGATAAGGAAAAGAGCATAGACTTTTTTGAAAAGGTGAAGGAATACAATTCAAAATTGCCTGAACCCTATTATCAGATTGCAAAAATACTTGCAAGCCAGAACATTCAGCTTCCATATGCACTTGTTAATTTGCAGAAGGCTGTTGAACTGAATCCAAAATTTGAGGATGCAATGATTTTGATGGGTGATATTTACAGAATACAGGGTAAAATTGATGAAACAATTAAATGGTACAGGGAAGCCTTCAACATTTCAAAAAACAGAATTGATATAATTGATAAAATTTTATCAATTGATCCAAACAACAGGGATTCTCTTTACAGCAAACTTTCATATTACAAGGAAAAAGGGGATAGGGAGGCTCTTGCAAATATTTATTTACAGCTTGCACTGCTTGAAAACAAAATTGAACTTATAGATGAGGGCCTTAAAATTTCACCAGATAATGTTCAGCTTTTGAAGGAGAAGGCAAGGTTTTTGATAAACCAGGGTAAGTTTAACGAAGCTGAAAAATTTTTAGAAAAGGTTGAAAAATTGAAACCCGATGATCCTGAATTAACAATTATAAAGGAAATGATGGTCCAAAAGCCTTCAACATCTGAGAACATTTTTGAGGACATTATTGTTGAACAGGCAATACCTAAAGTTGAGGAAATAATTGAAAGTGCCAATAATCCTGAATCACTTAGATCCATGATAACAGCATATGTATCTTTTGATGAATTCAGGGAAAACCTTAAAAAGGCCATGGAAAAGCTTGATGTTGAAAATGCAATAATACTTGAGGAATTGGTAAAAAATGGTTATAATCCTGAAGAATTTCCATTCAGGGATGATTTGAAAGCAATAATAAAACCAATTGAACAATTTGTTAAAAATAATTATGATGAGGCTGAAAAGCTTTTCAATGAATATGTTTCAAAGAACCAGAAGAATGCATATGCTTGGTATTATAAATACAAAATTGCAAAGATTAAGGGTAATGAAAATGCAGCCAGGAATTTCAGACTCATGGCAATGAAACTGAATCCAAAACTTGAAAAAATTGAAATGTGATTTAAATGATCATCATAAAACTTGGTGGGAGTGTTATAACAGAAAAGGAAAGTTATAAAAAGTTAAGGACGAAAACACTTAAAAGGCTGATAAAGGAATTGCCAAAGGAGAATTTCATCCTTGTTCATGGTGCCGGATCCTTCGGCCATATTGTTTCAAGTGATAGAAATTTAAATTCCGGACTTAACGGTTCAAATGCAATAGATTTTTCAATTGTTGCAAGGGATGTGCAGGAACTTAACACAAGGATTGTTTCAATAATGATTGAAAATGGAATTCCTGCTATATCAATGCCCATACACTCATTTCATATTGTTGGTGAAAATTTTCCATACACAAAATTCCATGAATATTTGATCAGAGGTTTTATACCTGTAACATATGGTGATGTTGTACTTGAAAGAAAAAAGGGAATGGCAATATGTTCTGGTGATCAGATAATTTTCCACCTTGCCAAATACCTTAAACCTGAAAGGGTAATATTTGTTTCAGATGTGGATGGAATCTATGATAAGAATCCAAAGATAAATAATGATGCTGTTTTATTGAGAACGGTTCACGCGAATGATAAAATATCATTCGACAACAACGTTAAGGATGTTACAGGTGGTATGGAACTGAAATTCAAGATCATGGGCCTTTTGGCCCTTTCCGGTATAGATGTAATGGTTTTGAATGGACTGGTTAAAAACAGGCTTAAAATGGCAATTGAAAATAAAAATGTTGTTTCCACAAGGGTGGTACCATGATTGAGAACAGGAAATTTGACCATGTTAGTATTGTTACGGAAAAGGATGTTAACGCACATTACAATTACTGGAATGATGTTTATCTTGTTCACAATCCCATGCCCGAAATAGATTACAATGAAATTGATCTCAGAACGGATTTTTACTCAAGAAAGCTGAACTATCCAATTATAATAGAGGCAATGACAGGCGGTTATGAAGGTGCTAAAATAATTAATGAAAACATTGCGAAGGTGGCGGCGGATTTACAGATTGGAATGGGTGTTGGAAGTGAGAGGGTTCTTTTAAAAAATAAAAATGTGGAAAACACATTCTCTGTTGTTAGGGAATACGACATACCTGTGAGAATAGCAAACATAGGTGCACCACAGTTAATAAAACAGAAGGATGAACCAATATCGGATGATGAAATTTACCATATTATGGATGTAATAAATGCCCACTTCCTGAACATTCATTTCAATTTCCTTCAGGAGATTGTCCAGCCTGAAGGGGATAGAAATTCAAGAGGTATTGAATCAAGGCTTTATAGGTTATGTAAAAATTTTCCGGTAATAGCTAAAGAGACAGGTGCTGGCTGGGATCCAAACTCTGTTTTAAAGTTAAAGAGAGCAGGTATACTTGCAATAGACATAGCTGGAATGTCAGGAACATCGTTTTCAGCGGTGGAATACTATCGTGCAAAGGAAAGAAACGATAAAAGGGGAGAAAGACTTGGCATTACATTCTGGGACTGGGGAATACCATCACCCGCCTCTCTCGTAAAATCCAGGGATCTTGGAATAAAATTAATAGCCTCCGGTGGAATTAGAAATGGATACGATGCCGCAAAGGCTATAGCCCTGGGCGCGGATCTTGTTGGTATAGCCGGTCATGCAATAAAATTTGCAAAAATTGGATATGAAGAATTAAAAAATGAAATGGAACTTTTCATCGAAGAGCTTAAATCAGCAATGTTTTTAACAGGGTCAAAAAACATTGAGAACCTAAAGAAAAGAAAGACTATAATAACTGGAAACCTTAAGGACTGGATAAATCAACTATGAAAAGTTATGTGGAAAAATGTCCCGTATGCGGTAAGGAAACACTTGAAAACACAATTGAAGAGAAGGATATTCCATACTTCGGAAAATCCATTATAATAACAAGTTCCTGCTCATCCTGCGGTTACAGGCATACGGATGTTATTTTGCTTGAACAGAAGGATCCCGTTAGAATGGAAATAAAAGTTTCGGGTGAGGAGGATCTTAAAATAAGGGTAATAAGGTCACCATACGCAAGGATAAAGATTCCTGAAATAGGTGTGGAAATAGATCCTGTTGTGATGGGTGAATCTTTTGTATCAGATGTGGAGGGCCTTTTTTTAAGGATCCTTAACATAATGGTTCAATTGTTGAGGGATTCCAGGAATGAGGATAAAGAAAAAATCATTGAAAGGATGAAAAAGATAGCAAGGATGAGGAATGGACTTGAAACATTAACAATCATAATTGAGGATCCCTCGGGAAACAGTGCAATAGTGAGTGAAAAAACGAAGATAGAGAGGATTATGGAATAAGTTTATATTGTGGCAATGATTTTTAAAACACATGGATCTTGAAGAGCTGTTGAAAATTGTTGAAAAATCTTTACCCGATGAGGAAATGATAGGGGAAGTAATGAGGGAAATAATTAAAGATGAGGTGAAGGAATACCTGAAGGAAAAGTTGAGGAAAAATCCTGAAATAGAGAAGGAATTGAAAGAGGGTATTGTTGAATACATTGAGGCAAAGTTTAAAGAAATCGCATCATCAACAAAAATTTCAAAATCCATGGCAAAGCTTGGAATTGTTTCTCTTCCAGATAATGTTAGAAACGAGATGATCAAAACTTTATTATCGGTCTTTCAGAAAGAAATAGATAAGGCGATTGAAAAAACATTATAATTTTGTATACAATCCATTTTTCAGAGCAATTATATTCTTTTCAATCAGTATATTGAGAGTTTCATCCAGCTTTTTCTTTGTTGGTTTAATGTAAAAATATTCTTCAAGATCAGATTGTATATTATCATAACTTTTTGGACCTTCCTCAAGTACCTTTGGAACAATTGTTGTGAGATCCTCATAAACGTTCCAGGGAAATATGAACCATGTCCACTTTTCTTCTGGAACAATTTCCGCAAAATAGTGTGGAACATACTTTGAATGTGTTATGTGCAAAAGTGTTGCCGATCTCAGTTCCTTTGGTTTATATGAATTAATGTGATCAACTGCAAGACTCAGACTCTGACCTGTATCCGTTATATCATCAACAACAAGAACTTTTTTATTTTCAACTGAAATTGGTAGTTTTTGTGTTATCCTTGCACTTCCATCCGGTGATGCCGTTATTCCCCAGTGCTCGGTTTTAACAGCGTATAGATCCTTCACCTGCAAATAATCTGAAATCAACCTTGCAGGAATCAATCCGCCCCTTGCAAGTCCAATAACTATTTCCGGTCTGAAATCATCTTCCTTCATTTTTTTTACAATCATATTTACCCATTTTTCTATCTCATTCCAGGTAACAAGCTTGCATCTGAAACCCTTCATAATAAAAGTAAAT
>JAVRLJ010000038.1:0-8891 GCA_031961585.1 Thermoplasmatota archaeon | reverse complement strand
AGCACAGGCAATAGGAAAAAATGCATCAAGGGAAATCAATGTTATTGCACTGGCCATAAAAGCTGGTCTTAGCGCACAGGATTTGAGTGCACTGGAAACCGCATACTGCCCTGCTGTTTCCGACCTTTACAGCATAATAAATTTAACGGCAGACTTAATTCTGAGAAAAATCAATCCTTCAGGTTACATTTTCTGAAGATTTTCAATCCTTTCCCTGAGTTCACATGCCTTACAAATCTTTCCAACGGTGGGTTCACCGCACCTTTCGCACCTGTTTAGTTTAAAATTTTTATAGGAAGGAATAAGCAAAGGTTTGATCTGATCGAAGGTTGAAAGTATTGCGTATTTTGATCCGGGTGTTCTTTCCTCCCAAGAATCTATTGCGCTCCTGAACTCATTTCTTATTGCAAGATCCGCGTATGGACAGGTACCGTGATAGAATGGAATCTTTTTTAGAATTGCATATAGCATCACTTCCTTCTCCGGTATTGTTCTCAATGGCTGTATCCTGGGTACGAGATCCTCCTTTATTATTTCATGGGGTCCAAGTCTTGCAAGCCTTTCAAGATCTCCGCGGACAAAGTTCATTATTATGCTCTGTGCGGTATCATCAAGGTTCAAACCCGTTGCAAGGTAATTTGCTTTCAATTCTCTTGCAGCTTTATTTAGCAAATATCTCCTGAAAACACCGCAGTATGAGCAGGGTAAAATTTCATGATCAATCTTTGAAACTTCATCTATTGTAACATTGAAATGATCCTTATAGGAATAAATATGGTATTCAACACCAAGATTAAGAATGAAATCCCTCACCCTTTCTATTGCAATGTCCCTGTATCCCTTTATACCCTCATCAATTGTTACGGCTATTATTTCAATATCATCCCTGTGTGAAAGGATCTTTTTTAAAAGGTAGAGTGTTGTTGTGCTGTCCTTGCCTCCAGAAACACCAACAACAATCCTGTCACCCTTTTTCAGGTTCACCTGTTTTCTTAACTCATGCTTTACCCTTCTTTCAAGGAATTCCATAAAGTGCTCTGCGCAGAGATGTTCTCCACTGTATCTTATATAAGCGACCGCTTCCCTTTCACACCTTGAGCATTTCATTTACCATCTAAGAAAATTTTTATATTGATTAACTTTTTCTTCAAACATGGACGTTTATGCAGAAACTGATATTGAGGAAAAGTTTAAGGAAGTTTTAAAATACCTTGAAAATCTTGGTCTTACTGAATACGAGGCAAGGGCATTCGTGGCATTAATTTTCCTCGGTGGCGGGGAGGCGGAGAATGTTGCAAAAATATCCAAGATACCAAGGACATCATCCTATAAGGTACTTGAATCACTTGAAAGTAAAGGTTTCATTAAGGTAGTTTCAGGAAAACCAAAAATATTCAAACCTGAAGATTTGAATGTTCTTGAAGAAAGGTACACAAGGATGGTAAAGGATCTTTTTTCACACCTAAAACTGGCACAGGAAATGTTCGGGGAAAAGGGTGAACCCCAGCTAGTTTACACAATCTATGGTAAAAACAGGGTTCTTAAAAAAATTGGTGAAATGTTTGAACTTGCTGAAAGGGAAATATGGTTATCATCACCTAAACTTGCTGAAATAAGAAAAAATCTAATTGAAGAAATAAAGAAGGCACAGAACAGGAATGTTAGGATAGTTGTTATTACATCAAGAACACAGAGGGCACCAAAAAATACCGAGGTTCATTACAGGGATGGTTTGATAGCAACGGATATTGTTGTCGATGATAGGAAGGCATTGATAGCAGACGCTGAGCTTGCAGCTTGTGGATATTCTGATAATCCCGTTCTTGCACAGCACCTGAAACATTTCCTGGAAATTTTACTCTACAGGTAGGGCCGGGACCGGGAATCGAACCCGGGTCTAGGGATCCACAGTCCCCAAGGATAGCCACTACCCCACCCCGGCCATTACAAAACTGCAATTTCAATTCTCTATTTTAATCCTTTTGTTTTTCATATCCAATAAAGTTTATAAATGATGGGTAATATTGATAAATGTATGAGAGCGCCAAAACTGAAGAAAAATGCACATATTAGAATTATTGCCCCCGCAAGTCCACCCAACCTTAAATCTTTAACGGTGGGAGTTGAAAGATTGAGGAAAATTGGTTTTAAGGTTTCATTTGGTGATAATATCAGGAAAACAAAACAGATTGGTTATTTATCAGCACCAGATAACGATAGGGCAAAGGAACTCATGGATGCATTCAGGGATGATAGTGTTGATGCAGTTTTTGCTGCAAGGGGAGGATATGGATCCATGAGAATTTTGCCCCTTATAGATTTTGATGTTATAAAAGAACATCCAAAGATATTTGTTGGGTACAGTGATATAACAGCATTGCATATTGCAATAAACAAGAAAACCGATCTTATAACATTCCATGGTCCGATGCCAGGTGTGGACTTTGAATTCATTAATAAAAATATACTGAAAAATATGATAGGTATTCTTAGCGATGAAATTCTTGATCTAACACCCCAGATAACAAGGATTGTTGGAAGTGTTGTGGATGGTACGGCAACAGGTATAAGCGCGGGCACAAACTTTTCACTTGTTATATCTTTAATAGGAACTGAATATGTTTTAAAAACATCGGGAAAGATACTTTTCCTTGAAGATGTTGCAACAAGTATTTCCGATATAGATAGATATATGGCAGAATTATGGTTATCAAAAATACTCTATAGATTAAAGGGTCTTGTTTTTGGAGATTTCACTCACATACCTATAGATGAGGGGCCAAACCCATCACTTCAGGAAATTATTTATTATTATTTGCAGAAAATGAAAAAACCTGCCATGTACGGTCTTCCATTCGGACATGGTACGGATCAGATGATAATCCCACTCAACGCAAAGATGAAAATATCAACATATGAGCCATCAATTACAATTCTTGAAAACGTTGTTGATTGAACTTTAAAACCCGAGATAAAGTCTTTCAGCAAGTATGGATGGTAAATTTTTCTCTTTTATTTTTTCCGCCACCTCATCTATATTATAATCAACCCTTACAATTTCAACATTCCATTCATCATCGATCCTGGCAAATGATGCCCTGGGATCACCATCCCTGGGCTGTCCAACACTCCCGGGATTTATTATGATTTTATCTCCAAATTTTTTAACGAATGGAACATGCGTGTGACCAAGAATCAATACCTGATAACCCTCTGGAATAGTTTTTTCATCAACATCCTCCGGATAAAGATAAAGATCCTCATCCCATGGTGATCCATGAAACATGATTACCCTTTTGTTTTTGAATTCAAAGGACATGGATTTCTTTAAGGAGCTTAAATAATCAAGATCCTCTTTACTCAAATTCTCTTCAGTCCATTTCAGAGCATAATAGGCTATTTCATTGAAGTTTGAATAATCAGAATAAACTATTGCCCTGTCATGGTTACCCCTTATGCTCTGAATCCTGTATTCCCTGAACTTTTTTATTACCTCACCTGGATATGGATTGTACCCTACAACATCACCCGCATGAAAGATCCTTTCCCCCTCCTTAACAAATTCAAGAACCTTTAATAAAGCGGGAAGGTTTGAATGCACATCAGAAATTATTATCATCTAAAGCCATTCTTCACCCGATTTTTTATAATCAATAAATTCCTTCTCATCAAAAATAACGGGATATTCCCTTTTGAATGATTCAGGGCTATCAGATCCATGTACAAGGTTTTTCTCAATACCTGTTGAGAAATCACCCCTGATTGTTCCAGGCTCAGCCTCAGCACCATTCGTTTTACCCATGATTTTCCTTACAACGTTTATTGCATCCCTTCCCTCAACTATCATGGCAACAATCGGTCCGGATGTTATGTATGAAACAAGATCCTCAAAGAATTTCTTTCCCCTGTGAACTTCGTAGAGTTTCTCTGCCCTTTCCCTTGATAGCATTACCATTTTTAATGCCACTATCTTCAGGCCCTTTTCCTCAAACCTTGTTATGATTCTGCCAACAAGGTTCCTCTGTACAGCATCAGGCTTGAGGATTACCAGCGTTCTCTCCACCCGGACTCACCCTGTGTATCCTTAAATTCTTTTCTTCTCTGAAGGCCCTTGTCCACCTTACTTCCTTTGGTATCCTTCCCAGCTCAAGCATGTTTTTTTCACATTTGCTGCTGCAGAAATATAATATTGTACCGTCCTTTCTTATGTACATTTTGCCAGTCCCCGGCTCTATTTCCTTACCGCAGAATGAACAGTACCTTTTAACAACCATAGGTATTCACCTGGCAATAAGTTTTCTTGCTTCTCTTGCAGTTTCCCTTAGCATTACAATGTCCCCTACCTGAACGGGTCCGATAATGTTCCTTGTTATAATCCTGCCCTTATCCGGACCATCAAGTATTTTTACCTTCACCTGTATAACTTCACCTGTCATTCCCGTTCTTCCCATTATTTCGACAACTTCAGCCGGTGTGGCCTCATCTGGCATCTTTAATCACCTTATTTCTTCAACTTTGAAATTTCCTCAATTATTCCTTTAAATTCAGATTCGCTTTTGCCAAAGTCAATTATTGCAACACTTGCTGCTGATGTTATCCCTATCCTCTGTCCAAGCTCTCCCTTGCTTGGAACATAAACGTATGGAACATTCTTTTCATCGCACAGATAGGGTAAATGTGCCACAACCTCTGGGGGATTAACATCCTCCGCTATGATCACAAGTTTTGCCTCGTTCCTTTCAATAGCCTTTGTTACCTCATTTGTTCCCTTCCTTATCTTTCCTGAAGTACTTGCTACTTCCAGATTTGAGAGCACCTTATCCTGTAGATCCTTTGGCACTTCGAATCTTACATACTGTGGTTTTGCCATATATTTCACCTCTTTCATTCATTCAATCATAGGTAGAAAAGGGATGTTTATGGAATATTTATAATTTATGATCCCTTCATGATCAAAATGTTTCATTTATAACCTTTTTGCTTAACCTAATTTTCATTCTTCAAGCCACTGTGATCCATCATGATAAAACTCTTTTTTCCATATTGGTACGGATTTCTTTATTTCATCTATTATGAATTTACAGGCTTTGAAACCATCCTCTCTATGTGCGGATGAAACACCTATGAAAACAACCTTTTCACCTGGTAAAAATTCACCAATTTTATGATATACAATGACATCATCAATTCTGTAATTTTCCATAGCCTTTTTTATTATTTTTTGGATTTCCATTGTTGCCATAGGTTCGTATGCATCATAGATTATCTTTACAACCTCCTTATCCCTGTTTTTATTCCTCACTGTTCCAATGAAGGTAACAATCGCCCCATCATCTTTTTTAATCAATTCCGATGTAAGATCATTTATGCTGAAATCTTCCCTACTCACTATCGCTTTTACCATATCTATCAAACTCACTCCATATGCATCCACAGTAACCCTGGTTGTATAGACCGAGAGATTTTGCAATCTCATTACCCATTGGGAAAAATTCCCTGAAATCCCTGTAATAAAATTCTATACCATATTTCTTTGAAACATTCTCTCCAATTTCTTTAACTATTTCATGTTTCTGGTAGGGTGAATATAGCAGGGATGTTGTGAATGCCCTGTATCCATGCTCCTTTGCATATCTTGCAGTTCTATCAAGCCTATCCGCATAGCAGTATCTGCATCTTAACACATCAGATTTTTTGTTTAATATGGCTGTTTTTTCAATCCATTCCTGAAGATTGTACGTTTTATCATAAATAACCTTGAAGTTCCATTCCCTGCTCAGTTTTTCCAGCGTATTCATTCTTCTTAAATATTCCCTGTATGGATGAATGTTTGGATTGTACCAGAATACTGTGAACTCCTCATCCATATTTTTTATTATTGAAGAAACGCATGGTGCACAGCATGCGTGAATAAGTATCATGTAAATCTCGGTTCCCTCTTTTCAAGGAATGCGCTTATCGCTTCCTTACCATTCTTTGAAGAAACAATTTTACCAAATTCTTCCCTCTCAGTGAAATATGAATTTTCCCTTACCATCCTTTTGTATGAAATCAAAGATTCCCTGTTTCTTTTCGCAAGATCCTTTGCGATTTTTATTGAATCCTCAAGTGGATTATCAGAAATAACATGAATTATTCCTAAATTTTTTGCCTCCTCAGCGCTCATCACATAGCCTGTTAAAAGCATAAACTTTGCAAGTCCCCTGCCAACATTTTCAATCAGCCTTTCCGCACCTCCCCAGCCCGTAACAAGACCTACATTTATTTCTGTCTGTCCCATTTTCACATTCTTCCCTGCAACCCTTATATCGCAGGCAAGTGATAACTCCATTCCACCTCCATATGCAGGTCCATTCAAACAGGCAATGAAAATCTTATCACTATTTTCAATGTAATCCATTAGATCCTGTCCCTTTTTTGAAAATTCCTTTCCACCATTCTCATCAAGTGTGAGCATTTCCCTCAGATCGCCACCCGCAGAAAAGAATTTTCCCTTTCCTGTTATGATAACAGAAACAATATTTTTATTTTTTTCAAGTCTTTCCAGTTCTTTTCTTATTTCTTCAATTGTTTCCAAGTTCAGGGCATTTGCCTTATCCTCCCTGTCTATTGTAAGAATTGCATAGCTTTCATATTCATCCACACGGATCATAATTGAAGAATATTTGATTGATATTTTAAACTTATTGTGTTTAAAATTGGAAAGTTATTAATATGGTATATAGAATTAAGGAATTATGAAAATTTTCAGGTACAGAAATATTTACTATGGAAAAGTGAAGGAAAAGGTTCTGCCAATTGGTGATTTTAAGGTTGAGTATCTCTTGGATAAGGAATGGATAGGAGAAATGGAAAAGGATATAGAGAAAAATGGTTTTACAATGAATTTACCTGAAAGGCTTGATCCACCTGTGGAAACAAAAAGGATCATGGCACTTGGATTAAACTACATGGATCACGCAAGGGAAACTGGACAGAAAATACCTGAAGAGCCGGTCTGGTTTGAAAAATCCATAACATCAATAACAGGTCATGGTCACCCTGTTGTATATCCAAAAATTGTCAGGGAACTTGACTATGAGGTGGAGCTTGCTGTTGTGATAGGAAAAAGAGGAAAGTATATTAAAAAAGAAAATGCATATGAATACATAGCAGGTTATACGATCATGAACGATGTTAGTGCAAGGGATCATCAGTTTAAGTATGCGGGCCAATGGTTCGTGGGAAAGAGTTTTGATACTTTTGCACCCATTGGACCTGTTCTGGTGGATAAATGGGAAATAGGTGATCCACATAATTTGAGCCTGGAAACAAAAATAAACGGTGAAATAAGGCAGAAATCAAACACATCAAATCTGATATTTAAAATAGATTTTCTGATAGAATTCATATCCAATGTTTTAACACTTGAACCGGGTGATATTATTTCAACAGGAACACCTGGTGGTGTGGGTTTTGCAAGAAAACCACCAGTGCTTCTTAAGGTTGGGGATAGAATGGATCTAACAATAGAAAAGATAGGTACACTGAGCAATACCGTTGTTGAGGAAAAAAATTTATAGTGAATTTCATTAATTAAATTATGATATCGATTATAGGTTCCGGAAGAGTGGGAGCATCCACAGCAGCATTTCTTATGCTTGGAGAGGTTGATAATAATTTAGCTCTTGTGGATATTGTTGAAGGGTTGCCACAGGGCGAAGCTCTGGATCTGAACCATGCAGCATCAATACTTGGAAAATCCGTAACAGTTAAAGGATCCAACAACTATGAGGATATAAAGGGAAGCGATATTGTAATAGTAACAGCGGGTCTTCCAAGAAAACCCGGAATGACAAGGGAAGAATTGGCAGCAAAAAATGCTGAAATTGTGGCATCAATGGCTGAAAAAATAAAGAAATATGCACCCGAATCAATTGTTATAATAACAACAAACCCTCTTGATGCAATGGTCATGGTTCTTTACAAAAAGCTTAAGTTTCCAAGGAACAGGGTGATTGGTTTCAGTGGTGTTCTTGATTCAAGGAGAATGGCATTTTATGCATCACAGTACATAGGAATTTCACCTGCAGCAATAATTCCTCTAGTTCTGGGACAGCATGGAGAGAACATGTATCCAGTTCCAGAACTATCTATGGTCTATGGAAAGAGCTTAAAATCATACTTAAGTGATGAACAGTATTCTAAAGTTGTTAAGGATACAATAGATGCTGGCGCACAGATAACAAATCTCAGAAAATTCAGCAGTAACTGGGGTCCGGCTGCAGGTTTGCTCCAGATGGTTGATGCAATAAAGAGGGATAAAAAGATTGCACTGGAGGCAAGCGTATACCTTGATGGAGAATATGGTGTTAGGGATGTTTTTGCTGAAGTACCTGTTATACTGGGAAAGAATGGTCTTGAAAAGATCATAGAGGTTGATCTCACACCCGAACAAAAAGAAAAGTTCATGAAGAGTGTTGAAGCAATAAGGAACAACCTGAAACAGGTTCCACCATCCTACTACGAATAAACCTTTTCCATCAAATTTTTTAATAAGTTCCTATTTTGTATTTTTTGTGATAACCGGAATTGATGTTGGCAGTACAACAACGAAGATCGTCCAGATGGATGAGGATTTAATAGATAAGGAAATACTGCCAACAATAAAATTCATTTATTCAGAAAGAAAGAATCAGGTAAAAGATGCCATATCAACAGGTTATGGAAGATTCACAGTTCAAACTTTGAAGGCAATACCTGAAATAAGGGCCCATGTTCTTGGTGCAATATATCAGACAGACCTTTCGGATTTTACTCTTCTAGATATAGGTGGTCAGGACTATAAGATTGTCTATGTTAGAAATAAGGTAATACAGGATTTTCTCACAAACGATAAATGTGCTGCGGGA
>JAVRLJ010000037.1:0-8977 GCA_031961585.1 Thermoplasmatota archaeon | reverse complement strand
TTGAAAATATAAGGAAAGATGTTGAGAAAATTCCGGAGATTATGAATAAGATTGAAAATGAAAGGAACGAGATTAAAAAATATGAAAACATTGATTCTGAAATAAAAAAATTGAAGGATGAAATAAAGGATTGGTATAATGAAAAGTTGAATGAATTGAGTTTGATGGGAGTAAACATAGAATCCCTCAAAAAATACTTGGATGGCCTACCAAACAATTTAAGGGAAATGAAATTTGATTCAATTGTTCAATCTTTGAAGAATGATGAAAAAGAACTGAACAGTTTAAATATTGAAAAGGTAAGATATGAAAAGGAGATTGAAAATATAAGGAAAGATGTTGAGAAAATTCCGGAGATTATGAATAAGATTGAAAATGAAAGGAACGAGATTAAAAAATATGAAAACATTGATTCTGAAATAAAAAAATTGAAGGATGAAATAAAAGCACTGGAAAGGTACCATGACGAATACCAGAGATTGCTTGAGATGGAAGGTGAAATAAACAAACTTAAAAATGAATACTCGGAAATTGAGAATGAAATAATGAAAATTAATGAAAAGATTCTGTATATTGAGAACGAAATTAAAAAAGTTGGTTATAATGAAAATATTCATAAAGAAATTGAAGAAAAATACCATGAAATTGATAAAAAAATAATGCAAAAGAAAACGTTATTTGATGAGCAAAACAGAAAGATTTCAGAATTGAAAGAAAACCTTTCAAGGGAAACTAGGAATTATGAGGAATTGCTCAAATTTGAAAAAGAAAAGGGAAACCTTGAGAATTTTCTGATATGGATGGATAAAACATTCAAACCATTGGTTGAAAATTTAAGGGAATTGAGGATACAGAAAATAAGGATGGAACTCACAAAAAAACTGAGGGAATGGATCGATGTTCTTTTACCTGAAAGGTCATGGGATATTGATCTCCTTGATGATTTTTCACCTGTTGTTTACATTGATGGATACAGGGTAAGTTATGAAAGCCTGAGCGGTGGTGAAAGCACAGCATTGGCATTTTCATACAGGCTTGCTCTAAATTCAATGCTGAAGGAATTCCATAACCTTGAAACAAACTTTCTATTACTTGATGAACCAACGGATGGTTTCAGTGAGGCTGAAATATCAAACATGAACGGTGTGTTCGAAAAAATTAACACGGACCAGATAATAATAGTTTCACATGAGAAGGAACTTGAGAATTTTGCAGACCATACAATAAGCATTAAAAAGGAAAATAATGAAAGCATGACAATTTTTTAATAATAAATATTAATTAGCTTAATCATGAACTTACCTGTCCTTGTAATAAACTTTAAAGCATACGGTGAATCAACTGGAAAAAAAGCGATTGAAATTGCAAGGTATGCTGAGAAAGTATCCTTTGAACTTGGTGTTGAAATTGTTGTTGCACCCAGTTTTGTTGATCTTGTGAAGGTGAAGGAAAATGTAACAATACCTGTTTTTGCCCAGCATGTTGATTCTATTTCTCCTGGCAGTTACACAGGTAAAATTACAGTGGAAAACCTCAGGGACTGGGAGATCGACGGTGTAATAATAAACCATTCTGAGAACCAGGTAAATATTTCACATATTGATTATGTAATAAAAAAAGCGAAGGAAATGAACATGAAAACGCTTGTATGCGCAATTAACGATGAAATTTCATCATCCATAGCATATCTTTCACCAGATTTTATAGCTATTGAACCGCCTGAACTTATAGGTGGAAATGTTTCAGTTTCAACAGCCAGGCCTGAACTTATAAAAAATGGTGTGGAAAAAGTTAAAAAAATTAATAAAAATGTAATTGTTCTTACCGGCGCTGGCATAAAAAATGGTATGGATGTTAAAAGGGCAATTGAACTGGGATCAGAGGGTGTTCTTGTTGCCTCTGGAATAACAAAGGCAAAGGATCCTTACACCGCGATTAAGGAACTTGCATCGGCCATGAGGTGAAAAATAATGGCAAAAAAGAAGGAAGAAGAGGAAGATTTTCAATTACCCGAGCTGGATGAAAAAACATTCCTTAAAAGGGAGATTTCAAAGGGTAAAGGAGTTGTTATTACATACGTTTTCGGAATAATCCTGGGATTCGTTTCAGCATTTTTACAGTACATTGGACTTTTACCACTTTCATACATTGCAGGAATAGCATTCGCATTCTTAATTCCCTACATAATTAGATTCATGAAAATTGAAATTGACAGAAGATCACTCACATACGATATTATAATTTATATCCTTGGATGGTTAACATTCTGGATAATTGCAATAAACCCTCCATTCCCATTTTGAACTTTTCAATATTCCCATGGGAATTTACTCTTTAAAAATTTTGTAAGTTCTATTTTATTTATATTTTCAGTTCCCCTTTCAATTTTAATTTCTTTTTTTATTTTATCAAGATCCTTTCCGATACTGTTAGAATTTATTATTCTTAAAATATTTTCCTCCATGGATCTTCTTTCTCTGGGAATCAGAGCATAGAACCTACCATCCTTTATGTACGGTCCTGATAATGCCTTCTTCTCCCATTTTTTTAAAAAATCTTCCGAATTTTTACTCCAGACAGGTGGACCTGTTCTTATTTCCACATTCGGTAAATCAAGTATTGTTGATTCAATTATTATGTGTATTTCAGAATCCACATAATAATAGTATCTCATTACCTGGAATTCATCAAGGTTATTCAACAATGTCTTTTCAAACTTTCTTATCTGTGGATAAAGTATATCATCCACAAGATCAGGTTTCTTCAAGTGTATGTGCAGAATCTTTGTATCCCTACCATCCAATTCCCCGGCCTTTGGCTCCGATGGAAAGAAAAATTTCATTGAAGGATTCTTCAAAAATTCCCTTGATGCATGGATGAACATTGAATAGTTTGTTAATGATAATGCGGATGCAACGTTCCTTTTCGGATCAACAGGATCTATAACAATAAGAGGATTTTTGAATTTTTCATAAAGATTTTTCTGGTTTATTTTTTCAATAGTTATTATTTTATATGCCCTCCATCTTGATGCACTTTTTATAAGATCCATGAATGTACCAAACTTTAATATTAAAAGTTCAGAAAGGTATCCTGAAAAGCCCTCTATTTTTGCCTCAGCCCCGTATATACCTATTCCCTTAAGGAACTGTTTAAGTATTCTTACCTGATCCTTCATTTCCTCATTCATATTTTTCTTTATATATTCTGTATGGAATGGTGTTCTGTCAACAGCTGTGATTTTCTGTTTTGAATCCTCTATCCTGTAGCATGGAACAATATCGAACTCAAAGCCATTGAAATAGCCATGAACATAGGGATGTTCGGCATACCTTTTTACCGGATTTTCAAGAACCATGGATCCAATTTCAAGTGTATTTTTTTCAATGAACTCCCTTGTATAATGTGTTGAATACCTGATGAAAATGTCCACATCAGGATTTTTTAAATGTGTACCCTTTGCAACACTTCCAACCAGAATCGGATCAGCATCAATGTTATTCAAATGATACTTTATTTTTTCAATAACATTTTTTATACTTTCATCTAACCTTTTATTTTCATCATCCGCTGGTTTGACCTTCAACAGAACATCATCAAGGATGTCCATGATCCTTCAGTATCTTGATTATTGCTTCAGCAGGCTGACCGTTTGTTTCCTTAAGTGCATTTTCAGCCTCCTCTCTTGTGCATCCTGTCTGCTGCATTACAAGCTGTATATCATCCTCGCTGAAGGGTAATTTTTCGCCCTCCTCTTCGCTTATCTCACCCATGACCTGTATTATTTTCTCACCCTGAACATTTATTATTGTTACCTTTGGATTCCTAATGACATAATTTTTTCCCTTTCCCTTTATTGTTACCTCTGTGGCCTCTATCTCCTCTGTTTTCATGCCCATCTGTTTCATCATTCTCTGTATCTGTCTCTCATTTATCCTCATCATCAAAAACACAATAACCTCTTTACAAATAAATATTTTCCATTTTTCAAAAATAATCAAGATCAATTATGTTTTTCAGATCATTTTTTATTATTTCCGGTATATGTATTTCACCATATTTGCCCCCTCCACCAGCATCGATTCTTATTTTTCCCATACGAAATGCAACAATACCATTCAGTATTTTCATGTCCATATCATTTTTCATTTCCCTTATTGGTAGATCAACAAGTACATTTATTTCATTACCGAACTTTGTGACAATTTTATTCCATATGTTTTCAGCCTTTTCTGATAATGGGTTTATGTTCATGCTTTTTCCAATAATTTCAATAAGGGGTATTATTCTGAGGTATGGAGGTCTGTGCTCCGGATGAACAGGTTTATCGTAATTTGCAAGCTCATTTACCCTGTCCTTAACACCTTTTTTAATTATACCCTTGCATTTGGGACATCTCCATGAAAATTTTTTTGCCTCATCGAGTGAATAGTGTGTATAACATCTTGTACACGCTGTTTCGTTGTATTTTCCCTCCTCAGGTGGAACACCAATGTTCATGTAAATTCTTTTATTTTCAATGGCCCTTTTAATTTCATCAAATGTTGCATCATCCACATTTATCCTGTTAAATTCCCTTGCAAGTTTGTTAGGATGATAGCTGTGCGCATCTGAGTTTGATAAAAAAACAATATCTTTCAGTTCAGAGATCCTATCGGCATAGTCCGTATCTGCGCTCAGGCCAAGTTCAAGGAACTTTACATATTTTGTATAATCCTTGTAGGCATCAAATATTGAATCATGGTAGGCGTATAAGGATGTCCATGGTGTAAAGGCATGTGCGGGGCCGATTAAAACATCACTTTCCTTGCAAATTTCAGCAATTTCTGCACCATCAAGTCTTATTTTCGGTCTACCGTCAGTATCCATGTTCTGGGAACTTTTTGAAAATTTTTCTCTAACTTCATAAACCTTGGATATTGAGGGAAAGAAAAGTATGTGGTGCACCCTATTCATATCCTCAATTTCTGATGTAAGAATAAACCTTGTTTTCCTGTAAAGGAATGTTCCATCATCTATCCTTTCCATGTTTTCAAAATTTTTAAGCCATTTTATGTTGAGTATATCACCCGAGCCAATAACATCAAGGCCCTTTAATGAACCGTAGAACGAAATGTTATCTATATTCATGTCTTTGCTTGTTGCACCGGATAAATAGGAATGTATGTGAAAATCAACATTTATTATCATTTCATTCTGATGGTGGTTTTACCTTCAATTCCTCCTCCTTTTCACAGTAGGCGGGCCTATCCCTCTTCACAAGTTCACCTATAACATACATTCCCCTTGTGTTTAGATCCATGACATCGTACGGTGATTTTACGTTAAACTCAACCTTGGATAGGGGTATGGAATGTTCTTTTATCCATCTTAGATGGGAAACAGGATCACCCATCCTGTTCCTTCTTCCAAAGTTCACAGGGCACTGTGAAACAACCTCAATGAATGCAAAACCCTTTGTCATGAAAGCCTGTTCTATACTCTTAACAAGCTGGTTTGGGTGTGCTGTTGTCCATCTTGCCACGTAATTTGCACCTGCTGCAGCAACAAGATCCGCAAGTGCGAATGGATATTCCCTGTTTCCATTCGGGCTTGTTGTTGTTATCATGTTGTAGGGTGTTGTTGGTGCCATCTGTCCACCAGTCAATCCATAGTTTGCATTATTCACAGCAATAACCTTGATACCTATATTCCTTCTGGCAGCATGTATTGTATGGTTACCACCTATTGCAAAAAGATCACCATCACCGCTTATCACAACAACATTAAGGTCAGGGTTTGCAAGTTTAATTCCTGTTGCAAATGCAATTGCCCTTCCATGTGTTGTGTGTAAAGAATCGGCATTAATGTAACCGGGAACCCTTCCTGTGCATCCAATTCCGCTCACAAAAACTGTCCTGTTAATATCAAGGTTCAGATTTGAGAAAGCCTTGTATAAACAGTTCATTATTGTTCCAAGACCGCATCCCGGACAGAATTGATGAGGCCATCTATCCTTCCTGTAAAAATCGAAGAAGTCCATTCAAAGCACCTCCTCAATATGCTTTGGCTGTGGTACCTCACCACCAATTATGTTTATTGTTTCAAAATCCCTTGCCCCATATTTTCTACCAACCCTTTCAACCTCCAATGCATAACCTTTCAGGTTCATTTCTAAAACGATTATTCTCTTATCTTTCACAATATTCTTGAATTTGCTCTCCGGGAATGGCCATAGCGTTTTAGGTCTGAAAAGACCTACATTTTTGTTTTTCAATAGTGGATAAACTGCCCTTGATGAAATTCCGTAAGAAACAACAATTGTTTCAGCATCCGGATTAATTATTTCCACATCGGATATCATTTCCTCATGCTTCCTTATTTTATTAACAAGCCTTGTTACAAGTTCCCTGTGAACCTTTACATCGTTTGTGATTGGATATCCCTTGAAGTTGTGTGTTAATCCTGTAACAGCAACATGGAAGCCATAACCAACAGGTACAAAGGATGGGACAAGATCTATTTCCACTTCATTGTAATTCACAACATCTATCTTTTCAGGAACAACGATCTTCTCCACCATATGTGCCAGCTCCGCATCGGAGAGAACAATAACAGGATTCCTGAACATTGCAGCAAGGTTGAATGCCCTTATTGTTAAATCAAAAAGTTCCTGAACGGAGTTCGGTGCAAGAACAATTGTTTCATAATCACCATGTGAACCAAACCTGCTCTGCATAACATCTCCCTGTGCAACAACAGTTGGCTGGCCTGTTGATGGACCACCCCTCATAACATCAATTATAACAACAGGTGTTTCTGTCATTGCAGCGTATCCTAAATTTTCCTGCATTAGTGAAAATCCCGGACCGGATGTGGCTGTCATGGACTTTTTTCCTGTCCATGCAGCTCCTATGGCCGCAGCTATTGCGGATAATTCATCCTCCATCTGTATGAAAACTCCACCCTCTTCCTCCATTCTGTGCGCCATGTGTTCCATAAGTTCGCTCGATGGTGTTATTGGATAACCTGCATAGAACCTGCATCCAGCAAGTAGAGCAGCCTCGGCAGCAGCAACATTACCGGAAAGGAAATACCTACCAGGCTTTAACATTTCAATCACCCCTAAATTCTATTGCATGTTCAGGACAGGTTAACCAGCATATTTCACAAAGGGGCTTTTCATTAGCCTTAAGGTTAATGTTTGTGCACCTTTCTTTGTATTTCACCTCAGCAACAATGTAACCCCTTGGGGAAATCCTGTTACTCTTTTCAAAAACCTTTTTAGGACATACCTCTATGCATAGGTTACAGCCCTTACAGTAATCTTCGTTTATTACAGGATACATGTAAATCCGAAATTAAATAACGAATATAAAACTATCTTTTAAAGAATTTAGAAAATACAATAATTAATCGAGAAATTTTTCAATATCTGCAAGATCGTATGAATAAGCATTTTCAGGTCTTTTTGAAAAAGATTTTGAAAACACAGCATATTCCATTTTTCCTTTCCAGTTTAAATCTTTTGCCTTTTCCTTTAATTCATTCAGAACATCTTTACCGTTCACATTCTCTTTCCATTTGCATTCACCAAGCAAAAGTTTATCATCGTTTATGCCAACAATATCAATATCTTTATCCTTATACCACCATTTAGTGAAATTTTTATAATCCTTAAGCTCTGGAAATGTACCCTGTTTTAATAAATCAAGAATAAGTCTTTCGAATTTCTTTCCAAAGTATAGATCTTTTTCCTTCTCAAATAAAGAAAGAACTATTTTTACATCACCTATTTCAAGATCACTTCTGTATGGATAGACAAATCTGAACCAGAAATCCATGAAGGGATCAGAAATTTCATAAATACCTCCTCTCCTTTTTCCCAAAGGAACAATATGATCAACAAATCCCGTTTCCTTAAGGGAATCAAGATACTTGCTAAGGTTACTTTTATCCATGCCTGTTGCTGAGCATAACTTTCCAATGGATTGATAACCTAAAGAAATATATTTTAAAATCAGACGATAAATTCTTGATTCTCTGAATTCCTCCCTGAGCAGAATTAATGGTTCATCATAAAGTCCAAAACCTTTTGTGAGTATTGAATCTTGAATATTCATTTCAAGGGATTTGGATGGATCATAGAAATTCAGATAGTATGGTATGTTACCGAAAATAAAGTAGGCATTAATTGCAATGTTCAAATCTCCAAACATTTTGTAAATTGTTTTAAAATCAAAAGGCTGAACTTTCCAGATATTTAAATTCCTGCCATAGAGAGGACTCCTATACCCAATTACATCATTCTCCATCATGGAAATTGATGATCCGCTTAAAATGAGCATTACATTCTTTTCACTGAGTATTTCATCAACAATTTTCTGGAAGGTTGAAAGTATATCCTTTTCAATATCCAGCAAATATGGAAATTCATCAAATACAATTATAAATTTTTCATTCCCAAATTCAACATAACTGAAAAGATCATAGAAATTATCCACATCCAGTTTTCTGTATGATTCTTTGCCTAGCGATTCTGCAAGACAATTTTTAAAATATTTTATGTTTTCTTTTATGGATTCATTGGTAAGAAGAATGTAGCACCCTTTTTTGTTTTTTATGAATTCTTTTAATAACGTTGTTTTGCCAACACGCCTTCTTCCATAGATTATTACAAGGGAGAATCCTTTTTTCCATATATTTTTTCAAGATAATCCAGTTCCCTGGATCGATCGACAAATTGTGGTATCATAATTAGTATAATTTTTTTACCATATTTAACTTTATCGATAGATTTTGAAAAATCAGGACAATATCTTCTTAAAGAAGTAAACTTGAATCTGAATAAAAGAAAAAGGAAAATCTCTTAAAACCTTAACTCCGATTTGTAGGGAATATATCCAATCCAATTTTCTCATTTAATATTTTCACCTTGTTGGGTATTTCAGTGATTATACTTTTTTCTTCACCCTCTATTATGTATACCGTGGAGAAT
>JAVRLJ010000036.1:0-9164 GCA_031961585.1 Thermoplasmatota archaeon | reverse complement strand
ATGAAGAAAAAGCCGGATCCTAAAAATTTTGCGCTCGGCATGAAGGAAATAATTAAATTATCCCAGGAGGATGTGGAAAAAAGGTTCGGTATAAAAGAGAATGAGGGTGTAGAAATTTTATACCTGGGTTATCCAACAAAGTATATGAGGGGTGGAGGCTTTCTTTACACCTACAGGGATTCCATATCCCTTGGTCTAATAGTTTCACTTGAAGAGTTGAGGAAGAGTGAATACATGGCGATTGATCTAATTGAAGATTTTAAGGAAAACAGGAAGATTTCAGAATTGATAGATGGTGGTACTGTGGTGGAATATTCCGCCCATGTTATACCTGAGGGCGGGTACAGAATAATACCTGAACTTTACAGGGATAATATTCTTGTTGTGGGTGATGCTGCAGGTTTCGTTATAAACTCCGGTCTATATTTAAATGGGATGGATCTTGCAGTTCTTTCCGGGATTGCCGCGGGACAAACAGCGGCCATGGCAAAAAGAATGAATGACTTTTCATCAAAGGTATTGAAAAATTATGTTGAAATTCTTAAAAATTCCATATTAATGGACATGGAAACCTATAAAAAAGCGCCTGAATTTCTTGAAGATCCGAGGATTTATGATTTTTATCCAAAATTTTTGAATGAAATTATGGAGAAAATAGTTACATCCAGCGATGATCCTAAAAAGAATATTTTAACAATGGTAAAGGAAAAAGATCACTGGGAAATGTTAGGAACAATACTAAAAGGGGTGAGATCCCTATGAAATTAAGCATAGAGGATAGGCTCGCACTTTTGAAATATAAGGTAGACACAAAACCACACATAGTACTAAAGGATGATAGAGTCTGTGAAAAATGTGAAGGAAAATATTGTGTCCATGTTTGCCCAGCATCATGTTACAGGATTGAAAATGGAAGGGTTGTTTTTCATTATGAGGACTGTGTTGAATGTGGATCCTGCTTCATAGCATGTTCTGAAAAAAATGTTCAATGGGATTATCCAAGAGGTTCCTTCGGCGTCTATTTCAAATTTGGTTAGATCTTTCCTTTATTATTTCATAGTAAATATGGTGAACTTCAGGTATAATCAATTTCCTGAGAGCAAGTTCGCATGCTTTTGGTGATCCAGGCAGGGCAAAAATTATATTTTTATTATAAACACCTGCAAAAGCCCTTGAAAGCATTGCACTGGAACCAACATCTGCGTAACTTAAATTCCTGAAAGCCTCACCAAATCCAACAATAATTTTCAGATACGGGACTAGAGCTTCAGGCGTTAAATCGTAAAGGCTAATACCGGTTCCACCATTAAAGATCAGCACATCAGCATTTTTAATACCAGTAAAAAATGCATTCCTTATCTGTGAAATGTTATCCTTAACTATTGTGTAATACGTTACGGTGAAACCCTCTTTTGTTAGAACATTCCTTATCAATTTTCCTGTTTCATCGTTCTCCGGTGTTCTTGTTGAACTTACAGTAATAACACCGAATGATAGTTTGTATCTATGTGCTTTATGATCTTCCAAATCAATCACCCCAGTTTTCCTTCAGCTTTTTATATGTGTCCTCAAGTGCCTCTCCCAGAACCTTTGTATCGGATGTAACAGGCATAAAGTTCGTATCACCGCACCATCTGGGAACAATGTGTATATGAATATGATCCCTTACACCTGCCCCGGCCGCCTGACCCATATTTATTCCTATGTTGTAGCCCTCAGGTTTCATGGTTTTATCTATTGCCCTTATGACTTTTTTTATCATCCTTGAAATTTCAAGGAGTTCATCATCATCAAGATCATTGAAATTTCCAACATGCCTTGTGGGTGCAACCATCACATGACCGGGGTTGTAGGGATAAATGTTCATTATTGCCATTGCCTTTTCGTTGAAATCCAGAACAAACCTTTTATCCGGTTCCCTTAATCCCTTGCAGAATATACACCCCTCTTCAACCCTGGCTGATTCTATATACTTTATTCTCCATGGTGCCCATAGGAAATCCATAAAATTCAGAATAAAAAAGATCTTATAAATTTTTAGTAGATTGATTCGACTGAAAGGCCCTTCCTTGCCATTTCTTCAAGCCTTTTAATCCTTTCCTCCGTTGGGGGATGTGTTGAAAAGAGATGTATTAGAGAACCACCCCTGAATGGATTAACTATGAAGAGGGATGATGTGGATGGATTTCCTTTTGTCAATGGTTTCCTTTTCACATAATTTTCAATTTTTCTCAATGCTGATGCAAGTGCAAGCGGTTTTCCAGTTATTCTTGCACCGCTGTAATCCGCCTTATATTCCCTCTGCCTTGAAATTGCAAGCTGTAAAAGTAAAGCACCAAATGCAGCAAGCATTGTAATGAGCATTGCAATAATATCGTTTTCTCTATCCATACCATTACCTCCAAATATTGCATCAAACATGTAAACTCTTGATAGATATGTGAGCGCACCAACTATTGTTGCCGCAACGCTCATTATCAGAATGTCCCTGTTCTTAATATGTGAAACCTCATGCCCTATTACACCCTCAATTTCATCATCGTTGAGAAGATTCAAAAGACCTTTTGTAACGGCAACGACGGCATGATTTTTATTCCTTCCCGTTGCAAATGCATTAGGTACATCAGTATCAATCAAAGCAATTTTTGGCATGGGTATTCCTGCCTTTGCAGCAACATTTCTCATTATTGAAAATATCCTTGTATTATCCTTTTCATCCAGTATTTTGGCACCATATGAAAATAGAACAAGCTGTGCACTGAAGAAATATGAAATTAAATTAATTATTAAAGCTATGATCAAAAATACAATTATACCAAATATTGAATTTCCAAGATAAAAGCCGATAATGTAACCTACCGCGACAAATATTAGTGTTAGCAATAAGAACAGACCTATTGTTCTAAGTGTTGGGTTCATCGGAGCATTGAAATTTAAAGCAATATTTTAAAATTGCCATCAGAAAAATTTAAATAGAAGTGTAAATTTACACTTTTAGGTTTATTTGAGGTGATCAAACATGATGACCGGACAAGTTCCAATACTGGTATTGAAAGAGGGTACTGAAAGAGAAACGGGAAGAAGTGCTCAAAAGGATAACATTGCTGCTGCAAAGGCTATTGCCGATGCAGTAAGAACAACGCTTGGTCCGAAGGGAATGGATAAAATGCTTGTTGATTCCCTTGGAGATATTGTTATAACAAACGATGGTGCAACAATTCTAAAGGAAATTGATGTTCAGAATCCCACGGCAAAGATGATTGTTGAGGTTGCAAAGGCCCAGGATCAGGAAGTTGGGGATGGAACAACAACATCCGTTATTCTTGCAGGAGAACTGTTGAAACAGGCTGAAGTTTTGCTTGATCAGAACATACATCCAACAATAATCACAAACGGTTACAGGCTTGCAAGTCAGAAGGCAATTGAACTGCTTCCACAGATTGCAAAGAAGGTATCAAAGGATGATGTTGAAATACTTAAACAGATAGCAATGACAGCCATGACAGGTAAAAACATTGGTTATGATAGGGAATATTTTGCAGATCTTGCCGTTAAGGCTGTTCTAAGCGTTGTTGAGGAAGCTAACGGCAAATACAAGGTTGATGTTGATAATATAAAAGTTGAAAAGAAAATTGGAGGAGGAGTCAGGGATACACAGCTCATTGATGGTATTGTTCTTGACAAGGAGAAGGTTCATCCAAGGATGCCCAAGGTTGTTAAGGGTGCAAAGATTGCATTGCTAAATGCGGGACTTGAGGTAAAAAAGACTGAAATATCAGCAAAAATACAGATTGATGATCCTTCAAAGATACATGCATTCCTGGATGAAGAGGAAAAACAGCTCAGGGACATGGTTGAAAAGATCAAGGCTGCGGGAGCAAACGTTGTATTTGCACAGAAGGGAATTGATGATCTTGCACAGCATTACCTTGCAAAGTATGAAATATATGGTGCAAGAAGGATAAAGAAGAGCGACATGGAGAAACTTGCAAAGGCAACAGGTGGAAAGATCATTACAAACCTGGATGACCTAAAGCCTGAGGATCTTGGACAAGCTGAAATTGTTGAGGAGGTAAAGATAGGAAACGATTATATGACATTCGTAAGGGGATGCAAGGATGCAAAGGCTGTAAGCATACTTATCAGGGGAGGTACGGAACATGTTATCGCTGAGGTTGAAAGGGCATTGCATGATGCATTAAAGGTTGTTGGTGTAACGATTGAGGATGGCATGATTGTGCCAGGTGGAGGTGCAGCAGAAACAGAACTTGCCTTGAGGATAAGGGATTATGCCCACACGGTTGGTGGAAGGGAACAGCTTGCAGTTGAATCATTCGCAAATGCCATTGAAATAATTCCAAGGACACTTGCAGAAAATGCTGGTATGGATGCCATAAGTATACTCATGAAACTTAAGAGCGAGCATGAGAAAAACAACAAATCCTATGGCGTTGATGTGATGAACAATAAGATAGAGGATATGTTCAGGATAGGCGTCGTTGAACCGGTGAGGGTCAAGAGGCAGGCAATAGAAAGTGCAATGGAGGTTGCAACCATGATCCTCAGGATAGATGACATCATTGCGGCAAAGAAAAAGAGCGAGACACAGCCAGGACAGCAGCAGGGACAGCAGCCAGGAATGGGCGGAATGGGTGGAATGGGCGGAATGCCCGAAATGTAAATTTTTGAGTGTTTTTTATGTTTCCATCTTTTTCTATTTCAAATGGTTCAGCCCAAACATTGAAGGATGAGTACGAGGTTGTTATTATCGGTGGAGGCCCGGCAGGTTTATCAGCGGGCATATATGCTGTGAGGGCAGGGCTTGATGCAGTAATAATTGAAAAAAATGTATCCGGCGGTCTCGTAACCGAGGATCCTCTCATTGAAAATTATCTCGGCTTTGAGAGCATCCAGGGAGAAAAACTTGCAAAGCTATTCAGTGAACACGCAAGTAAATATCTCAAAATTTTTACGGGTATTGAGGTCCTTGATATCAATAAGGAAAATGAAAGATTCAACATTTCACTATCCAATGGTCAGATAATAAAATCTAAAGCTATAATATTCGCAACAGGAACAACACACAAAAAATTGAACGTGAAGGGTGAGGAGGAATACCTTGGAAAGGGTGTTTCATACTGTGTTACCTGCGATGCATATTTCTTCAGAAATAAGAAGGTGGCTGTTATAGGCGGTGGTAATTCTGGTGCAATAGCTGCCATTTACCTTAAAAGTGTTAATGTTGAACCAACAATAGTAGAATTCATGCCGAGGTATATGTGTGAAACTGCATACCAGAAGCAGCTTAATGAACTTGACATACCATACATTATGAACGCACAGGTTCTTGAGATCTTCGGGGATGGATCAAAGGTGAAGGGCTTAAGATACAGGGATAGGTCAACAAACGAAGAGAAAGAATTGAACCTTGATGGTATTTTCATCTACGTTGGTTTATTACCGCAGAGTTCTTCCGCGAAAAGATTGGGTGTTAACATGGATAGCAAGGGTTACATAATAACCGATAAAAAGGGAAGAACGAACGTGAAATATGTTTATGCAGCCGGTGATATTACAGGAGATTCCGGTCAGATAATAATCTCAGCCGGGCAGGGTGCCCTTGCCGCATTGAGTGCATATGAGGATCTGAGGCTAAAAAGCTAAAATATTTAAATAAATCTTCATATCCTTTTTTCTGGTGAAAATAATGCTTGTGGAGATAGATGGAAAGGTAAAGGATATAAGGGTAATATGGTACAGGGATGGTATTGTTGAAATGCTTGATCAGAGAAAAATACCTGAAAAGGTTGAAATTTTTCAGGCCAGGGATTACAGGGATATTGCCTTTGCAATAAAAGACATGGTTGTGAGAGGCGCACCTGCGATCGGTGTAACCGCTGCATACGGTATGGCACAGGCAAAAATACAGGGAAAGAACATGGATGAGGTTTTCAATACCCTTAAGAATACAAGACCCACAGCATACGATCTATTCTATGCCCTTTCATATATGAAGGAAAAAATTGAGAGGGGAGAGGATCCCATCAAATCCGCTGAAGAATATGCAAACATGATAGCGGAAAAGGCAAGGAAAATTGGCGAATATGGTAACGATATTATAAAAAATAATTCAAAAATTCTTACACATTGCAATGCCGGTGCTCTTGCCGTACTTGACTGGGGAACTGCACTTGCACCATTAAGGTTTGCAAAGAGATTAGGTAAGAAAATATTCGTATGGGTTGATGAAACAAGGCCCAGATTACAGGGTGCAAGGCTCACCTCCTGGGAATTAAAACAGGAGGGAATAGATCATAAAATAATAGCTGACAATGCTGCAGGGCTCCTCATGAAAAGAGGGGAAGTTGACATGGTTATAGTTGGTGCGGACAGAATTGCACTTAACGGTGATTTTGCAAATAAAATTGGTACCTATGAAAAGGCGGTTGTTGCAAAAGAAAACGGAATACCTTTCTATGTTGCCGCACCAATTTCAACAATAGATAAATCAATAAAAAGTGGTGATGAAATACCAATAGAGGAAAGGTCAGAAAATGAAGTTTTATATGCAGGGAATTGCAGAATAGCGCCTGAAGGTGTAAGTGCATACAATCCTGCCTTTGATGTCACGCCACATAGCTTCGTTACAGGTTTTATAACCGAATACGGTATAATAAAACCTGAAAATTTGAAGGAAATTGCAAATAAAGAGAAATAATGGTCAGTGCTGTTGTCCCTGTTGGGGAATCAAAAAGGCTCCAGGGAAAACATTTCCTCTCTATTGATAATAGATCAATTGTGGATTTCCTTGGTGAAAGAATTGTTGAATCAAAGCTCTTTAAAAAAATTTATTTTTATTCCACAAAGAAAATTGTTTTTGAATGGGGTGAAACAATATTTGATAATGAAAAAAAAGGTGTGCTTTATGTATTAACAAAATCAGTGAACATTATTGGTGATGATATATTTTTTATAGGTGCTGACATGCCATTCTTTGACAAGTTTTCGGCAGAAAAAATAATTGAAAAATTTAATGATAGATCCATAATACCGAAATGGAAGAATGGTTATACTGAGCCACTTTTCTCACTCTATCACAGATCCATTAAATCCTTTGGTGTTTTGAATGGATCCATAACTGAATTTTTAAACAGAATTGATAAGGAATTCATAAATGCACATGATCTAAATCCTATTACCTTTTTCAATATAAATACAGTTATTGATTACAGAATAGCAAAAAATATTTTGAAGGATATAAAATTAATAAGGTAAATTTTCAAAAAATTTTAAATAGTCAGATAAATTTAAGACATTTGTCATACATGGGGTGAAACCATGAGAATTCCAAAGAATGTAAGGGATTGGATGAAAAACCATACGGTTGAGGATCTTGAAGAATACCTGTTCGATGAAAGGCTTGCTGATTTATCCCAGGAAATACTTTTTATTCTAAGTGAAATGAATGAACTTGATGCAATTGTATATAACACTGAAGAAATACAGGTTGAATGAAAAGTTTTAAATTTTAATTATTTTTTTACCTTTTTATGAAAGTTGCGGTTCCACTTGAGGAAAACAATGGTTTAGATTCATACATTTCCATGCACTTTGGACGTTCCAGATACTTTGCTGTCTTTGATGTGGAAAATGGTAATTTTAAGGATCTTAAAATTTACGAAAATCCCTTCGAGGAACATGGACCAGGACAGATACCAAACCTTTTAAAGGATCTTGGCGTGGAAAAATTAATAGTTTATGGTATTGGAGAAAGGGCCATTGAATTCTTCCAGGAATTCGGTATTGATGTAATATCGGGTGTGGAAGGTAAATTGAATGAAATAATTGAATCATTCTTAAATGGTGAATTGAGGAGGAACCCTGAATGGAAAAGGAGTGAAGAATTCCATCACCATGATTGATCTTGAGAACCTCGATTTAAAGTTATTTCAGCATGATGATGAAGGTTTAAGGGTAGCTACACCAATACCCATTGCAAAGAGCAAAGCGGAGAGGCTTTCCAATGAAACAATTGCGGATCTTGGATCAGGAATTGGTGTTCAATCAATGGTATTTTCATACTATTTTCACAAGGTATATTCTATTGAAAGAACTGGGAGAATTAGATATGCAAAAAGGAATGCAAAAAAATTTGGCATAAAGAACGTTGAGTTCATAAAGGGTGATGCTTTAAATGAATCTGTAATAAAGAAATTGAAGGATGTTGATGTTATTTTTTCCGATCCTTCAAGACCTGTTAGAAAGGGTGAATGGGATCTTGATGACCTTTCACCCTCTCCCTTAAAAATTATGAAATATTACAAAAATGATGCATTTGTGTTTGATATACCTGTGCAGATGAGAATGAACAAGCTTGGTGAGGATTGGGAGAAGGAGTATATATCACTTGACGGTGAAATTAAAAGGTTGAGCATATATCTGGGTAAAGTTAAAAATTATGATAGAAGCGCATTGATCCTTCCTGAAGGCATAAGGGTTATATATAATCCACAGATTGAAAGAAAAATAGATGGAATGGATGAACCTTTAGACTATGTTTATGATGTTGATCCTGCCATATATTATGCCGAACTTTTGCCCGAAATAATTAAAGAAATGGGTGATTTTTATCCTTTATTGAAGGATAAAAAGAGGTGTTTTCTCACATCAAAAAATTTTAAGGAAAAGGAATATTTCAGATCAATTTACATTATTGATTTTTACGCTGAAAATATGAATGCATTGATTCAAAAATTAAGGGAAAACCATGCAGGGAAAATATATCTTAGATACAATGTTAATGCTGATGAATATTACAGTATAAAGGAAAAGATTGAAAAAAATCTTCAGGGTAAGGAAAAATATTACATTTTCAGGTTTAAAGAGAAATTTTATGGTGGAAGGGAAATTTTCAAAAGGTTTATTTAACAAATCATATTTCATGCAATGGATGGATGAGGCTTTAAAGTTAATATTCAGGAAGCAGGGTTATGCGGTAATTGGTGAACATTCAGGAGTTAAACTATGTCACTGGTTCAGGGAAAGTTTGATCAACAACAGACCATGTTACAAGGAAACATTTTATGGTATAAGAACACACAGATGCATACAGATGACGCCTGCATTAAATCAGTGCACACAGAACTGTTTGTTTTGCTGGCGAT
>JAVRLJ010000035.1:0-9277 GCA_031961585.1 Thermoplasmatota archaeon | reverse complement strand
CAATTGAATCAAATTTCATTTCCCTTAAATTGTTTGGTAGGCCATCCAAGTATTTTTTGAGGGTTTCTATGTTTACTCCCATCAAACTCAATTCATTCAACTTTTCATTATACCAATCTTTTATTTCATCCTTCAATTTTTTTATTTCAGAATCAATGTTTTCATATTTTTTAATCTCATTCATTTCATTTTCAATCTTATTCATAATCTCCGGAATTTTCTCAACATCTATCCTTATATTTTCAATCTCCTTTTCATATCTTACCTTTTCAATATTTAAACTGTTCAATTCTTTTTCATCATTCTTCAAAGATTCAAGAATTCCACTCTTCTCAAACCTTATTTTTTCAAGTTCATTTATCCTTGAAGATAATTCATTCAATTTTTCCATTGATGAATCCAACTTTTTATTTTCTTCATTAACGAGATTTTCAACAAGATCCTCTGTTATTGGCCTCCCGCATACAGGGCATTTTTTCTCATACCTTAAATTAATATATTTTTTTAATTGATCTTCCTGAATCTTTTTCTCCCTTTCAGTTGCTTTGAGCTCAGATCTCATGGATTCCAGTTCTTTCCTGATTTCTTCAATTTCATTCTCAACTTCATTTTTTATTTTCACCTTATCTTCCATTTCCTTTATTTTTTCCTCAGTTTTTATGAGATCCTTTTCAAGGTTTTGCAATTTTTTACTTTTTTCATTCAATTCATCCAGAACTTTTTCATTTTCATCCAGCTGTTTTTTTAATAAAACATAAACTTCATGATCCCCGTTTAATTTTTCAAATAATTCTTTTTTCATTTCAAGTTCCTTTCTGATTTCTTCAATTTCATTCTCAACTTCATTTTTTATTTTCACCCTATTTTCCATTTCCTTTATTTTTTCCTCAGTTTTTATGAGATCCTTTTCAAGGTTTTGCAATTTTTTACTTTTTTCATTCAATTCATTTAGAACTTTTTCATTTTCATCCAGCTGTTTTTTTAATAAAACATAAACTTCATGATCCCTGTTTAATTTTTCAAATAATTCTTTTTTATTTTCCAGCTCTTTTTCCTTTTCTTCAAGATCCTCCTTCCTTTTTAATTCATTCTCATAATTTTTTATTTTTTCCCCAATTTTCATTCTATTATTTTTCTTCTCATCAAGCTTTATTTTATTTTCATTCAATTCATTTTTTAAGTTCTCAAATTCCTTTCTTTTCCTTTCCATTTCATCATAACTATCCTTAATAGATGAAAATTCTCTTTCCATTTTTTCAATTTCTTCATTCAATTTTTTTAAATTTTCACTGTAAATTGAAATTTCATTCTTTATTTCCTCAATTCTCTTTTCACTCTCATTTATTAATTCCCTGTTTTCACCTATCCTGAATTTTCTCATCTCAATTTCATTTTTCACTATTCCCTTCAACAGTTCAATATTCTCAGATATATTCTTGAAATCTGTTATACCAAAAAGATCGTATATTATTTTCATCTTATCCTCACTTTTCATCTCGAGAATATTCCTCATCTCATCCTGGCCTGCATAAAAAAGAAGATCGAAAAACTTTGGATCCTTTGCCCTTTCAAACTTTACCCTGAACATTTTTGAAATATAATTTCTCATTTCACCATCGCTTATTCTTCTTTCAATTCCATTTTCAACCACAATTATTTCATTTGATGAAAATCCTGTCTTCGTTCTCTTCAATACTCTTTTAAAAATTATATCAGAGCCATCACGATCAAGTGTAACACTTACCTCCCCTTGATCCTCACCTACCCTCAACAATGTTTCAGCATTCTGGAATGATCCAAAAAGTGCAAATTTCAGACCATCCAGTATTGATGTTTTGCCCGAACCCACCTCACCTTTTATAAGAACAACACCCCTTGGAATTGATAGTGATGTATTTTTATGTGACCTTATGTTTTTCAGTTCAATGCTTTTTATTATCATTGTTTATCACCGCCTGTAAGAATTTTTCAATCTCTTTTTTTAACCTTTCTGTATAATCAGAGGATTTCTCATTCTGCTCCCTTTCCATCTTCAGTGTTTCCATAAAAGATTTAACGTCAAAGTCAAATGGATTCTCAACATTAAAGTTCTCATTTTCCTCAATAGTAATTTCTTTTTTATGACTTTGAACATCCCTTTCTCTTATGAATATTCCAGGGAATTTCCTTCTCAAAGATAATGGAACTGTTGTCAGGTTCATCTGGAAATTACCATTATATTTTCCAAAATAGTTGATTAAAACTATTGATTCACCGTTTAAATTTTCAAGTCCTTCCCTGGTTTCCCTTATTATTTCCTCCATGCTTTTGTTTTCAACATTAATATTCAACTTTGAAACCTTTAATTCACTATCAATGAATCTTATTTTAAAATCTTCAACTAATGCAAATCCCCTTTCCTGAATGTTGAAAATTTCATCCTGTGTTGATGCAAAAAATAATCCCGGATAAACGACAGGCCTTCCATTCTTTTCCAATATCCCTCTTTTATGAACGTGCCCCCCCGCATAATAGGAAAAACCATCAGGTAATTCCCATATCTTTAAACTTTTTACATTCTGCAATATGCCTTCAATTGCAGCATGGAACAAAAAAATTGAATTATTGTCATTAACTTTTTCAATCTTTTTTATTATTTCAATGTCCATGGAATTTTCAAGGCCACCTACTCCATATAAATTGAAACCTGTTCTTTCATCATGTGTTGGTATTAACTTACCATTTTCATACCTTGAAACGTCTGTAAAAATACCTGATGCAACCAGTATATCATAGATTGTTCTTTCAGAATATTTTCTATCATGTGATCCTGGAATTGTGTATATCTTTTTATCCTTTTCAATGAATTCCCTGAATTTTTTTACAACATTTTTTAAATCGTTGAACATGCTGTAAGGGCTGTCAAAAATATCACCGCTGATGATTATGAAATCAACATTTTCCTTTATTGCAAAATCCATCATGTTCATGAAATTTTTTATCATAATTCCATGTATTTTTTCAAAGCTGGAGAACGCACCAAGATGCAGATCCGAAACATGTATGAACTTCATAATGAATAATGAAAAAAATTTTATTTTTCCTTATTTCTTTTCTTTATTTCCTCATCCTCCTTGATCAATTCGTCCATAAGATCCCTTACCTTCCATTCAAGGGATGTGGGTGTTGTTACCGCAATTATACTCTTGGGTAAATTTTCATTTTTCTTGTAATGGTTTATGAACTCAATTACCTCACTATCCGAAAAGTTGTGTAGGAGTATTACTCTTGTTCCCTGAACGTTTTCATTATCACCAAGTTTTCTGAATGACATATTAAAGAATAATATTAACTCCCTTATTAGAATTTTCAATGAACCGGAAAAATATTTAAATCCATCATTCAATTATGCAAACATGCATTTGAGCAAGAGAAAAAAGGAAAGGGATCTTGTTGAAAATTATATAAGGCATATTTCAATAGTATCCGATTCATCAAAATTCCTTAATGATGCATACAATGCACTTATGGATCTTAACTATTCCAAACTTGATGAATTAACCAATGAAATAGAAAAGAAAGAGAAGGATGCGGATGATGTTAGAAGGGAGAATGAGAAACTTCTCTATGAGGGTGTTTTGTTTCCTTCAGATAGGTTCACATTCATAACGCTATCTGAGAACATCGATCATGTTATGGGTAAAATTCTACAAACACTGAGAACATTTTCTTTAAGGAATATGCCCCTACCGGGTGTGAATTTCCTGAAGGATGTTAATTTCAGGGAATACGTTGATGTTACAATTGAAACATTAAAGTTGCTTCAGGAGGCTGTTACAGTATTCTTTACGGATTCACAGAAGGCAATTGATCTCTGCCACAAGATTGAAGAATATGAACATAAAGCGGATGTAATAAAAATAAAAATACTTAAGGAACTGCACAGAAGGGAAAAGGAACTTGATGTTTACACCGTTCTACAGATTGAGAACCTTGTCCACAGGATAGATGAAATAACGGATGAGGCAGAGGATACAAGTGATACAATCGTTCTTATATTAACAGTAGGAAAACCGTGATGAACATGGATATTATGGGTGTTGTTATCCATGAGAATATTAGCTGATTTACCTTTAAAAGATTTATTTCCCTGTAACCTTTCCTGAGACCTGAACCAACCATGGATCCTATCACACCCTGTGTTATTGAAACAGGAATATGTATTTGTGTGAATGATTCCACAATTATTGCTGAAGATAGCTGGGATACAAATGATCTGTACGCATTTAAATTTACAATTGATTTTGTAACAGTTTTGTATGTTAAAAAGTTGAAAATAAATGTTCCAAAAAATATACCAGCTATGGATGAAATCAAATTTAAAAATGATGGGGAAATGGAATATATAAGACCTATGGTGTTTGATCCAAGTGTATAGGATAGAAAAGCGCTTGATAAAAGAAATAGAATGGTGAATGAATAACCCCTGAAAGGTCTTTTCGTTTTTTCACTGAATGAATAAATAATAAAACCTAAAAAAATTGATAAGAGAAATGCAACAATCCAGGATATTAAAACGATTGTATAATAAAAATAATCCATTTCCTTTGTAATTAAAGAAAATGCCAGAATTGATCCTGTAAAAACCATACCTGCGGATAGGGGGTAAGAAAGAATGCTGAAAATTACAAAGACTATAAGAACGGATAGATAAACAAAAGGAACGGAAGAAGGTATTACATGTATTGGGGGTAACATTTTCATACCCTCAAGAATCAAACCAAAACTCATAAAGGTTGAAATGAAAAGTGATCCTGAAAATTTACCCATGATCCTTGATGAATTCAATGGACCTAAAATCAGGGCTGAGTTATTTCCCGAAATTATTGTGGATAGTAGAAATAAAAGTATTTCAACAAGCACAAAAAGTATATGATGATTCAATATTTAAAAGAAATCCTCGATCCTGTTCTTTTTCTTCTTTTCCTTTTCCTCATGTTCAAAGAGCGTTGACTGCCTTTTTCCGGAAATCAATGCATTCTGATCAAGTTCAAAAACTTCAGTTATCCTTGATAAAGTTTCCGCAACACGTCTTGCATAATAATCATAGTCAGGCTTCTTCGTGAATGGTCTACCGTTTATATATGGTTCAACCTCCTGCGGACTCTTTCTATCATTTATTACAACCCAGGATACCTTCATTCCTGGAACAAATTCATAGCCCATTTCCTGTAGCTTTCTTGCAGCCTGGACGTTTGGCATGGAATCTGGATTTTTGTATTGCTTTATATCCCTGACCGATCTTGAAATCACCAGCTTTTCAACAGGTACCTTCCCTTTCTTAACTTCATCAATAACCTCCTTTGCCCTTCTCTTCGCCTCATCAAGCTTACCATCAAGAATAAGTTCGAAAATTTCCATCAAAACTTCACTCTGGAGATCAAAGCTATCTGTTCTCCTTGTTTCATATCCCCTCACAACAATCTGTCCACTTTCCTCCTGAGGATAAACAACCTTACCCACGTACCTCTTTTTAGCTCCATGTGAAAAGAAGGGTTCAAGTATCTGCTCAAACTCAAATGTTAAATTCAATTTTTTTGAGAATTCTTCAGCCACCTTGTTACCAAATTCAATCGCTCCCTGAAGATCCTGCTTTGGAGATAAAAAGAAAACACTATCGGTATCACCATAAACAACCTTTATTCCTGAATCCTCAAGATCCTTTATAACATTTTTAACAGTTTCCCTTGCAAAGGCTGTTATGCTTGATCCAATTTCCTTGTTTGTGAACCTGTAGAAATTTGATGCAAAAACACCATAGAATGAGTTCATCAAAATTTTTACAGCCTGCTGAAGACCATCAAGATACCTTTTCGTTTCAGGATCAGCATTCTTCATCCTTGCCTTTATTTCATCCCTCTGTTTCATTAAATTGCTCAGTATCCTGGGTACAAGACCTTCCTTAACATCCTTTGAGAGGAATCTTGCACCCGATGGACTTACAATTGCCCCATCCTTGCTAAGTGTTGTGAAACAGATGTTGTATTTTATTATGATTGAAGGGTACATAGATTTGAAGTCAAGGACGCATACCCAGTGGTATAATCCCGGTTCTATCGTATGAACATATCCACCTTCAATCTTCTCCTCTTCCTCTTCAGCAGACATCATCAAAGGAACACCAATGTTATTCCTGTCAGCTTCCCTTATCAATATTGAATCTATCAGAGTTGATGATCCAGAATTCATAACATCATCCATGGGTAGCTTTGAAACCGTTGAAAGATCCTGGTATTTCCTCAAAACCTCTATTTTCAATAGAATCTTCAAAGCAAGTATTGCATCATTAACACAGTATTCTATCACCTTTTCCTTTTCACTATTCCATTCATCATCCATCTTAGTTCTGTCAACATCCATCTTCTCTTCTCCAAGAAGGAGTTTTGCTACAGCGTTCAGTGTTTCCTGCTTTGGCTTTATTTCCCTCTTAACGTTCCACCAGGCATCCGCAACTATCCTCCCATGAACACGCCAGAACTGGCCCATGATCCTTTGTGGTGTTGAACCATCCCTTCCAATATTGAATTCAATGCCATTTTCCTTTGCAAGATCCATTATGTAAGGTAGATCGTAACCATCGATGTTGTATCCTGTTATAACATCCGGATCCTCTTTTTTTATTACATCAATAAAATTTCTAATGATTGTTGCATTTTCTCCCTCAAAATGGTATGTTCTTATTTCACCCCTATCGTAAACAGCAATTCCAATCGTATAAATTTTCTTTTCCTTCAATGAATTTTCTATATCAAAACTAAGTATTTTCAAATCAGATAAAAATGGTTCAACATTTTTAATTTCATCAGCTTCAACAACAATATTCGTGGAATATTTTTCATTTTTTATTTCCTTTCCCTCCACCTCAACACAGGATCCAAGATCATAATCGTACATGAACCTGTGATGGAAAGGTATGTCTGCAGCAAGTACCTGGCACCTTTCCTGAGCCATCTTCCTGTAGTTTGGAACCTTCCAGGGTGAATACAATGTTATTTTCTTACATTTTTTAATTGAACCTGAGACCCAGAGATCCTTGTCCTCAATGGATATTATTTCATTATCTTTTTTTAATGATTCAGTTAGATCCTTTGGCGGTTCAACAAGGTAGAAGTATGGTTTGAAATTCTTTACCCTTACAACAATGGATTTACCATCCTTTGTTTTACCAAAAAGTTCAACAACAACATTCTTTTCATCACTTCTGTCGTAGGATCCTGTGAGGATTCTTAAACTGTATCCCATAGTTAATCAAATTAATTAATAATTAATTAAACTTTTTATGTTTTAAACTTTGAGAAATTATTTATATGGATTATTTTTTATGGTAAAATCAGGGCCCGTGGTCTAGCTGGTTATGACGTTGCCCTTACACGGCGAAGGTCACCGGTTCGAATCCGGTCGGGCCCATTTTAATTATTAATCGAATACTTTGAATAGAAGGATTTGTTACTATCAATCATGCCATTCCAACCTAAGCATAAAGAATTGCTGGAAAATCAGCATGTAAATAGATGGTATGAAAATCTGAAAGCTGGATCTAACATTACTGCTGATGTTTATCTAAGAACACTCGGTCTTTTTTTTGAATTGAATAATTTAACACCAGAGATGATAATAGACTTGGCAAAAAATAATCCGAGAGAGTTTAAGGATAGATTTATGGATTTTGTTAGATTTCTGGAAAGGCAGGGTAAAGCGGGATCATACATTGTAAGATTCAAGAAAGTATTGATATCCTGGTTAAAATTCAATGATATTGATTTGAAAATTGATATCAAAATAAAAGGAGAAAATGACAACCCTACAATTGCAAATGAAAGAGCTCCAAATAAAGAAGAACTTGCAAAAATTATTAGAAAAGCTTCGTTGAGAGGAAGGGTAGAAATAGCTCTAATTGCATTTTCTGGTTTAAGGCCTGAATCCCTAGGAAATTATGATGGTACTGATGGTATAAGACTGGGGGATCTTAAGGAATTGAATATTGAAACACTTGAATTTGAAAAAGTACCAACAATGCTTATTGTTAGATCAAGTTTAAGTAAAGCAAAACATCAGTACTTTACATTCATACCTGAAGAAGGGGTTACCTATATCTTGGATTACCTTCAGGATAGAAAGAAAAAAGGTGAAAATCTTACTAGTGATTCTCCATTGCTTATTTTTGATGAAAAAGGAAGAAAAAAGCATAGTTTTCTAAGGACGATGCTAGTTACAAGGGATATAAGAGAAGCAATTAAATCTGCAGGATTGAAAATGAGACCATATATATTGAGATCATATTTTGCAACGACCCTGGATATTGCAGAATCAAAAGGATTAATTTCACATCCATGGAGACAGTTTTTCATGGGTCACAAAGGAGATATTGAGGCGAGGTATTCCACAAATAAAAGATTGCCACCTGATCTGATAGAAGAAATGAGAGAAGCATATAAAAAATGCACCAAATTTTTGGAAACAAGGAATAACGAGGTTTCAGATTCCAATGCTAAATTATATTTGCAGCAACAATTATTATTGGCTGTGGGATACAAACAGGAAAAAATTGATAAAATGGATCTTTCAAATATGTCCAATGAAGATTTTCAAAAGTTACTAAGGGATAAAATTGCAAATGCACTTGCGAACAATGGTAATAAACAGAAGGTTGTTAAAATTGATGAAGTAGCTGAGTATATCAATAAAGGATACGAATTTGTAGCAGCATTACCTAATGGCACTGCTATTGTAAAACTTCCATTCTAATATTTTTGTAATAAGAATGGTAAAAAAAATTGGATTGAAAACGGATAATAAATTTGTCTCACTACTATTTAATCCTCTTCATATAATAATGCTCTCAATAATTTTAATCCTGCTCTGAAATCTATTCATAAACATTTTCAGATGCCTTGCAATCTGTTTGTAACTCTGTCCTTTTCTTTTTGCTCTGATGATATAGTTGATCTTGCGTTTGTTGAGCTTGGCACGACCCATATTTAGGTAAATGCTTTTTTAGTCAAGGTTTTCCAGACACTACATATACAAAAATTTAAGAAAACCTTTAAATATTTGTTAATAACTGACTATGTATAGTAAACAAATTATGAACATGTTTAGGATTTAAAAGGATGTGGGAATATGAAAATTGTACTAACCGCTGGAAGAGCATTAATGAGTGATTATAATGGAACAAGCTACATGGGTTTTGTATCCGCTCTCCCCGCAAGTTTAATAGGGAAGAGATTGGAAAAAGTAT
>JAVRLJ010000034.1:0-9510 GCA_031961585.1 Thermoplasmatota archaeon | reverse complement strand
ACAATGCTAAGGTTTATCATTTTAACATCTCCAGATAGATATCCTCAAGCGTGTGCTTTTCCTTATAAACATAATAAACATCAATTCCTGAATCCAAGAGCAATTTTATAATCTGTGGAATTTGTTTTTCATTGTCCATATAGATCTTCAACTTTTTATCCCTAATTTCATAAACAATGTTTATTGAATTCAAAGCATTTTTTATTTTTTCTTCATCACCGCTGTATTCAAAAATTATACCATTACCGAACAATTCCCTTTTGAGCTCTTCAGGTGATCCAACTGCAATTAATTTATTTTTCAATATTGCTATTCTATCGCTCAATATTTCAGCCTCATTTAAGTTGTGCGTGCATAAAAGCACTGTTTTCCCTTCGTTCCTTATGGATTTTATGAAATCCCTTACCCATTTTGAGCTCTGTGGATCCAGCGATGCTGTTGGTTCATCCAGGAACAAATATTCAGGATCGTGCATTATTGCCCTGACAATTGCAAGTTTCTGCTTCATTCCCTTTGAGTATGTTCCGAAGGGTTTTTCCATGTGATCCAGAAGATCAAATTCCCTGAGGTAATTCTTTATTCTTTCATCAAGGTCGTTGATTCCATAAAGTTTAGCAAAGAATTTTAAATTATCGTAACCAGATAATCTATCATAAAATCCTGGATTTTCAGGTAAAAGGCCTATATTCTTTCTAATTTTATCATGCGAATCGAGAATTGATAAAGAATCGTAGAATGCATTACCCCAGGTTGGTTTTATAATTCCTGAAAGCATCCTTATTGTTGTTGTCTTCCCTGCACCATTCGGTCCTAAAAGTGAAAATATTTCACCATTCTTTATTGTGAAGCTTAAATTTTCCACTGCAATTTTACCATCAAAGGATTTGCCGAGGTTTTCAAGGGTGATCATTGGATTAAAAATAAAAAATTTGTATAAAAAATTAATCCATTAATTTTCTAGCGGATACAATGAAAGATGTGTGCATTATTCCAGTATTTTCAGGTCTTAATTCTTTCTCACCAGCAATCCATTTCCTCTCAATTATTTCCCTTGTTTCTATATTTTTTAAATTTTCATCCCTGAGTTTTTTGTTAAGAATTTGAACCTGTGAAATGTTTGGAACATAGGCAATGAATGTTCCATTGATTTTTAATGATGAATAAGCATGGTGAACAGTATTCCATGGATCAGGTATATCAACAATAACTGCATCAACATCCTTTTCATCAATTCCATTTCTACCATCTTTAACCTTTCCAGTCCAGTGGTCATTTAAATTAAATTCATGGATTATTGCATTTAAATTATCAATAACATCTTTTGATAAATCATAACTGTAAACAATTCCCGGAAAGGAATAGTATATTAAAGAAATTGTTAAAAAACCGGAACCTGCACCTATTTCAACAACCCTTGAATTTGCATGTATACCGCTAAGATAAATTATTGTTCCAATATCCTTGAAGTGTACGATCTGTTCCTTTCTTTCCATGCATGAAAGAATATCCTGTATGATTGGTCTTAAAAAAATGAACTCCTGATCGAAAATTTTTATTTTTTCCCCTTCCTTTAAATTAAAAAATCTTTTTGTATCCAGAACGCCAAGACCCCTTATGAACTTTTTCCTTCCATCCAGTGTGAACACGTAATACCTTCCATCATAGAGTGCAAAAAGATCCATGGTTTTGCATGTAAAACATTATTAAAAAATTTAACTAGATGAAAATGAAGGTGAGGAGGAAAATGAAAAATGAAAATATTAATGTTAGAATTACTATGATCACAGCGATCCTGAACCTTTTAAGCATTCTTTTAATTATTTCTGAAACCTTTTCAACGTATCCCTTTCCTGCAATTTTTAAAAGGCACTTTGTTGTAAAACCCGCGAATGAACATTCTTCAAGATCCTTCTGTGCAAGATCCAGTCCCTCCTTAATTTTTTTAATAAAATCATCAATGTTTCCCTTTGATCCAACAGGGTTCAGATCCTTGGGGTTAAGGTTAACAATATGGTTATCAGTTGTGAATAATTCAACATCATCCGCATATTTTTTCAATTCCTCCCTTATTATATTTCTTAACCCATATTGCATGTTGTTACCATCAAAAAGAATGTATGCAACTTTTTTTCCATTATCAACAAGGAATGTCTGTATTCCCATCGGTCCAAGGCTATCATCCTCATAATAAACATTTGAAAAACCGCATTTTGTAATATTTTCATTAACATTTGATAATTTCTCTTTTAATCCATTCAAAAAATCCAGATCAATATCCTTAAGAGCGGAATAATCTTTGTTAAAATTATTATGCGCATCAACAACAAAAACATGGTTTGTTTTTGAGTTTAGAAATCTTCTCCTTATTTTCATTCCAAGTTCAAGCGAAACATCATCAAATCCATTTTTCGATGGAATAATTGAAAGGAATAAAGAATCACCGAATTTCTGTGCAAAAAATTCAAAATCATTTTCAATTCTTATACTTTCTGAACTTGTGTTTTTGAATTTTAATGTATGAATTGAATTTTTTATTGAGTTTGCGATCTTTTCAATATCCTCTTCACCTGCACAGTTTTCATCATGTGTTGATGTTGTATGAAAAACAAGGATGTTTTCACTAATATCTGAAAGTTTATTTTTAAGCTTTGATGGTAAATTGCTGCAACCCACCTCACCGAATGGTCCTGGATGTACATATGGAAATACAATTATTCCCTTTATTTTATTATCTTTATTTTTAACAACCATTCCCATAACAGGTATTTCCTTGAGGGAATACATCTTGCTAAGTAAATTGTTGATTGAAAACGCTTCTTCCAAATTTTGGTTTGCCAGATAGTTAACGATTATACCTGCATATTTAATAGGATCTTCACCATATTCCTCCTTAAATTCTTTTGAAAGGTAAATGATGAAATACCTTGAGACCAAAGAAAATAGAATGGAGGATATGAAAAAGGGAATTAAATAGATTAATGGATTATTTGAAAATATAAAGAAAATGGAAATTGAAAATGAATAATTCAAAGAAACAATTATGACCTGATGTTCCTTAAGTTTTAGGAATGGCTTTAGGAAAAGGTATCTTAAAAAGGGTGAAGTTGAAAAGCCCAAAAGTAAAGCTATGGCAGGCTTTGTAAGAAAAATTAATATAAAAATAAGAAAGACAACAAAGCTAACTATGAAAATAATTTCCTCAAGAAGCGTAATCCTTCTCAATGGGAAATCAAGTTTTATTAATCTAAATGTTAAAAAATCTATTATTATGAGAGCAATGTAAGGAAAAAGAAGAAGGAAAAGGAGAAAGTTTAAATCAGGTTTGATTAATAAATAATAAATTGCAATTATGGCAAGAACAACTGCTATTGAAAGAAATGAGTTTGGTGATTTAAATGCCCTTTTCCTCAGTTCAATAAAATATTTTTCAGCATCCATATTCATCTTTTATACAATTCAATGCCATTAGAAACGATCCTTCTTACCCTGTGGTAGGGAATCATGTCCCCATTCTTCAAAAAAATGAAGTTTGATCCAAGCTTATCTATATCCTTAACATCAATTTCCTTAAGAGATAAATTACCCTTTCTATCAAGGAAATACACCTTTCCATTACCATCCGTCCAGATTATTCTATTAATAATTTCATTCACCGGATTTTTCCTCATACTCAATTTCCTCATCAGATTTTGCAATCTCCCTAATCCTCTGAACACCATCAATCTCCTTTATTACATTCGCCACTTCCTCAGGGACAAGTTCTTCCCAGTTCTCTCCAGCGATCATTCTTCTCCTTACCTCCCTTCCTGAATACTTTTTTCTCTCATAGAGTTCAGGTGTTTCAACCCTGTATCCCCTTTCCTCAAAAAGTCTTTTTGTTAATGGATTCCCGGCATAAACCTTGTGGAATGGTGGTGATATTGCCTCAATATGCGCAACCCATATAGCATTCCTGTGAATATCCTCTATTGGAACAAGGTAATAGTTGTATATTTTTCTGTTTTCAAGCGTGTTTGAAATCATTAAATGCCTTTCACCTGCCGTGAATGGATTTTCAAGCGTGTGTGATTCCTGCGCGCTTCCTATTCCAATTATGATATGATCATGCTTTTTTGCAAGATCCTCGACCATCTTCAAATGTCCAAGATGGAAGGGCTGAAACCTTCCAATAATGAATGCTCTCATTGGGACATAAATTTAAATCCTATCTATTAACTTTTTCATAGGGATTTGAAAAATTTTTTATGATAAATTTTATTTAACCTATCAAAGGAGGTTTAGTGATGGATATATTATCAATAATAATCCTAATTTCATCGTTGATTGCGCTGATTTACGCGGGTATTCAGGCATATTTTATAATCAGGGAAGATGAAGGAACGGAAAAAATGAAGGAAATTGCAAGGGCAATACAGGAAGGATCAAAGGCATTTTTGAATAGAGAGTACAGAACCGTTTTAATCGTTGCCGCAATAATTGCAATAATAATTGCATTGGCCTTACCTGATGGATGGATCCTTGCCACAGGTTTTGTTGTTGGTGCTGCAGGATCAGCAGTAGCAGGATACATTGGAATGCACATATCAATAAGGGCAAACGTCAGAACAGCAAACAAGGCAAAGGAAGGTATAAGAAAGGCATTTTCACTGGCCTTCAGGGGTGGATCCGTTACAGGTTTATCTGTTGTTGGCATTGCCCTTCTGGGTATAAGTGCTTTCTATTTCTGGTTGAAGAACCCTGAACTTATGGTCGGTTTTATTTTTGGAGCATCCCTGATAAGTCTCTTCGCAAGGGTTGGTGGCGGTATTTACACAAAGGGTGCGGATGTTGGTGCAGATCTTGTTGGAAAGGTAAGGTATGGAATACCCGAGGATGATCCCAGGAATCCTGCGGTGATAGCGGATAACGTTGGAGATAATGTTGGTGACTGTGCAGGTATGGGTGCAGATCTTTACGAAACATATGTGGTCACAGCACTTTCTTCAATGCTTCTTGCATACGTGCTCAATCTTCCATACCAATATGTTATACTTCCATTAATATTTGGGGCAGTTGCGATCCTTGCAACCTTGATATCAATACCTTTTGTAAGCGTTAAGGATACAAGGTGGATAATGGGTGGTCTTTACAGGGGTGTTATCATAACAACAATAATTTCAGCCATAGGTTTTTATTTAATATCAATTTATGTTGTAAACGATATACGTGTTTTCTATGCAGGTCTTATAGGTCTCGTTATAATGGCTTTGCAGGTGGTTATAACAGAATACTACACAAGCTATAAGTACAAACCAACGTTGAAGATTTCGGAATCCAGTCAGAGCGGAACGGGAATTACAATTATTACGGGTCTTGCCTATGCCCTCCAGGCAAGTTTCGTTCCTGCACTTTACATTTCCGCAGGTATTCTTATAGCATTTTACATATTCGGTGGATCAATAACAGGCATGGGCATATACGGAATTTCAGTTGCGGCAACAGCAATGCTTTCCGTTGCTGGCATAATAATATCCGTTGATTCCTTTGGCCCGATAACGGATAATGCAGGTGGAATTGCAGAGATGGCAGGTTTGCCCGAGGATGTTAGAAAAATAACGGATCCACTTGATGCTGTTGGTAACACAACAAAGGCTGTGACAAAGGGTTATGCAATAGCTTCGGCCGCACTTGCATCACTTTCACTCTTTGCAGCGTACTATGAGGTAATAAGTGCACATGGATACACAATTGATCTTCTTACAATCATTAATCCTCTCGTTCTTGTGGGTCTTTTCATAGGTGCAACATTACCATTCTTCTTCACATCATTCCTTATGAACGCTGTTGGAAAGGCAGCGTATTCTATCGTTAAGGAAGTTATAAGGCAGTTTGATGAAATCAAGGGTCTCATGGAAGGAAAGGCAAAGCCACAGTATGATAAGTGCGTTGACATTGTTACAAGAACAGCTCTAAGAGAACTGGTTTTACCCGGAGTGATTGCGGTGGTAACACCAATTGCCATTGGCTTAATACTGGGCCCGCTAGCACTTGGTGGTCTTCTTCTCGGTGTTATACTTTCGGGATTCGCTCTTGCAATCCTGATGACCGTTGGCGGTGGAGCCTGGGACAATGCCAAAAAGTACATTGAACTAGGTAACTTTGGTGGAAAGGGTTCAGAGGCGCACAAGGCTGCTGTGGTTGGTGATACCGTTGGAGATGCTCTTAAAGATACGGCCGGACCTGCAATAAATCCTCTTGTTAAAGTTGTGAACACAATATCAATACTCTTCCTTGCACTTATACTAGCAATACACCTTCTCTAAATTTTTTTTGGTTATTTTTAAATAGAAGGAATGATTTCTGCCCTAACATGTTCTGTCCAAAATGCGGGTCATTGATGCACCCGAAAAATGGAAAGTGGGTATGTTCAAAGTGCGGTTATGAAATGCCAATCGATAAAAAGGAAGAAGATAGGATTGTTGATAAGGCAAAGGAGAAGGAATTGATTTTAATCAATAATGAATTCAATACGCTTCCAGTTGATGATAATGTTGTCTGCCCCAAATGCGGTAACAGGGGGGCATACTGGATGCTCAAGCAGACAAGGGCTGCTGATGAGCCTGAAACAAGGTTCTATATATGCACAAAGTGCGGTTACAGGTGGAGGGAATATTAGTTTTTAAATTTTTATTAAAAGTAAATCCTTATTTGATCAATTAAAAATATTATTCATGGAAAAAGGATTTTATAAAAACTTTATATTGTGAATTGTCATTAGGTTCTTTACCCATGGAAATTCCAGGGAAGGAATTGAGAGAAAACCCCCGATACAGATGGTATATACTTACCGTTGTTCTTCTAGGTGCATTTATGTCCGCACTGGATCTAAACCTTATGAACATAGTTAATCCTGTCCTCAGGGAAGTTTATAGACAGCCTCTTTACATTATTGAATGGGCAACACTTGCATACCAGTTAACACTTACTGTTCTTCTTCCAATTCTTGGAAGGATCTCGGATGTTTATGGAAGAAAAAAGTTCTACAATACTGGATTTGTTATTTTCATTATCGGTTCCGGTATGGTCGGTATGGGTTTAAGCATTCAATGGATTATTTTCTGGAGGATCATTCAGGCTATTGGCGCCACATTTCTCCAGAGTAACAGCATAGCAATAATAACAGCAAATTTTCCATCAAATGAAAGGGGAAAGGCAATAGGCATACAGGGTGCTGTACAGGGAATAGGTATGGCAATCGGACCGAGCTTTGGTGGATTTCTTATACAGTATCTTTCATGGAACTATGCATTTTACATTAATGTTCCAGTTGGTATAATTGGCACAATCCTCGCCTATTACATTTTGCCCGAAACAAAATCTGAAAGGGGTTACGTAAAAATAGATTACCTGAGTGCAGCTCTTTTTGCAACATTTTTCTCATTGTTCTTATTTAATTTTTCAATGAGTTCCAGCAAATTATGGTCAAATGAATATCTTTATGGTTTATATGCCATTTCTTTAATTTTCTTCTTTATTTTCGTATATGAGGGTAAAAGGTCAAGTGAACCTATAATAGATTTTTCACTTTTAAAGAACAGGTTTTATGTTGCAGCTAACTTTTCAGGCATGATATCCTATCTAATAATAGGGGGAACCATGTTCGTTTTTCCATTTTATCTGGAATATGTCCTTAAATATTCACCGGCTCTTGCAGGATCTCTTTTAATAATAATTCCTGCATTTATGTCCGTAGGAACACCAATAAGTGGTACATTATCTGATAGAATAGGTTACAGGTTACCAACATTTATAGGTTTCCTTTTAATTTCTTTGGGGACATTAATGGTTGTTATTTTCTCAAATGCAACAACGAACATTTATGAGATCATAATTTTTCTTTTGATAATTGGGCTTGGGATGGGTATTTTCACAGCACCAAACAACAGTTCAATCATGGGCATTTCACCATCAGGAAAATTGAGCCTTGTTGGTGGATTTCTTAACATGATGAGGAGTCTGGGTTTAATATTTGGTGTGAGTTTAACAACATTTGTTTATGAATTGAACATGGAGGGTAAATTATACAATTTACCACCAGTTGTTCTGGAATCGTTCAGGAACAGTATGACCATGCTCTTTGTGTTTTCGGTGATAGGATTAATACTTACTTTGGTTAAAGGAAAGGCAAAGGTTGAAAAGGTCACTCATTTACCAGTATCAATGGAATAGGTGAAAGTTCAATTACCTCCTTTTCCACCTTTCCAAGTGCAAGTTCACTTGAGAAATACCTGAACTTGTATGAAATACCCTTTCTTCCCCTTGATGCTATCATTATATCGCTTTTCTTTGCCTCCTCAAGTATAGCATGGACTTTATTTTCATCTATGAATTCTTTAATTTCAATTTTAACATTTAGACTGTTTGAATAATCCATCAAAGTTTTAACCATATGCTGGTTTTTTATCTTTCCAAAATGTAACATTTTAACCTCAGCACCAAAATGTGCTGCAAAGTTTATTGAAAGCATGCTTGCCCTGAAGGAATACTTGCTTCCGCTTGTTGGGTTAAGTACCCTTTTTATGGGCCTGCACTCACTCTTGGGTGTCATAAGGAATGTTGGAATTTTACTTTTTTCTATCACCTTTCTTGCCGTGTAACCAAGTTTTAGTTCCTCCGATCCAAGTTTGGAACTTGTTGCAAGTATTATTAAATTTATATTATTTTTCTTAGCATAATTTATTATTGTTCTTGTAGGGAATCCGAATTCAACCCTTGAATCCTCTATTTTTACATTTTTTTTAAGAAGTAAATTTTTAAGCTCTTCCAGTGCTTCCTTTTCAATGGATTCAAGAACATCAAGGTGATCCGCCGAATATCCTGAATATAAAAGTGTTGATTCACCGCTTATGTCAACAACACCAAGAAGATAATAATTTGCATTGGGTAATATGTTTGATATATATTCAGCTGCCTTTAATGTTATAGGATTTTTATTTGTTGGAATTAGTATTCTCCTTAAAGATTCATATTCTAAAAATTGAGGCATCAAGCAAACATATGTAAATGATATATATATAAATTACCACTGCTAGATGAATAATGAAAATATAAAAATAAATAAATTATGAATTTTGTTTTGATTTTTAAATCTTTATCTTATAAATATTATATTTTTAACTTCTACCTTTTCCCTTAATTTTATTTACATCTTTTACATAAAATTTCCACCATTTTTTCAAAATTTTAAGTTTTGAAAAATGTCCAAAAATAAATAGGATCTTCAACAAATATGTATAAACATTAACCAAAAATTTTATAAACTTTATAAATATTGTACATTGAGGGAGATAGCATGCCTGAGCATGCAGACTTGGAAAGCAAAGAAGTTGCTGAAAAAGTGGCTGTTCAATCAGACAAAAAGTTGAGGAAGGCATTGACCTTTCAGGATCTACTCTTTCTTTCCATGGGCGGAATAATTGGTTCAGGGTGGTTGCTGGGAGTAGCTGGTGGAGCAAGTATTGCAGGACCTGC
>JAVRLJ010000033.1:0-9744 GCA_031961585.1 Thermoplasmatota archaeon | reverse complement strand
TGAAGGTTCTTTATAAGGAACGGGGAGTTGCTTCTGTTGTTGGTACCCTTTTCGCTCTTCTCCTTGCCGTTACTTTACTATCACTCTTCATGACTCAATACGTTCCAACATACATGCATTCATCCGAAGCCCAGAGGGACATGAATTTACTTTCACAGTATTCACAGATTAAAACAAATATGGATCTCTTAATTTCAACCGGACAGCTTAATTACACAATTTATTCAGTCCTTACGTTGGGCGCAAGCGGTATACCATTCTTCAGCCCATCCTCTCCAAGTTCCTTAAGAATCACTTCAGTTAGCAACGTATCACCGTTGCTTTACATAAATTTCACAAGCCAGGGAATTAACGCATCAATTTTGTCGGGGGGAATGATTGATTCCTATGCCTATAATGCATATTATGTTCAGGAAAGAATAGCATATTTTGATGGTTTTGTGATAAGGGAAAATGTTAACCAGAACAGTTCATCAATATATGTTGGAACGGAATTTACAATAGCTAATGTTAGTGGAAAATATTACATTACATTGACCGTTTATAATATAATTGGTTCAAATTATTATTATGTTGGATCTGATTCAAAAAATGTTGGCGTTTCTGTACTTGCAATTGTTAAGAATACATATTCCCCAAGCAGCAATGTTTATTTTAATGCAACAGGTGAATTTGGAAACGTTATACTGAACTGGTATTACAATCAGGCTTACTCCTTCTTCAACGATCCAGATGTTTCATTAGAAAACAATTCACTAAAGTTCTCAAATGTTGCACAGATTACCCTTACGGATGCTTACGTTTATGCACAGGTTTCAACATGAGGTGGTAGGAAATGGAGATACTCAATGGAATAAATGTAAAACTTAACAAATTCTATGCAAAAATTCTGAAGCAAAACGGACCATACAAGGTCAAAACAGTGCAGGGTACAACAGAATTCAGCGCATTAACACCCATCCCGAAGGTTGAAAATCCCGATTTTAAAATTGAAAAAATATATAAAATTAATTACCCATATACATTTGCAAGAATTTTATTCAACACGAAGGAATACGATTATTATTATGAGGTTATTGAACCTCCTCTCAGTGAATATCTATCAAAACTTTTGAAGGAGATTTATACATCATTCTACCAAACACTAAAGTTTGAATGGTACCTTAAGAGTGAAAGGGAGAAGGAGGCTTACCTTATAGAAAGTGTCAGAAACTTTCTTTTATCGAGGGAAATTGAGGTATCACCAATTGATTTTGATAGAATATCCTATTATATAAAGAGAGATTTTGTAAAATACCAGAAGATCGATCCTTTGATAAACGATGAAAACATAGAGGATATTTCATGCGATGGTGTTAATGTTCCAATATACATTTACCACAGGGAATATGGATCCATAAAAACAAATGTAATTTTCCACGATGAGGATGAACTGAACAGCTTTATAGTTTACCTTGGCCAGAAATGTTTAAAGCAAGTATCTGTATCGGACCCAATTCTTGATGGTACAACACCGGAGGGGCACAGGGTCCAGGCAACATACAGTAATGAGGTAACAACACGTGGAGGAACATTCACAATAAGAAGGTTCAAGGAGAGCCCATTCACACCTGTTGATTTAATAAAATTTAGGACAGCAAGTCCTGAAATGGTAGCATATTTATGGCTTGGTGTTGAGATGGGTGAATCAATGATAGTTATAGGAGGGCCTGCAACCGGTAAAACGTCCACACTTAACAGCATTGCAATATTCATACCGCCTGCAGCAAAGATCATTTCAATAGAGGACACAAGGGAAATAAATTTACCACACCAGAACTGGATACCGGGTACAACAAGAAGCGGTGTTGGAGAAAAATCTGTAACAGGTAAATCTGTGGGTGAAATTGACATGTACGATCTTGTCAGGACCGCATTGAGGCAGAGACCCAGGTATATAATTGTTGGAGAGGTGAGGGGAAGGGAAACGTACACCATGTTCCAGGCCATGGCAACCGGTCACACAACCTATTCGACCATGCACTCCGAATCAGTCAAGGCCATGGTGAACAGGCTTGAAAATCCTCCAATAAGCGTATCCAGGATTCTTATGACAGCATTAAATAATGTTATAGTACAAACACAGGTAAAGGTAAGGAACGATTATGTTAGAAGAATAAAGGAGGTTGTTGAAATAGTTGGATATGAACCTGAAACAAATGAATTGATAACAAATACTGTTTTTGAATGGGATCCTAAAAGGGATGTACATGTTTTCAAGGGCCACAGCTATCTTTTCGATAAACTTATGAACATAAAGAACTGGACACATGAAGAAATGGATGAGGAGTTTGGAAGAAGGATCACAGTTATCAAATATCTGGTTAAAAAGGATATAACTGATTTCAGGGAAATATGGAAGGTAATAACTGATTATTATAAAGATCCTAAAGGCACGGCTGAAAAAATAATGAAGGAAATGGGTGATGAAAATGAACATTAACATTTTTAAGAGACATGTTCAGGTTCCAAAAGAAGGGGAAATATACAAAATAAAACTACCGAAGGGTTTTCTTCCATCATACATTTCACTTTCACCTTACAAAAGGCTTGCCTACAGGTTATTTAAAAAATATGCTGAAAAAAACAGAAATCTCGCTAAACTTGAGGATGAGCTTCTAAAAGCGCACATACTTATAAGGCCTGTGGAATATGTTTCATATGTTTATTTGACAACAGTTCTTTCATCCATACCTTTCATTTTACTTTTGATCCTTTCACTTTTCCTTGGAAACTTTTTGGTTACATTTTTCTCATTAATAGGATTGATACTTGCACCATCAATGATATACATTCTTTTGATCAACAATCCATCATCCGTAGCAAAAACAAGGGGAAGAAAGATTGATGGTAAATTACCCCAGACAATGAATTTTATAGCAGCACTGGCATCTGCAGATGTGAACGTGGATGTGATATTCAAGGAACTTGCAAAAAGACCCGAGTACGGAGAGGTGGCGAAGGAGGCAGAATGGATAACAAGGGATACAGAACTGCTGGGTAGGGATATTCTAACGGCGTTGAGAGATGCGGCAAAAAGATCACCCAGTTCAAAATGGAGCGATTTCCTTCAGGGTGTTGTTACAACATCAACATCAGGTGGCAGGCTTAAACCATACTTCATTGCAAAGGGTGAAGAATTTGAAAATGAATTAAAACTCCAGATGAAAAGAACCATGGAAACATTATCCATTTTTGCTGAAAGCTTTGTTACCGTCGGCGTTGCATTTCCTCTATTCCTGATAATAATTGTCGGTATCATGGCAATTATCACACCCAATTCATCACTTTCCGTTCTTTTACTCTACTTTGTTGTTTTCATGATGCTCCCTCTTTTAATAGGTGTTTTCGCATGGATAATAAAATCAACAAGCGAGGTGGTTACATGAAAAAAATTTACGTTATAATCATATCAATTTTACTCACCATCATATTCCTTCTCCTTGGTATTTTATCAATAGTAGGTAAATCAATAATACCATTCCTGGATCCCATGGACTATTTTGTTGCGGGAATAACATCCCTGTTTTTACCCTATGGCATTTATTATAACAACGAGAGAAGGAGGATAAAGAAGATAGAGGAAAGGCTCCCAGATTTCCTTAGAGATGTTGCCGAGGCTGGAAGATTCGGTATGACTCTTTCTGAAAGTATAATTGTTGCATCAACTGGAAAGTATGGTGCCCTAACGGATGAAATTAAGAAGATGGCCGCACAGATAAAAATGAATGTCCCTGTGAACGATGCACTTGAAAGCTTTAAGGAAAGGGTAAAATCACCACTTGTTGAAAGAATGGTAACAATAATCATAAAGGCAAATGAGGCAGGTGGAAATGTTGCGGATGTTCTTAACATGGTTTCACATGCAGCACTTGAATCCCAGATGGTTGAAAAGGAAAGAAACATTGAAATGCAAACATACGTGTTTGTCATGCTCATAGCATTCGGTGTTTTCCTTGCAACAATTTTAATACTGAGCGCATCCTTCTTCCCCGAAATGTACCAGGCAGGACAGGCTGTTTCACACATAAGCACGGGTACAGCGGGTGCAATAATGATAAATTATCAGCTTATACCTCAGGTAAAATTCCTGTTTGTTGTTGCCACGCTCATAAACGGTTTGGGGGATGGAATACTTGCAGGCGTTCTATCGCAGGGAAAATATGAGGGCGGATTCTCACTCGGTGCTTTATTAATGCTTTCAGGTTACATATTTTTAAAGGCACTTGGTATAATATAGGTGAGAGAAATATGATTGAAAAGCTCAGGGAACCTTTATATCTTAAAATCGTAAAACCTTTCGTTAAAGAGGATCTTGAGGGAAAAAGTTTCAAGGTAAAGGTACCTGGTGGTAAAAGTGAAAACATAAAGTATGAAACACCAATACCTGAAATAACAGATGAGGATCTTAAGCAAATTGATTTGCAGAGTATAGAAAGTCCATATTCCTATGTAAGGATACTCTTCAGCAATTCAAGGAATGAGTATTATTACGAGGTTATAGAACCACCATTGAATATAACTGAAGAAAAGCTCTTCAAAAAGTTGAAGGACGATATGGTGGATCTTGTTGAATTTCAGAATCTTCAAACAAAGGAGGAAAGGGAGGAATATTTGATAAAATTGCTCAACGATGCTATAGAGAAGGAGAATGTTTCAATTTCTGATGAAACATATGCAAAGTTTATATATTACATAAAAAGGGATTTTGAAGGTTATGGACCAATACAGGTGCCAATGCTTGATCCTGATGTTGAGGATATATCATGCGATGGTGTAAACATACCTCTTTACATTTATCATAGAAAATATGAGAGCGTCAGGTCAAACCTTAAATTTGAAAATGAAGATGAACTAGATAAATTTGTTATATGGCTTGTCCAGAAATCCGGAAAACATATTTCAATTGCAACACCAATGGTAGATGCAACAATGCCTGATGGATCCAGGTTGCAGGCAACACTCGGAAAGTATGTAACAAAAAGGGGATCCTCTTTCACAGTGAGAAGATTCAAGCCAAACCCGTTCACTCCAATTGATCTGATAAAATTCAGAACCATGTCAAGGGAAATGGCAGCATATTTATGGCTTGGCGTAGAGAACGGAATAAATATGATAATCGCAGGTGGAACAGCATCGGGAAAAACAACCACATTGAACGCCACACTGCTCTTTATACCCCCAAATGCAAAAATCGTAAGCATTGAGGATACAAGGGAATTGAACCTTCCCCACGAAAACTGGATACCAGGGCTTGTCAGGGAGGGTTACGGTGAATACAATCCAGTAACTGGTAAAAGGGCTGGTGAAATTGACATGTTTGATCTTCTTACAGCGGCGCTAAGACAGAGACCGCATTATATTATTGTGGGAGAGGTGAGAGGTAAAGAAGCATATACTGTTTTCCAGGCAATGGCAACAGGAAAAACGTGCTACACAACTTTCCATGCTGATGATGTGAAATCCCTTGTTCACAGGCTTGAAAACGAACCAATAAATCTTCCCAGGGCATTGCTCACATCACTTGATCTTGTTCTTTTACAGGGACAGGTGAAGGTTGGTACAAAAATGACAAGAAGGGTGAAGAGTTTAACAGAAATTGTTGCAATAGATCCTGAAAGCGGAGAACTTGTAACAAACAATGCTTACACATGGAATCCCAGTGATGATACGTTCAATTTTTCAGGCCACAGCTACGTTTATGAAAAAATAAGCACAATAAAGAACTGGTCCCCGAGGAGAATGGAGATTGAGGTGAAAAGGAGGGAAATGGTACTTGAATACATGGAAAAAATGGGTGTGACAAATTACAGGGAAGTATCAAGGATAATTGCAGAATACATCAAGGATTCGGATAGGTTCATAGAAAAAATACAGGATGTTTTGAAAAAATGATAAAATTATTTTTTATCCTCTTCCTGGGGTAATGGTGATCCGCATACCTTGCAGAACTTTGCACCCTTTGGATTGAGTGTGTGGCATACAGGGCATTCAACCGTAGGCTTATTCTCCTCCTCTTTCTTTTCCAGCCATTTTTCGAATGTCAGGAATTCAGGTTTGTTTGCCCACCATGAATAGAATTCCTGGTCGGTGAACTTATGGCCGAGATCCCTTTCAGCCTCATCCTTGTATTTCTGTATATCAAGCAAATATTCATTCCTTAAAGAAACATATTTTGAATATTCTGGATCATCCTTATCAAGGTAAACCGTACCGCATACCGGGCAGTACTTCGCATCCTTCTTTATCCAGGATCCGCAGTTTCCGCATTTGACATAATCCTTTTCAAAAACAACACCGCATACAGGGCATTTTTCAGCATCCTCTGGTATTAAACTTCCACAGTTTCCGCAGACCATGAGATGTTTGGATTGCTTTTTATATTTGAGTAAAGAATAACCGAAGAATCCTGCTATTAAAGCAACAACAACAATAATGGCTATCAGCCATATTGGTAAAGAGAATGGCCTTGCATTAACTATAAGTTCGGATGGCTCCGTTATTGCATACACCTTACCAAAAAGCTCGTATGAAACATAAACCTGGTATATGCCAGGTTTTGTTATTTTAACATTAACACTACCCATGTTATTTTCTCCAATTGGAACAATATAAGTTTTGCCTGCAACCGTCACGGATAAAGTTATGTTGTTTATGTAAACATTCCTTCCCTGCTGTTCTGTTGCATTAACATTTATAACAAAGAATGTTAGTGTTGTATTATCTCCTGAATAGAATGAATAGTATGTTGAATACATGATTATTTTAATGGCAGGTGGAATTGTTGTATAGCTTAAATGCACAACCCTTGGTCCCTGAACTACCTGAGGTATGGAATTGTAATTTGCAACAATTGTTATATTGTTGTTTCCAACAGTCATGGCTGTAATATTAACATATTTTTGGAATGTACCTCCCGGTGAAAGGTTTGAAACATTGAAAATTTCAAGAAGATTATCGTTGTTGTAAAGATATACTGTTGTGTTTCCGTATGCTGTCCATCCCCCGGTGTTTTTAATGTTTAAAAGCAAAGTTATATATGTGTTCTGTGGTACATTCGTTAAAGATTTCACGTACTGACTTGGTATAAAGCTGTATGATAACATTATGTTTGGCTTTTGTTTTACTATTATCAATCCCTGTTGCAAAATAACATAGTATGGATATATTCCAGGATATGTTGCAACAACCTCATATGTTATGTTCAGTTGATTTAGATTGTTAAAGTTAAGAGTGCTTGTGTTTAGATTGTAAAGAATTGATAAACTATTCCCAGGATTTGAATAGAAATATGTTTTCACAATGTTTATTGTTGGGAAGATGTAAATGACAGTTAAATTCCTTATGTTACCGTTTGAAATTGTTAAATTTGTGTATATTGGAACAACTGTCCCGTTCATGTAAGGGCCGAGGGTAATATAATTCTCATCGCTTATGTATGGATAGTTTATGTTCAATGTTATAACATCATTACTGTAGTTCAGTTCACTTACAGCCATGTTTGAATTCAAGATTATCTGAATACTGTAACTTTTACCGTATATGAGAAAGTTTGTTGATAGATTTGCATAAATGTTTCCATTCATATAATATGAGTTGGAATAGCCCAGAACAAGGTTATCAGTTAAATCATAAAATTCAACCTGTATTGTTGGTGCCTGTGATGGAACAATATTTTTAACACCTATTTCAACAGTTATTTTTAAAGGCATTGGTGAATTGTACGAAACATTTCCTGTTATGTTATACCATGCTGAGACAGGATAAAAGTCAATTTCACCAGGATAGGTAACAAAACCAAAATTGTTTGATTTATTAATGTCCCAGTAGTATATAACTGAAACATTTGCATAGTATGTACCCTGGTAGGTTGGATAAAACTTTAGAGAATAAGAAATTGCCTGACCCGGTAGGAAGTTTGATGACCAGGATCTGTACAAACTTCCATTGGGTTCACTCAATACAAGGTTAACAGTTACATTATTGGCACCATCCGTACCATTGTTTATTACTGTGAAATTTAAAAATGAATTTGAATATAATGTGAAATATGAAAATGAAAGATTATTAACATAAAGATCCACGTTTGGATACATTTTCACAACCGTTCCCATGTAATTGTTTGAATAGTTACTTTCATAAATTGTCATGTATGGATTTACCTTCACACTCAATGTGTAATTACCTGGCACTGAAATATTATCAAAATAATTTATTGTTGCCGTTGTGTTTTTATTAACAGGAATGTTAACATTTATTGATCCTATCAGTTTTCCGTTCAGATAAAAGATAACCGGTACATTTGTAACATTTTCTCCCAGAACAGTTAAAATTGCTGAAATTGAATATGTCTTTCCATGAACAAGGAAAGTTGGAACAATCAGATCTTTTACCTGAATATCTGGTACAACAAGAGTAATCTTCCTCCATGCATTGTTTCCAGATACATTCAGGTTAGGGAAATAATTAACCGAGACGGAAATATTTTTAAGGATCCTTCCACCCTGCGTTAATGTTAAGTTATAATTACCAACATAAAGAGCATTTGGCCAGAATATGTTTTGAACAATATCCGAGAGAACGGGTATTGATGCTATGCCTTTTGCATTTGTTGTATTATAAATAGCGGGGATCTGATTAACTATGAATGTGTTCAGGCTGTTAACCTGCTGTGCATTTGTATAAACATTACCGTTTACATATATGGGCAGGATGTTTGAATAATATGTTACGTTTATTTTTGGTAAAGGTGCGCCGTTGTAATTTGATACGTTAAGATCTATGTACCTGTATATGTAAATTGTTGATGATTGGTCCCCGAGATAATATGGTGGATCAAGGTAAAATGCGTTCTTAGGTATTGTTAAATTTATAAGGTATGCACCACTGTTTTTCAAAAATATAAAATTCTTATCAGGATTACCATTTGAATTGTTGGAATTTATTGATAAATAAACATCTTTACCATAAATTGTTGAAGAAATAAGGTTGAAATTATGGTAATAGAAATTGTTCAAAATTGAAGAATCTGTGTAAAGATTCAACTTAACATAATTTATTGTTATACTTCCACCCTTTGGTCCCGTTATGTTTACAAACATATTGTTTGGATTCCCGAGGAATGTACTGTTCACAACATAGTTTGTCATGTAGAAAGAAACGGGAACTGTCAAATTCATCTTTTTTGTTGAGTAAGGAATGGAAACTGGCTGGCATATTAAATCATTCTTTGCATAAACATAAACAAAAGAGTTGTTGGAATAATTGTTTGATGTTGAATAATTTATTATTAAAGTTCCATTGTAAAATGTTGTGTAAGGATTTATGTTTAGATTTGAGAGTGAAAATTGATTGACAATGGTTGTTGTTTGGCCCTGTGGTACTGTACCCACAAGCCTTGTGGGATTTACTGTGCCAGCATATGAATTGTATTTTGGAACACCAGCACCTGATGATTCACTGTGGAAAAGGGCTGGAAATGATACATTTATCATATAAATGCTGTCGGAAAGAAAATATGGTGTTGGGCCGAATGAATAGTTTGAAATATCAATTGTTGGGTCAAAGCTCTGCAAAATGCTCAAGGTTGATGATGGAAGGGATGTGAATATTGTATTTTTAAAGTAAACTGAATTGGAATAGGAAACGTTAAACCATCCTGGATACTCAACCTTTGAGTTTAAAAACTTAAGTGAACCACCATTG
>JAVRLJ010000032.1:0-9873 GCA_031961585.1 Thermoplasmatota archaeon | reverse complement strand
TTGTTAAGCCAGATGACAGTATTGAGGATGCAATTCAGTTACTGGGTAGAGGTAAGGTGAACAGATTACCTGTTGTTGATGAGAATAACAATGTTGTTGGTATAATAACAAGGGGAGATATTTTAAGAGCCTTACAATCGCTTAAGGATCAATCACCGCCGTAAAGTATAATTTCTGAAAACTTAGAAATATATTCCATATCAACATCCATATGCAATTTATGATTTTTATGTAATTCAATCTCATCAGGGAATACCGTTGTTTTACAAGTATCGCACCAGAGATAATTTATCCTTAAATTCCTTATTTCATCTTTCCTTTTCCTGAAGTTTTTGCATTCCATTTTCCCCTGGAAAATAACATCTCCGAAGTTTTCACTCCTCCTGAACAAACAAATTATATGGTTGTCGACGAGACCTCCATAAACACAATCATCACATATCATACAGATAAAATAATTCATGAAACTTATTTAAATTTTTCTAAAAAAATTCACAATTTTTAAGAATTTATTTATCTGATGTAAAAAATCTTAAATATTAGATTTTTCTTTAAATAAAATTTGATTAAACATGATAAACTTGGAAAATTATTCTGAAAAAATATATATTACACCCAGGGAACCTGTGAATAAAAATGCTTTCAAAATACCAAAAGGAAGGGTACACATAATAAAGGAAAGGTGTAAGGAATGCGGCTATTGCTGGACGTTCTGCCCCAAAGAGGTTCTTGAAAAATCTGACTATGTTAACAAAAACGGTTACCACCCTCCAAAAATAAGGGAAGGTAAGGAGGAGGCCTGTGTTGCCTGCGGTATGTGCGAAGCAATATGTCCAGATTTTGCAATTTTTGTTGAGGAGGTGAAGGAATGAACAAAAAGCTGCTGAAACCAGGAGAATATTTCATGAATGGAAATTTTGCATGCGCAGAAGGTGCACTTATAGCAGGTTTGAACTTTTATGCAGGTTATCCAATAACACCATCAAGTGAAATAATGGAAAGGCTTAGTTATAGATTACCTCAGGTTGGAGGGCATTTCATTGCCATGGAGGATGAGATAGGAAGCATGGCAGCAATTGTTGGTGCATCAAATGCAGGTGCAAAGGCAATGACAGCCACATCAGGACCGGGATTTTCACTCATGCAGGAGAATATAGGTCTTGGAATAATTACAGAAACACCCGTTGTTGTTGTGGATGAAATGAGGGGAGGACCATCAACGGGTTTACCAACAAGGGTTGGTCAGGGTGATGTCATGCAGGCCAAGTGGGGAACACATGGTGATCATGAGGCAATAGCATATGCACCAAACAGTGTTCAGGAAATGTTTGATTTAACAATTAAGGCATTTAACGTGGCCGAAATTTACAGACAGCCGGTTTTTGTTATGACCGATCAGGTTATAGGCCATATGTCTGAAAAGCTTATAGTGAAGGATTATGATCAATATGAAATCATTGAAAGAAAGGTAAGGGAATATCCTGATCCCATAGGAAAGGTACATGATTATTCAAGGGACTATGTACCAATGGTTATTGCTGGCAGGGGTTTCAGATACAACATTGATAGTTTAACGCATGATGAAAGAGGTTACCCTTCAAACGATCCTGAAGTTGAAAGGGCAATGGTAAAGCATCTTGTTGAAAAGATAAGGAACAATGAGGACAGGATTGTTGAATATTCAGAGTTCATGGTTGATGATGCCGAATATTTGTTCATAGCGTACGGTATAACATCAAGATCTGCCACAAGGGCTGTAAAAACACTGAGGTCGGAAGGCATTAAGGCGGGTCTTTTCAGGCCAATTACACTATGGCCATTTCCAAAAAAGAGAATAAAAATTTTGAGTGAAAAGGTACAGAGAATCTTTGTTCCTGAAATAAACTTCGGCCAGTATTCACATGCTGTAAGGGAACATGTGAAAATTGATGTTGAGGAAATAAACTTCCCGCCGGGAAGTGTGCCCGATCCAAACCTAATGGTGAAAACAGTAAGGAGGTACGTGAAATGATTGAGAGTGAAATAAAACATCCAAAGGATGTTTATTTAAGGAGCGATAGGTTCCCGCATATATGGTGTCCCGGATGCGGTCTTGGTATTGTTTTGAAAAGCTATGTTGATGCAATATCAAAACTGGATATACCTCTTGAAAACCATGTTCTTGTTTCAGGCATAGGATGCACAGCCAGATTACCGGGTTATGCAAACGTTGATTCGTATCATACAACGCATGGTAGGGCTGTTGCCTTTGCCACCGGTATGAAGATAGCGAACCCTGATCTTCAGGTAACAATAATAAGCGGTGATGGTGATCTTTTCAACATTGGCGGAAACCATATAATACATGCTGCAAGAAGGAACATGGATCTCCTTGTAATATGCGTTAACAATTTCAACTATGGTATGACTGGTGGTCAGCATGGTGCAACAACACCTGAGGGTGCAAAAACATCAACAACACCCTATGGAAACATTGAACATTCATTCAATCTACCTTACATTATGGCATCACTGGGTGCATCATACGTTGCAAGATGGACAACATTACATGTTAGACAGTTAACAAAATCCATAATGAAGGCAATGAAGATCAGAGGATTTTCCTTCATAGAGGTAATTTCACCATGTCCACCAAATTTTGGTAAATTGAACAACTTTCCTGAGGGTCTGGATGAAATGAAATTTTTCCTTAACAATTCAGTCCAGGACAACAACGCAAAACTTGATGAAATAGATCTTGACTTCACAGGTAAAAAGCCCATAGTTGTTGGTGAATTTGTTTATAAAATAAGACCTTCATATAATGAACTTGAAAGGGAATTGATAAGAAAAGCAATGGAGGAACCTTAAATGGAAAGTGAAATTAGGGTTTATGGTTATGGTGGGCAGGGAATAATAACCCTTGGTCATTTAATAGGTGAAAGTGCTGTTGAGGATAAAAAGGAAGTTATAATGACTGAGGAATACAGCCCATACATTACAGGAGGATGGTCAAGGGCAGATCTAATAATAACGGATGAAAAGATCGATTATCCTTTAATTTCAGGCATAGATTATTTAATAACATTATCACAGGAGGGACTTGATGTTAACATACCATTCTTAAAAGAAAATGCAAAAATTTTCCTGGATATTGATCTTGTTGATTATTCATCAGTAAAGGATTATGATGTCATACCAATAAAAGCGAAAAGGATCGCTGAAAGGATAAAGAATCCGAGGGGAATGAACATAATAATTTTCGGTGCATTCATTGCAAAAACAAACGTCGTTTCAAAGGAATCTGCCATGAATGCTGTTAGAAAAAGATTCCCCAAATATGCAAAAATAAACCTTGAGGCATTTGAAATAGGTTACGGTGGTGGTTACAATGAATGATACTGTGATGGTTATTGGTGGTGGAATTACAGGTATTCAGGCATCCTTGGATCTTGCCGAGGCGGGTGTCAAGGTTATACTTGTTGAAAAATCACCTGCAATTGGTGGTAAAATGGCAGCACTGGACAAAAATTTCCCAACCCTTGACTGCTCAATCTGCATTGAAGCACCAAAAATGAGCGATGTCATGCATAACCCTAACATCACGGTTCTAACGCTTGCGGAGGTTAAAAATGTAAAGGGTAATGGTGGAAACTTTGAGGTGGAGGTTTATCAAAAACCTAGATTTGTTACAAGTGAATGTACCGCATGCGGTTTATGCGTTGAAGTATGCCCCCAGCTCACAAAAAATGAATTTGATATGAACCTTGCTGCAAGGAAGGCAATATACACACCATTTTCACAGGCTGAACCAAACACATATGTTATAGATATTGACACCTGCCTGAACGATCCACCAAACTACATGCCATGCAATAGATGCACAGAGGTATGCGGGCCCAATGCAATAGATTTTTCAATGAGACCAAAAACATACAAATTTAATGTTGGTGCAATTATCGTTGCAACCGGTTTTGATCTCCTAAACCCAGAACTTCTGCCAGAGTTCGGATACGGAAAGGATCCTGATATATTAACATCATATGAATTTGAAAGGTTGTTGAATCCTGCAGGTCCAACAGAAGGTGAATTGGTAAGACCAAGCGATGGAAAGCATATTGAAAAACTTCTTTTCGTTTTATGTGCCGGTTCAAGGGATCAAAGGTTTGTTCCATACTGTTCAAGAACATGCTGCATGTATTCAATAAAGGAGGCGATTCAAGCAAAGGATCATGGTGTTAAGGATGTTGCAGTTCATTACATGGATATAAGGGCATACGGAAAGGGTTTTGATGCATTCTTTGAAAGATCAAAGCAGGAGGGAGTAAGATACATAAGAACAAGACCTAGGTTCGTTGGAAGGGAGAATGGTGAATTAAAGGTAAGGTATGAAAGGACAGATACGGGGGAAATAGTTGAGGAAAAGTTTGATGCCATTGTTCTCGCAACAGCATCAATACCGAGCAGGGGGACAAAGGAACTTGCAAATGCCCTTGGTGTTGAATTGAACGAATATGGATTCTTCAAAACAGAGTATAAAAATCCCATACAATCAACAAGGGATGGTATATTTATTGCTGGATGTGCATCCGGTCCAAAGGATATACCCGATAGTGTAACAGAGGCATCGGCTGCCGCGGCAGCAGCACAGGAATACATAAAGAAAAGGGAATGGATTGAAACGGAGAAGGCTGAACCGTTGCCATTATCAGATGAAATAAGAATAGGTGTATTTTTATGCGACTGCGGTACAAACATAGCAGGGGTTGTGAACGTTAAGGAAGTTGCTGAAAGGGTAAAGAACATTCCAAATGTTGTTTATGTTGAAGAAAACAAGTATACCTGCGCTGGCAGTACGCAGGATAATATTGTTAAAAAGATTAGAGAGAATAATCTCAACAGGGTAATAATTGCAGCCTGTTCATTAAAGACACATGGTGTAACATTTCAGAGGGTTCTTGAGAGGGCAGGTTTGAACCCGTATTTCCTGGAAATGCCGAACATAAGGAACCTCGATTCATGGGTTCATAAAAATGAAAAAGAAAAAGCAACAGAAAAGGCATATGAAATGGTTCTCATGTCCGCTTACAAGTCAAAGTACCTTAAGCCCCTGCAGGATCTTGAATTCCCTGTAACAAAGAGGGCAGTTGTTATGGGTGGTGGCCCAGCAGGTTTGAGTGCGGCAATAGCACTTGCAAAGAGCGGTATTGAAACTCATCTTATTGAAAAGAGCGATAAGCTTGGAGGAATGCTTAATGAATTGAAGGATTTGGCCCCATATGGAATAGATCCAAAGTCCCTGCTCGATGATCTTGTTAATGAGGCAAGGGAAGTGGGTGTGAACATACACCTTTCAACAAGAATTGAAAGGATTTCAGGCTTTGTTGGTAATTTCAATGCAATATTATCTGATAAATCATCCATTGATTTCGGTGCCTTGATAATTGCAACGGGATCGGATCCATATATTCCAAATGAGTTTGGATACGGCAACAATGAGAAGGTAATAACATCACTGGATCTTGAAAAGAATATGAATAATATTAAGGAGAAAAATGTCACAATAGTTTCATGCATAGGTTCAAGGGGAAACGGAATGGGCTGTTCAAGGTTCTGCTGTTCAACAATGATTAACCAGGCCATAAGGTTAAGGGAAACCGGAAAAAATGTTAGGGTTCTTTATAAAGACATTAGAGCATATTCCATGTATGCGGAAGATTTATATTTGAAAGCAAGTAAAATGGGTGTACAATTTTTCAGGTATGACCCGGACAGTTTACCGCAGAACGTTATAAGGTATGAGAACAGTGAAGTAAAGTTCAGGGATCTTTTAACGGATAAGGATATTTCAGTACCAACAGATCTTCTCGTCCTTAACATCGGTCTTAAGCCAAGGGATGATGAGGTATTTTCACAGCTCACGCTTTCAAAGGACGAAAATGGATTTCTCCTGGAACTTCATCCAAAGCTCGGACCTGTTGAAAATGCTATAGCAGGTGTATTCCTTGCAGGAACAGCACAGGGTCCAAAGGATGTTCATGAGGCGATGGTACAGGGTTATGCCACTGCATCAAAAGCAGCAGGAATTCTCTTTAAGGATAGAATAAAGAAGGAACCAATCGTGGCACAGATTGATCTTAACAAATGCATAAAATGCATGAGATGCGTTAACGTTTGTCCATACGGTGCTTTAACAGGCGAACTTACAAAATGGATTAAACACAATCCGGCTTTATGCCAGGGCTGTGGTGACTGTGTTGCAGAATGCCCTGTTGATGCAATAACGATTCCAAACTTCACGGATCTGGATATTATCGCACAGATAGATGCCGCAACTGAAAAGGATCCAGACAAAAAGGCTATAGTTTTTACATGCAACTGGTGCTCATATGCAGGTGCTGATCTTGCTGGAATATCGAAAATACAGTATCCAACAAGTGCAAGAATAATAAGGGTCATGTGTTCAAGCAGGATTTCTCAGAAACTTGTTATGCATGCATTTGAAAGGGGTGCTGCTGTTGTAGCTGTAACAGGCTGTCATATTGGTGATTGCCATTACAACTATGCAAACAGGGATACAGAAAGGAGGTTTGAAAGATGGAGAAAATACTTGCAGTCCAGAGGAATCAATCCTGAAAGGTTAAGGTTAAAGTGGATCAGTGCTGCGGAGGGAATAAGGTTTGCAGAGTTTGTTAGGGAACTTGATGATTTTATTAAAACAATACCGAAGGAGGAGATTGAAAGCACACCCAAAAAGCTGAGGGGAGAAAAATGATAAGTATAAATGAAAGTATGTTGAAGGGAATTAGGGATCTTCTTAATAATTATACGGTGGAGTGTTTCCAGTGCGGTGAATGCACTGTTACATGCCCAATAACATCCTACACAGGTGATGTAATAAACGTGAGAAAATTGATGAGAAGCGCGCAGATAGGCATTAACGATTACGATAATATGTGGGCATGCGCAACATGCAAGCTATGTGAGGAATCCTGTCCCAGAGGTGTGAAAATTGTTGATACAATCGTTGCTTTGAGGGCAATGGCATTTCAGGAACACAATGCTCCTGAAAAAGTTGAGAAGGTTGTATGGGACATATTTGAGAACGGAAACCCATGGGGGGGTAAAAAGAATGAGAGGGCAAAATGGGCCGAAGGCATGGGAATAAAGAATGCAAGGGAAGGTGTTGATGTTTTACTTTATGTTGGCTGTGAGGCAGCATACGATCCATCACAGCACGATTCAATAAGATCCATTTCTTACATACTCAACAAGGCAGGAGTAAACTTCGGTATACTTGGAAACGAGGAAAGATGCTGTGGTGAACCATTAAAAAATGCAGGTGAATTTGGATTCCTTGAGGAATTGATCCTTCAGAACATTAAGGATTTTGAGAGCACGGGGGCAAAATACATTGTTACTGTTTCACCCCACTGTTCAAATATGTTCAAAAAGTATTATAAAAAATATGGTCTAAACATTGAAGTAATGCATTACGCTGAATTCTTTGAGAAGCTTAGGAACGAAGGAAAAATAAATTTCAAAAAAATTGAAAATGGGAATACTGTAACTTACCATGATCCATGTATACTTAGCAGGGATGATAGATTCATAGATGAGCCAAGGGATATGCTTAAATCTGCAGGGTTCAAAATTGTTGAAATGAAGGATCATGGTAACCTTTCATTATGCTGTGGTGGAGGTGGAAACAGAATGTTCCTTGAGTTCAAGGGAAAAAGGCTATCGGATATAAGGGCGGATCAGGCAGGGGAAACAAATGCACAGATAATTGTTACCGCCTGCCCATACTGTAACATGAACATAAGGGATAGCGTGAAAACAAGAAATATGAACATGAAGGTAATGGATCTTGCACAGTTATTGAAGGAGAGGATTGAATGATAAATACCTGGGTTTTTGTTGAGCATGATAAGAATGAGATTGAGGATGTTTCCCTTGAAATTATTGGCAGAATCAATGAAATAAAAAATAAGGTAAATGTTTCAATAACATCAATAATTTTCGGAGAAAATACAATGGACTTACCGGAAAAGTTAATAAAATTTGGATCAGATAATGTTATTTTTCTCAAGAATAAATATTTTGAGGAATATGATACAGAAAACTATGTTAATTCAATTACACCAATCATTGATGAAAGGAAACCCGAAATAATTCTGATTGGTGCAACATACAGTGGCAGGGACTTTGCGGGAAGGCTTGCAGCAAGGTTAAAAACAGGCCTTGCCGCAAATGCCATAACGCTTGACATAGATGAGAATGGAACATTGTACACGGGCGTTCCTGGATATGGTGGAAGGTTCATAGCTGAAATAGTAAACAACAAGAAAAGACCACAAATTTCAACAGTAAGACCTGGAGTTTTCAAAAAGATGGAAATGGATGAAAACAGAAAGGGTAAGATTGAGATCATTGAAGTTAGCGTTAATGAACCAAGGGTAAAGGTAAAGGAAAAAGTAAGAAAGGAGTTCAGGGATATCAGTAAATCTGATTTTGTTGTCATAATTGGTAATGGTGCAGCGGATAAGATGGATCTTGCAAAAAGGTTTGCGGAACTTGTTAATGCTGATATTGGTGTAACAAGACCCATAGCTGATAGGGGTTTGGCCCCAAGGGATATCCAGATCGGTTCAACAGGCCTTTCTTTATCTTCAAAAATTGCTATTATTCTTGGGTCAAGCGGATCCGAACACTTTGTTTCGGGCATTGAGAAATGCGGAACCGTTATTTCTATAGATATAAACAAGGATTCCAACATTTTTAATTATTCCGATTACTGCATTGTTGAGGATCTTTCTAAAATTTTACCAATAATTGTGGAGAAACTGGAGGGGAAAAGATGAGAAACATTATTGTTTGTATAAAAATTGTTCCACAGACAGAAAATGTTACCTTTGATCCTGTTACAAAAACACTTGACAGATCAAAGGCTGAAAATAAAATAAATGATGCTGACAAAAATGCAATAGAACTTGCATTACAGCTTAAATCCAGGTATGGTGGTAATGTTATCCTTGTTTCCATGGGCCCCATGTTCTTTGAACCTTTTTTGAGACTCGGTATAGCCATGGGGGCGGATGATGCCTACCTTCTATCAGATAGGGCTTTTGCAGGAGCTGATAGTTATCCAACAGCACTCACGCTGGCAAGAGCAATAGAAAAGATTGGTAACTACGATTTAATTCTAACGGGTGAGGAATCATCGGATGCTGGTCTTGGCCAGGTTCCTGCACAGATTGCAGAATTCCTGCATTTACCACAGATTCTTTTTGTTTCGGACGTGAAAATTGAGAATGATAGGATAATTGCAAAGAGAACAATAAAGGGTGGATATGAATATGTGGAAACAACAATGCCTGCAGTTCTGAGCATTGAGCTAGGAATAAACCAGCCAAGGTTCCCCGATTTCAGAAGGAAGAGATGGGCCGATAAGGAATTTAAATTAAAGGTATGGAACGCAAAGGATCTTGAACTTGATGAAAATGTTGTTGGTTTAAAGGGATCCTATACCTTCGTTAATAGGTTCATAGAAACATCACCCCCTGTAAGAAGGAAAGAATTCATAGAAGGATCCCCTGAAGAAAAGGCTGATAAAATATTAAATTTAATAAAAAACATAAAATAATCTTTTAAAAATTTGCTTTTTTTAATTTTAGCAGATTTTCTATTTTTCTTCTATTCAGATTCAACTACACTTCCAATGAAAAATAACTGGATATAGAATTTTTCAAAAATCTATCGATAAAATTAAATATGGTAAAAAAATTATACTAATTATGATACCACAATTTGTCGATCGATCCAGGGAACTGGATTATCTTGAAAAAATATATGGAAAAAAGGATTCTCCCTTGTAATAATCTATGGAAGAAG
>JAVRLJ010000031.1:0-10246 GCA_031961585.1 Thermoplasmatota archaeon | reverse complement strand
ATACCGCATCTTTCAAGATCTTTAACAACATCCCTCAAACAGGTTAAATCTGCTGAAACAATGGATGCTCCAACCTTCATAATTTATTGAAAAATTCACACATATATTAATGTTGACAACAAAAAAGGAAAAGTTTAATTATGGAATAACCATTTAATTTTGATGTTATCAGGAAAGGATATTATATCGATTAGTGACCTGACAAGGGATGAAATATTTGAAATTTTTAATGTTGCAAAAGAAATGGTCCCTGTTGCAAAGGGAAAGGGCATAGACATTTTAAAGGGAAGAATTCTCGCAACACTTTTCTTTGAACCGAGCACAAGGACAAAGTTTTCCTTTGAGAGTGCCATGTACAAGCTTGGAGGAAACGTTATAACATTTTTCGATCCAAAGTACAGTTCAGTTTCAAAGGGTGAAACACTTGCGGACACAATAAGAATGGTTGATTCATACGCCGATGTTATAGTAATAAGGCACAGTTATGAAGGTTCTGCAAGGCTTGCAAGCAGGTTTGCGGAACATCCTGTTATAAATGCAGGTGATGGAGCTGGGCAGCATCCAACACAGACCCTGCTTGATCTTTTCACAATATGGTCAAATCTTGGTAAATTCGAAGGTTTGAACATTGGTTTGCTTGGTGATCTTAAATATGGAAGGACTGTTCATTCACTTGCCCTTGCATTATCGGATCTTGGGGCGAACATATACCTAATTTCTCCAAAGGGACTTGAAATGCCTGACCATATTATGAGGGAAATTTCACTTAAAACAAAACCAAGAGTACACAACGATCTTATGGAAGTTGTTCATGAGCTTGATGTACTATATACAACAAGAATACAGAAGGAGAGGTTTCCGGACATAAACGAGTACAGGAAGATTGCAGGATCCTACAGAATTGATCTGAATGTACTTGAGCATGGTAAAAAGGATCTTATAATAATGCATCCACTTCCAAGGGTGGATGAAATCGCTCCTGAGGTGGATTATACACCACATGCAAAATACTTTGAGCAGGCATTTAATGGTTTGCCAATAAGAATGGCAATTCTAAGCATGGTACTGGGGGAGAGATGATGACAGAAAAGGAACTTAGAATTGAAAAGATTAGGAACGGTACGGTTCTGGACCATATTCCACCAGGAATGGCATTAAAGGTGATGAAAATCCTGGGTCTTGAAGAAAATGTAAAAACAACAGTGAGCATAGGCATACATGTACCAAGTAAAAAAACTGGATTTAAGGATATTGTGAAAATTGAAGATAGGTATTTAGCAGAAAAGGAACTTGCAAAAATTGCATTGATTGCACCAAATGCAACGGTTAACATAATTAAGGATTATGAAGTTATAGAGAAACACAGGGTTTCACCACCATCTGAAATAGTTGGTATAGTTAAATGTTCCAACCCATCCTGTGTTACAAACACAAACGAACCCGTACCACCAGAATTTGTTGTTGTATCAACCGACCCAATAAGGATAAAGTGCAAGTACTGTGAAAGGGAGATGGATTCAAAGGAGATCATTCAGAACATAATTTAGATCTCGGGAAAAATCTTCAGTGAAACGTCCATCCCATCCTTCAATCCCAGTTCTTTTCTAAGACCTTTATCTGAGATTATTTCAATTACATTCCTGTAGTGGCTTCTTTCAGGGAATATGACATAAACATCAATTTCACTAATCTTTCCTTTATGAACATAAACCTTTCCGAATGTCCTTCCCTCATCGTAGAATTCCCTCAAAAAATATTTTGAATTGTATCTTAGATATTCAACCTTGTAAATGTTTTCTCCCTCTATTTCAATGTTGAGTGTACCCGGGTAAGGTATGAAGTTGAATAATTCTTTAATCTGATCCACATAACCCTTTTTTGTCATGTAGTATGATCCTTCACCGGACCCACCAATCACCTTACCGTTTATTTCAATTTCCCTTAAAATTTTCTCAATCTCCCTGTTGTTTTTAATATCATCCATGATCTTTTCAATACCCTTGAGGGATAATTTTATCCTGAAACCATTCTTTAGGGTGATTCTTTCAACAAATCCCATTTTTTCAAGCATTGAAAGTTTTCTTGATGCACTCTGTTGACTCATACTACATTCATTTCCAAAATCACCAGTCTTTACGGTAATGTACTTGAACATTGCACCTTTCAATGCAAGCTTTTTTAGCAGGAATAGAATTTCATAATCCTTCATACTACCTCAAGCCTTTTCATTCCCCTTGTTTCTATGACCCTGATTCCATGCGCCTTTAGTATCCTTTTCAATCTTTTATCGTTTGTCAATACAGGGTATCCTGTCTTTATTGCAAGGTTAACTATTGCCCTGTCACCGCTTCCTTCATTTTTAACAACCCTGAATTTCATCGCATACTTCAATGCTGCCCTGGCAATGGTGTTTGTCTTTGATAGATTATAAAGTTCGTCTATAACTGATTCAGGTACTATTATTTCAACCTTGCCGAATAACCTTTCCAGTTCATCCTCAATCCTTATCTTTAACTGGAATGGAATGAATAGAGCATTTGTATCAACTATTATTCTTTCCATTGAGATACTTCCCCACTCTCCCTATCCCTTCACTTATTTTTGATATATCCCTAACAAGTGGACCGTATGATATCCTTATGCCCTTTTCCATGGATTTTCCAAATCCCTTGCCAGGCACAAATAAAACACCTGTGCTCTTCATAACATCCACAACAAATTGATCCGAATCCATTCCAACATGGGAAGAAACATAAAGACCTCCCTGCGGTTCAAGGTACCTGAAGGAAAGGAATTCATTAATTGATTTTACAGTTTCCATTGCCGCTCTTCTGTAATCTTCCCTTATTTTATCAATATAATTCTTAATTGATTTTCCATAATTTTTCACATACTTTGTGAATGCAATCTGGTGCAGTGTATCTGGGCAGAGTATTGAAACCTGCTGTGCCCTTTCCATGGCCCTTACTATTTCCTCATTCCCCTCTATCCATCCCATTCTTCTTCCCAGACCTCTGTCCCATTTACTGTTTGAATGTATTGCGATGATGTTTTCATAATCAAGTGGTGAATAGGAAAAATATTCAGGCATTTCAGAAAAATACTGTGTTTTGTATGCAAAATCAAATATTACGTAGGTACCTGTTTCCATACCAATCTTTATTATTTCCTTAACAAAATCATGGGGCAGGATCTGACTTGTTGGATTGTCAGGTGATGCAATTAGCATGGCCTTAACATCCCTTTCCTTGAAAAGTTCATTGATTCTTTCCAGAATTTCCTTTTTATTTTCAAGGAATTTCCAGTTTTCATTCAAAAACCTTACACTTTCAATTTTTATATTATCCGAAACAAACCTTAACTGACCAAAATAGTTCGCATATGCAGGATCGGGCAAAACAATTCTATCTTTTTTGTTAAGTAAAACCCTGAAAAGATCAATTGTCATCTGTGAGCTTGATCCCCCTATTATTATATTTTTCCTTTCAAGCTTTTCATTGAACAGTATTTTTTCAAATTCCATGACCGCATCCTTTGTTTCATCAAATCCACCTGTTGGGGAATAACCACCTGCCCTGTGGAATTCCATGAAATCGTTTGCTATTTCAGCGTAAATTTTTCTTAGTTCATCCGGTGCGTAATGATCAACCCATCCCCCAGCAAAGGAAATAACTTCATCCGGATTCAAGCCCATGTTTATTATGTTGTTCCTTTCTGCCATTTTCATAATTTCTCTAATGGGGGATGGAGAATTTATTTCCCTATTTATTAAATCGGAAAGGTTTTTCATTTTATTCACCCCACAATGGTTCCAAACGCTATATTCTTCTTTATTTTTTCAATTTTAACCTTCACCTTCTGTCCCTTCTTTGCCTTTGGAACGTAAACTGTGTATGATCCAATTTTCCCTATTCCATCACCATCCCTGCTTATATCTATTATTTCAACTTCGTAAACCTTACCCTCCTCAACCTTAACATCCTGCACCCTGATTTCCACATGTGCGGTAACGGGTCTAACCGCACCGCATGCCTTGCAGACAAGTATTTCAACCCTGTCCTCCTTCTTTAAAACAGTATCTGGACTGCCACACTCATAGCATAAAACATAGGTTTTGATGTACTGGTTTATTCTATCCTTTATTGACTGTGCCGGAACTCTACCCTTGAAAACAAGTCTTTCATTCTGAATATTTCCTGCTGTACCAAGCTCCTTGAAAAGGAACTTTGAAAAGTGCTGTGGATCCCTATCGAGCTTTTTACAGAAATCCATGAAATTTTTGAAAATTGTGTTCTTACCCTCTATTATGATTTCAGCCTCAGGTAACTGGAACCTTTCACCTGAAGATGTTGGTGAAGGTACCTCCTGCTTTGCCTTTTTCAGTAAAGATTCATAATCGTATATGTTATCCATGTTTTGGAGGAATAAGTTTTGGTTAATATATTTTTACCAAAAGATAGTTAATTGAATTGCCAATTTAACCTTTTTTTATTAAAAATTTAATGTGAATATTTTCTTTTTTCAACAGAAAAGTAAAGGAAGGATGCAATGACTGCTGTTAAAAATATTAAAAACCATCTGTCAAAGTATGAAAGGTAAAGTGAAAAAATTAAACCACCATAAAAAGTTCCAGAGGATCTTCCAATGCTCGTGAAGAAACCGAATGTCCCTGCATACTTACCACGATTCTTTTCATTCGACATGTTCATAGCTGTAGCTGTGGCTGTTGATGAATATATGATCTCCCCCATTGTTATTACAAGCATGGAAATGAAAAGCCACTGGACTGTTGAGTTGAATGAGAGCATAAAATATCCAAAACCATAAATAATTATGCCAAATTCAAGGAATTTGAAAGCATTTTTAACTTTTGCAAATCTGGCAAAGAAAACCTGCAGACCGGCAACCATAAAACCATTCAAGGTCCATGTAAGACCTATCAAATCCGTTGATATATTGTTCACATTTGTTTCGTAAACAGGGTATGTACTTGTTAACTGACCAAAAATCATAAAGCTTATGAAACCTGCAAGGCAGTAAATTGTGAATTTAATATCCTTCAGTGAGCTAGTTATATCAGAAAATGTAAAACTGCCAGAAGATCCATAAATATCCGGCAACCTTTTTATTAAAAAAATAAAAAAGATGAGAAATATTCCAATAACCATAAATGCATAAACATAAAAATTGTGAGAAAAAAGGAAACCGCCTATTGCCGGACCAATACCCCATCCAAAGTTTGCCGATGCTCTTTGATAGGCATAACCCCTGAACCTTAATTCAGGGGGTAGAAAATCAGCTATGATTGCATTTGTTGAAGAAAAGACAAGACTCGAGGAAATGTTCTGAAATATTAGGAGAAAGACTATTAAAATAACATTCTTTAAACCTAAACCAATTCCAAGAAAAATAAAGGATATGCCCTGCAGAATCTGACCATGGTACATTATTCTTTTTCTTCCATAGGCATCGGATAATACTCCCGAAATTATCTGAAAGAATGCACCAAAAATTCCTGCGATTAGCAAATAGATTCCAGCTATTGTCAATGGAACATTCATTATACTTGTTAAATACAAAACAATGAAGGACATTAGAGATCCATAGGAAAATGATCTAAAGAAGGATATTATGGAAACTGTTGCGACGACCTTTTCAGGATCTGATATCTGTTTCAATACTTTCCGTAATAATTTTTTAAAATTTAAAACTTTCAAGTTATCTTTAACTTTCCTGCAAGATATTTAATATTAGAATATATTTTTTCAGGTTTTTACAAAAGCATCTTCACTAAAAAGGTTTATAAATGCCAATTTGTTATAATTATTATGGATCTTGAGGAAAAGATTCTGGAAAGTATTAGGCTTGCAGAAACAACAATACCCCAGGATGTTTACAACCATCTTTTTGAAATATACAAAAATGAGGAAAATGAGATTTCAAAATCACAGTTGAAATCAATTATAGACAACGTTGAATATGCTAAGGAAAAGAAATTGCCAATATGCCAGGATACAGGTACCCAAACGTTCTTTGTTGATATGGGCTATGACTTTCCCTACAAAAATGAACTTGTAAATGCAATAAGAAATTCTGTAAGGAAAGCAACAGAACTGTATTACATAAGGCCAAATGCTGTTCATCCCTTCACAGGAAAGAATCCTGGAAACAACATAGGAAGGTTCATACCATACATACACTGGGATCTAAGGGAGGGTAATGATGCCATTGTTTACATATTACCTAAAGGAGGAGGATCGGAAAATGCCAGTGCACTGGCCATGCTCAACCCCGGAGAAGGAATAAAGGGTGTGAAAAAGTTTGTTGTTGATACTGTTGTGAAGGCAGGTGCAAATCCCTGCCCGCCAACAATTGTGGGTGTTGGAATAGGTGGTGCAGCAGATCTTTCACTTAACCTTGCAAAAAGATCCCTTTTAAGACCTCTGGGGAAAAGGCATGAGGAGGAAATAGTTGCAAACCTTGAACTTGAGCTCCTTGATCTTTTGAATAAAACTGAGGTGGGAACGATGGGATGGGGTGGAAAATATTCTGTTATTGATGTTCATGTTGAATACGCATACAGGCACCCGGCAACGTTTCCAGTTGGTGTTATTGTCCAGTGCTGGGCAGATAGAAGAGCAAATGTTCACATATACCCTGATGGAAAGGTGGAGGTGGAACAATGATTTACAATCTAAAAATACCTGATGATTTTAATCTACTTGAAAAATTAAGGATGGGTGATGTTTTATTCATAACGGGTAAGGTTTTCACTGCAAGGGATGAAGCGCATCAGCTGATGCTTGAATACCATGAGAAAAATAAAAAGTTACCATTTGAACCAAAGGATATGGTCATGTACCATTGCGGACCTGTTGTTAAAAAAGAGGGAAATGAATGGAAGGTCTTAGCTGCAGGACCAACAACATCATCAAGGATGGATCTCTTTGAGGATAAAATAATAGAAATTTATGGTGTAAGGTTCATTGTTGGAAAGGGAGGAATGTTTGACAGAACAGCAGATGCACTTAAAAAAGTAAAGGGAATTTATGCAACATATACAGGGGGTGCGGGAGCTCTGGCTGCAAAGAGTTTCAAGAAGGTGGAGAACGTTTATTTCCTTGAGGAACTTGGATCACCTGAGGCAGTATGGATATTTCAGGCAGAAAACTTCGGACCTTTGATAGTTTCAATAGATCCGGAGGGAAATAACTGGAACAAAATATCAAGGGAGAAAATGAAAAAGAATGAGGAGGAGATTTTCAAAATAATTGACCATGCTAGTCATTGAAAACGCAAATCAAATTTTAACCATTCCGCCGGGATCAACGGGACCAAAAAGAGGAAAGGAGATGCTGGATCTGGGAATAGTAGAAAAGGCAAACGTATGGATAGAAAATGGTAAAGTTGTTAGGATTTCAAGGGAAAAGCCTGAAGGTGAATATGAGGGCATTGATGCTCAGGGAAAGATTGTCTTACCGGGATTTGTTGATCCACATACACATCCTGTCTTTGCAGGCTACAGGGACTTTGAATTCAGTTTAAAATTGAAAGGCATGAGCTATGAGGAAATAACAAAGATGGGTGGTGGTATAAGCTATACTGTAAAAATGACAAATGAATCCTCATACGATGAAATATTTGAACAGTCATCAAAAAGGATAAGAAAAATGATAGAGCATGGAACGGTTGCAGCCGAGGCAAAATCGGGTTACGGTTTAAACCTTGATAGGGAAATAATGCTCCTAGATATAATAAGGGATCTTGGTGAAAGGTATCCCATTGATCTGATACCAACCTTTCTTTTACATTTTCCGCCCCAAAATATGGATAGAGAAAAATACATTGATGAAGTATTGAAAAGAATGGATGTTATATCAAAAAAGGCAAAGTTTGCCGATGTTTTCTGTGATTCAATCGCTTTTAATGTAAGCGAGACAAAAAATTTTCTAACAAATGCGGAAAAATATGGATTAAAATTGAGAATGCATGCGGATGAGATTGAATACATTGGTTGTTCATCGTTGGGATTGAAAATACATTTAAAAAGTGTTGATCATGCCTTAAAAACACCAAAGACAATTTTAAGGGCATTTTCAAAGAAAGATACAGTTTTTGTTCTTTTACCCGGCACACCCTTCATGCTTTTCCAGAAAAAATATGCCAATGCCAGGTATATGATTGAAAATAACATTCCCGTTGCACTTGGAACAGATCTTAATCCAAACTGTTACACAGAAAATATTCAGGAAATAATAACACTTGCTGTGACACAGATGAAAATGAGCATTGAGGAGGCTATTTCAGCGGTAACATTCAATGCAGCATATTCCCTTGATATTCATGATAAACATGGATCAATTGCACCGGGAAGACCTGCAAATCTCCTGATAGCGGATGTACCATCATACACGCATTTTGCATACCACTTTGGAATAAATTTAATTGAAAAAATTATAAAGGATGGAAAGGTTGTTAAAATCTAATATTTATAAAAGCCCTCTCCTGTTTTCCTTCCAAGTTTACCTGCCGCAACCATTTTTTTCAACAACGGTGCCGGTCTGTACTTTGGATCACCAAGATCCTCGTAAAGAACATTCATTATATCAAGGCATACATCAAGGCCGATGAAATCCGCAAGTTCAAGCGGGCCCATGGGGTGGTTAAGTCCAAGTTTTGCAACCGTATCAATGCTTTCCTTTGATGCAACATTTTCCATAAGTGCATAAATTGCCTCATTTATGAAGGGCATCAAAATCCTGTTTGCAACAAATCCCGGATAATCTTCCACAATAACAGGCACCTTTCCAAGTTTCTTTGAGAGTTCGTAGACAAAATCAACGGTTTCCTTTGATGTTGAGTATCCCCTTACAACCTCAACAAGCCTCATTATTGGAACAGGGTTGAAGAAATGCATTCCTACGAATTTTTCAGCCCTTTTTGTACAGGATGCGAGCCTTGTTATGGATATGGATGATGTGTTTGTTGCGAATATAACATTTTTATCAATCATTTCATCAAGTTTCTTGAAAAGATCGCATTTAAGATCAAACTTTTCAACAATTGCCTCAACTATGAATTCAGAATACCTTGTTTCATTGTAATCGAGCGTTGGTTTGATTCTTTTCATTATATCTTCAACGTTCTCCTTTATCTGATCCTTCTCCTTCAATTTTTTCAGGCTTTTTTCAATGTTTTCCATGGCATTCCTCAGGAATTTTTCCTCCACATCCACCATTATCACTTCATGGCCGTTCATTGCAAATACCTGTGCTATTCCCCTTCCCATTGTTCCTGAACCAAAAACACTTACCTTCATCTTTATCACCTCACATTTTCAACAAGCATGGATACTGCATTCCCACCACCAAGGCAGAGTGTTGCAATACCATACCTCAAATTCTTTTCTTTCAATGAATATAGCAAGGTTGTAAGAACCCTTGCACCGCTTGCACCTATTGGATGGCCGAGTGCAACGGCACCGCCGTGTATGTTGAATTTATTTTCAGGAATTTTCAATTCCTTTCTCACAGCAACACTTGCTGATGCATACGCTTCGTTATGTTCAAAAAGATCTATTTCATCAATGTCCATTTTAACTTTTTTCAAAAGATCCCTCACACCGAAAATGGGTGCCTCCATTACGTAAATTGGATCAACACCCGCAGTATTGTATGCTATAATTTTTGCCATGGGTTTTAATCCAAGTTCATCCATCTTTTTCTCACTCATTACAACAAGAGCGGATGCACCATCGCTTAGCTGTGATGCATTGCCTGCTGTCACAAATTTTCCATCCTTTAAAACAGGCTTTAGTTTTAACAATTTTTCAGGACTTGTATCATCCCTTATACCCTCATCGTTCACAACGTTTACATTCTCTGTTTTAACAGGAACAATCTCTTTCGCGAATCTACCACTATCCCTTGCCTCCTTTGCCTTCATGTGTGATTGGTATGAAAAAAGATCGATCTCCTCCCTTGTTAGGTTATACTTTTCAGCTACCACCTCTCCTGTCTTTATCATATGAACATTGTAGTACGCATCCCACAGACCGTCCATGATCATCTCATCGTAAAGCATAGTATTATCATACTTCAGGCCAAACCTTACGCCCTTCACATAGTATGGTGCCTGGCTCATGTTTTCCATTCCGCCCGCAACAACTATTTCGTTATCACCTGCCTTAATGGATTGGGCGGCAAGCATAACAGCCTTAAGACCGGATCCACAAACTTTGTTCACG
>JAVRLJ010000030.1:0-10434 GCA_031961585.1 Thermoplasmatota archaeon | reverse complement strand
CTTTTTCGCAATTTAGCATTGTGCAAATTTTTTGTAAACAGGGATTAGAATGTGGAATAATTTGTACCATTTCAATGTTAAAAAATTAAGGTTATACAAGGAAAAATTGATAGCATTAAAAATAGATCCTATAAATAAATCTTGATTCAAGTATGCAAAAATTTTTTAATCCTATTTTAAATTAGGTGATTGAAGCGGGTGTGGTGTAGTTTGGTAACACTGAGCCCTGCCACGGCTCCGCCCCGGGTTCAAATCCCGGCACCCGCACTGAATCTGTTTTAAAAAATCTATTCCGATTTACTGTTTAAAAAAAATTCAAAAAATAGAAAAAAAGCAAAAATTTATTGTTTCTTTCTGGATTTGGTGTAATAGCCTATGGCTATGCCAATCACAAGTCCAACTATTACGCCTATGGGTATTCCAATGTAATAGGCCTGTGAAACTGCGGCAACTGTTGATTTCTTTTCCTGCTGCACAAGGTACTGGTTGTTCGTCTTTATTGTTATCAAAGAACTTGAGCTTCCTGCAAAGTTGTTTGCAACAACCTTGATTGTATGGTTACCATCAGTTAACAGGGATGTGTTGTACGTGTATGAATTTAAACCTGTAACGTTCAAAGCATAATTATCTATGTAGAGCCAGACAGAGTTTGCATTTGAATAACTGAACTTTATTGTTATGGTTCCATTTACCAATGAGCCGGATGATGGTGATGTTATTGATACTGTTGGAGGAGTATTAAGGACATTTATGCTCTCTGATGTGACATATGATTTTCCTCCGAATGTTGTTACTGTCAATTTAAGCACATGAGAACCGTCAGATAGTTTTGTTGTATCCAGCAGATAATAATTGTTTGTAACATTGAATGTTTTATTATCAACGCTAAGGGCAACGTTCTTTATGTAATCTCCTGTTACAACAAATGTAACATTCACCGTTCCCTTAACAAATTCATTGTTTGTTGGTGAAATGAACTGGGCAAATGGAACATTATTGTTGACAATAACTGTTATGCTCTGTGAACCTGAATAACCAGCCATGTTTGTTGCCATAACCTGTATTGTGTGAGGTCCATCAGTTAACTTTGTTGTATCCAAAGTATATTGGTTGTTCTGGAAGTTGTAAGGAACACCATCCACAGTGAACTCCACATTGCTTATGTAAGATCCAGCAACATTCCACTGAACATTCACCGTTCCGCTGACATATTCATTGCTGGATGGTGATGTTATTGTAACAACAGGTGGAGCTCCAACATCAACGAAGACAGAACTTGCTTTAAATTCCAATCCATCTGAATCAACCATCATTATGGTTATTGAATGCTGTCCTGCTGAGAGCTTTGTTAAATCAATTGGTATTGTTCCGGATGTGTATGCCAAACCATTTACCTGGAGAGGAAGGAGCGGTCCATTGTCTATTGAATAATAAAGACCATTTATGGGTATTGGTGATGCTACCTGGTAATTAACATTTGCATTTCCGTACATATAATCTTTCAGACCTGAAATTGTTATGCCAAGTGTAGAAACTGTTCCGCTGATTTCAACGGGCCATATTTCTCCTCCAGTTGATGTCTGGTGAACAACAATTGTGTATATTCCCGTTCCATCGGTTGGTACTGTTAAAGATGTGCCATTTAACATATTGTTGGATGATGCAAAGACACCACTGCCAAGGTAGTTCCAAAATAATGGAACTGTTGATCCTATTATGAATCCATATGGATCAAGTACAAACAAATCCGCTGATGTTCCAGGATCGTTCCATACCATCTGAATGTTAAGACCTGTTATGCCTGTATTTGTAACATCAAAGTAATAGAATCTTACATCTCCGGATTCGTATCTCCAGTCAAGTGCTCCCATACCGTATATGATTCCGTTGTTGTATAGAGGTATCTGACTGTACTTATCGTTTCCACCGAATGAATAGACAGAGTTTACCTTATCAACATTTGTCATAACGGCCACCGATGTGGGAATTAATTCCCTGAATCCATTTGCACCTGTCACAGTAACATATCCTGAATAAACACCATTGCTTGCATCCGATGGAACATTAAGCATAGCATTGAATGTTGCCGTTCCATGTGCGGGCACAGCTATCTGTGTTGAAGGAACATTTATCCAGTTCCATGGTGTTTCCTGGAAGTAATATACGTTAAGTGTGAATGGTAAATCCCATGGATCAGGATATATGCTTGAAATATCACCAATGTTATACATGTAAGTTCTTATCAATGGATACATGGTGAATGGATTGGCATGCATGTTTATTGTAACAATCTGTGTGTTGTACCAGTTGTACCCATCATTGATAAGGTTCATGGTGCTTGATCTTGGAACCTGAACTTGGTTTCCAAAGTAATTTGTGACATTCATTGTTGTACCGTTCCAGTTATAAACAAAGAGTGTTATCCAACCTGGAATGTTGAATGGATAACCTGTTAATAAAGAAGGTAACTGATAAGGCGTGTTGATTGTTATTGCAACCATATCAACGTTTGAAGGTATCTGACCGAAAATTGCAGTGAAATTAATGTATTCTGCAGAATAGTAGGGTCCTGAGAAACCTCTTACCCAGGAATACAATCCAGGACCTGTTGTGTTCCATGTTAATGTTATGGATTTATGACCAACAAGACTCAGAATCTGTGATCCTGGTGTAACATATATTGTGGAATTTGTTGGGTTTGAAATTGTGAATGTGTTCTGTGCAGAGCTACCTGGTGTTAAATAACCTGCAAACCAGTTTGCCATTGGTACTGATGATGGGAATTCAGATCCACCGAACAATCCTTCCCAGTAAGATAATGCTATATTAATATGTGCCATTACATTTTGGTATGTTGCATAGCTTGTTGTTGTGAATCCACCAACAGAACTGTTTCCCAGAACAGTTGCAACAGCATAATATGCATTTACCTGCCCGGATCCCTGCGTGTACGGTGCATTGTATAGATCGACAGCCGTGTTCATCAAAACATTCTTCACGTAGATTGGATCAAATGTCATGTGCTTTTCCATCATTGCCTGTACAACAAGTGCAGCAACACCTGCTGTCATTGGCGTTGCCTGGCTTGTACCTCCAAATATTCCAACACCTGGAGGAAGCCATGGTAAACCTTCCCAATAGTTAATGCTTGCAGGTACCCAGCTGAATGCACCAACTGCAACAACATCTGGCTTTATATCACCAGTGTATGCAGGTCCACGGTCAGACCATTCAATTATTTGACCGCTTGTGTTCGAAACGCCCCATCCATACGCATGTATCCAGTTGGATGATGTTGATGCACCAACCGTAATCGGTATTAAAGCACCGCCGGGTGATGTATCTGTTCCATATCCAGGCCCTCCGTTACCCATTGCCTGAAGGAAAACAGTTCCTGGATAATCAGGTGACATAACACCAGGAAGCATCAGTGCATCCTCAAGGGCTGACATGGCATCATAGCCAATACCTGTCATAAGTAATGGCCATTCAGATATGCCCCAGGAATTGCTCTCTATCTGTGCCCTATGATCTCCTGTATAAACCCATGTCATTGTTGTTGAGTTATAATCGAAACCTGCCGCCCACATCCATCCATAGAAAACATCGCCGAGATAAAGTGCTGGAATAGATATGATCTTTGCACCTGGTGCTATTCCTTCTAGCTTATAATATGTTCCATTGTTGTAGAGATCATAAGGAATAATACCATGGCTTGCAACAACACTGGCTGTGAATGTACCATGGTACTCACCGTAATCGAAACTGATAAGGTTTGAATAGAACAAACCACCAGGTGTTATACCGCTTATGATCTCTCCTGAATATGCTCCATACATATAGAAGAATGATGGATTTGTTCCTGTAATGTTTGGAAGAAGAGTGTTACCGCCAATTGTACCAAAGTCAACATATATTCCATCGGTAGGATCATAGTAGCTTAAGAATATTGTGCTATCGTTAGTATGGTGAGGATTTTCAAGTGTATTATAATATGCCATAACAAAGCTGAATGGATCTGTTGAATAGCCAAGATCATAGAGGTATGTGTTCCATCCAGTTATGTATACAGTATCAAAAACATGTGGATTAACTGATGGAATTACAAGGGTTGGGACAACCGTTAAACTATAATTCCAGAAATCCTTAAGACCCAGGTAATCACCATATCCATCAGTTATTAATGGCATGCTGAGGAAACCAAAAGCATATACACCTACCTGTAATGTTTCACCGTTGTATGTGTAATTGAAAACCGCAGGTTTAATGAAATCATTAACTGTTCCAATAGTAACATTCTCAGGTATAACGTATGGAATGAAAGGTTCTCCATTATAAATGCCATAAGAGGTTGCGTAAACAGCACCCGTCATGCCCTGTGACCCAAGATATACCACACCATTTGAAACATAAACAGATCCTGTTCCAAGAGTACCTTCAAATGGATATGGTATATTGCTTGACCAATTTGATATTTTACCACCGGTAAGGTTTGCAAAGAAATATAGACCCGTTACACCCAGAGACATACCATCGGCATCCATGTAAATAGGTCTGCCAGATGAATCCCTTGCTATTGAATTCTGTAAATCAGGGTTGCCAAAGAATGTACCAGTGTCAACAATTGCAACATTCACGCCTGTACCATTAACACCAAAAGCCTGAGTTGCCTGGTTCACACCAAGTATATTCCTTGCATTATAGAGATCCGGCTGTATCATGTTATCTCCTGCATTTGGCTGTTTTGGAACACTGTAGTTGAGTTTAATATCGGGAACTATTCTCAATACATTCTTTTCAAGAGCAAGTGATTTTATATTATTAACATTCGAAAATCCAACAGCCATAAATGCTGAGCCTAGGGGATATACTGCCTGTAATGAAACATAATTTTTCACATCCTGTGGTGATCCAGTTCCAAGAACAATTATTCTCTCAACTGGTTTTGAACTGTTAAGTAAACTTGGATCAACCTTCATGCTTATTACACTAGTGTTATTTGTTGTGCTGGCAGGTGTTATGTTAGCATGTGTGATTGGGGGCAGAGATGCCAGTAGGAAAAAGACCATGGCACTCACTATGGCTCTTTTCAATAATTTACTCTCCATAAATATGCCACCACCATGTATTGTTATCTCAAATCATTTTAAAAATTTTTTTATTCACAATAAAAGGATCGTAAAGATTATATATAGCTATTGTTTAAGTATAATTAGAATGAAGAAGAGTAGCACCGGATTGCCGAAAGAGTTGACAAATTTTGATGAAATAGTGACAGAGCAGGTTTTGAAAATATACATAGATCGCAGAAGATATGGAAAAACAATGACTGTAATAGAGGGTTTTGATTCCTCTGTGGATCTAAAGGAACTTGCAAAGGAATTAAAACACAGTGTTGCAGCTGGAGGAACATTCAAGGATAATAGGATAGAACTGCAGGGCGATCATAGAGAAAAGGTAAAGAAAATTTTAGAGGAGATGGGCTTTGTAGTGGAAGAGAAATAATATATTCGGCATTTGCCTAACTTATACTTCATAAAAAGTTAAATAGGAGTTGGTATTATCTATCAGAAAGGTGAAGTTGCATGGTAGGCATAGTGAGCTATGGATCCTACATCCCAAGGTACAGGATAAAGGTTGAGGAGATTGCAAGGGTATGGGGTGAGGATCCTGAAGATATAAGAAATGGTCTTTTTATATACAGCAAAAGCGTTCCAGGACCGGATGAGGACACTGCCACAATTTCTGTTGAGGCCCTTAAGAAAGCCATGGAAAGAAAAAATGTAAAGTCCGTGGGTGCAATATATGTTGGATCTGAATCACATCCATACGCTGTTAAACCAACAGCTACAATTGTTGCGGAGGCAATGGGATTCACACCTGAGGTAACAGCTGCAGACTATGAATTCGCCTGCAAGGCCGGGACGGCAGCAATACAGACCATTATGGGTATGGTTAAAAGCGGAATGATAAAACATGGTATCGCAATAGGTGCCGATACAAGCCAGGGCGCGCCAGGTGATGCACTTGAGTATTCCGCTGCGGCAGGTGGAACGGCATTTGTTATTGGTGAGAATGATGTTATTGCTGAAATTAAGGGTACATTTTCATTAACAACCGATACACCTGATTTCTGGAGAAGGGAAGGTCAGGATTATCCAAGGCATGGTGGAAGGTTCACAGGAGAACCAGCATATTTCAGGCATGTTGTGGGTGCGGCAAAGAAAATGATGGAAATAATGGGAACAAAGCCTGAAGATTATACATATGCTGTCTTCCATCAGCCAAACGGTAAATTCCCAACAAGGGCTGCAAAGCAGCTTGGGTTTAAGGATGAACAGATAAAGCAGGGTCTTATTGTTCCACACATAGGAAATACATATTCTGGTTCAATGATAACAGGTCTTTCCGCATTACTGGATATTGCCAAACCCGATGATAGAATCCTTGCCGTTTCCTTTGGATCGGGCGCAGGTAGTGATGCATTCCATATTGAAATAACAAAAAGAATGGATGATTTCCCCAGGGAAAAGGCAAAATTCGTCTGGGATCAAATAAATGCTGCAAAATTCATTGATTATGCAACATATGCAAAATTCAAGAGGAAGATAAAGAAGGGTGAATAAAATGAGGGATGTTGTTATTGTTGGTGTTGGCCAGACCAAGTTCGGTGAACACTGGACAAAGTCATTAAGGGATCTTGCCGTTGAAGCAGGTTTAAGGGCAATTGAGGATGCGGGCATATATGCAAAGGATATAGATGCAATCTATGGAGGAAACATGAGTGCAGGATCATCAATTTATCAGGACAGCCTTGGACCGTTAATAGCTGACTTTACAGGCTTTGCAATAAATAAAATTCCTGCATTAAGGATAGAGAATGGAAGTGCAAGCGGATCAGCAGCACTCCATGAGGGTTATCTTGCTGTTGCATCCGGTCTTTACGATACCGTTCTTGTAGGTGGTGTTGAAAAGCTGACGGATGTTTCATCGGAGGAAATTACAGATGTTCTTGCAGGTGCTGCCGACAGGGAATGGGAGGTCTTTAACGGCGCAACGTTACCCGCACTTGCAGCCCTGATGGCAAGAAGGTATATGTATGAGTACAACGCAAAAAGGGAACAGATCGCCATGATGCCTGTTCTTTCACATAAACATGGATCCCTGAATCCATATGCACATTTCAGGAATACAATAAAGGTTGAGGATGTCCTTAATGCAACCATGATCTCAGAACCATTAACCATGCTGGATTGTGCTCCAATATCCGATGGCGCCGCCGCACTTGTTCTCACAACACTTGAGAATGCTAAAAAATTAGGGAAGGATAAAATTGTGAAAATATCGGCATCAAGTGTTGCATCGGATTATCTCGCTTTGCACAGCAGGGAAAGTTTAACGAGGATGGATTCAACAATTTTTGCAGCAAAAAGTGCATACAGGCAGGCAAAAATAGAACCGAACAAAATCAACATTGTTGAATTGCATGATGCTTTTTCAATTTTCGGCCTGATTGCGCTTGAAGATCTTGGTTTTGTTGAAAAGGGAAAGGCGGGAACCATGCTTGAGGAGGGAATTGGAAATCTGGATAGCAAGATTGCAATAAACCCATCGGGTGGATTGAAGGCAAAGGGACATCCTGTTGGTGCAACAGGTGTTGGTCAGGTTGTTGAGGCTGTATTGCAGTTAAGGGGAGAGGCTGAGAAAAGGCAGGTAAGCAATGCAGAATATGCATTAACGCACAGCGTTGCAGGTTCAGGAGCATCCTCAATCGTTCACATACTGGAGGTGGTTAGATGACGATTCCAAGGTTCTGGAGGGAGTTTGAACACAGGTACAGGCTTGTTGGAACAAAATGTCCATCATGCGGAAGGGTTTATTTCCCACCAAGAGATGTTTGCCCCCACTGCCATAGAGCATCTGTTGGTAAAATGGAAAAGTATGAATTGAAACCAACAGGAAAAATATACTCATTCACCGTTGTTCATGACACAATTAAGGATTTTCAGGATCTCAAACCCTATGTTCTTGCGATTGTTGAAATGGATGATGGACCAAAAATAACAGGGCAGGTTGTTGATGTTGATCCCGATGAGGTAAAAATAGGTATGCCTGTAAGAGCAGTATTCAGGAGAATAAAGGAAGAGGGTTCATCCGGAATAATCGAATACGGATACAAATTTTCTCCCCTTTAATTTTTTTTGCAACATTTTAAATAATTTTTTTACTTTATGGTAATTGGTGGTAACATGCTCGATTTTACATTTACTGAGGAGCAGGAAATGATTAGAGAGAGTGTGAGGGAATTTGCAGAGAAAAAGATTGCACCTGTTGCACTTGAAATGGAAAAGACAAGGCAGATACCTGAGGAAATAATAAAGGGAATGGCTGATCTTGGTTTGATTGCCTGCACTGTTTCACCCGAATACGGTGGTCAGGGTTTTGATGCTGTTACAGCTGGTATAATTGCTGAGGAACTTGCAAGGGCCGATCCAACTGGCTCAATACCTGTTTTCTATCTTATACAGGCATCCTGGGGACATGTTTTTGACAAGTATGGAACTGAGGAAGCGAAACAGGAAGTCCTTCCAAACGTAACAAAGGGAAAGTGGTTTTTAGGTATTGCAACAACTGAATCCGATGCAGGTTCAGATGTTCTTGGAACAAGAACAACAATAAGGAAGGAAGGGGACCATTACGTTGTAAACGGAGAGAAGATGTACATAAGCGGTGTAAGGGAGGCTTACACAAGGGGCGGAGGCCATGTAACGATTGCAAAACAGTTCCCTGAGCTTGGAGCAAAGGGAATGACAATGTTCTATTTACCATTACAGTCTAAGGGCATAATTCCAACATATGTTGATGATCTTGGAAGAGAAGGCATATCAACCGGCGGTTTCACAATAGATAATGTTACGATTCCAAAGCATTACATAATAGGTGAGGAGGGAAAGGGATTCTACATAGTTCATGAAGGATATGAGTTTGCAAGGGGTCTGATTGCAACAATATGCGCATCGGCAGGATTGAAATCGCTTGAAAGGGGTGCAAATTACCTTAAGGAAAGAAAGGCATTCGGAATGCCTTTAGCAAAGTTTGAGGCTTTGCAGTTCAGGCTTGCCGAGCACTACACAAAACTCAGCTTCCTAAGATTGGGTGCGTACTGGGCACTCTGGACATACGATCAGGAAGGAAAGGGTAAAGCCAAAAGGTTTGAGGTGAGCAAGGCAATAGCCATGGCAAAGATGTTTGCAAGTGAATGGGCAACGGAGGCAATAGATGAGGTAATGCAGTGGCAGGGTGCATTTGGATACACAAAAGAATGCGTTGATCAGGTTGCCTGGAGGGCAATAAGGTCCTTCGGATGGGCCGAGGGAAGCAAGGAGATAATGCGCGTTATAGTCAGCAGGGAACTTTTGGGAAAGGAGTATACAGCATACAAGTGATCCAGAATGAAGATAATTGTACTTGTTAAGCAGGTCCCTGATGTATCTGAGTTGAAGTTCGATGAAAAGGGAAACCTTATTAAGGATGTTTCGCAGATCCTCAATCCTTTCGATCAGTATGCACTTGAGGAGGCAATAAGAATAAAGAATACAATGGGAGGAGAAGTATACGCATTAACCATGGGACCTGAGCAGGCAAGATCTGTTCTTTTAAAATGCCTGGCACTTGGAGCAGACAGGGCTTTCCATGTTAATGACAATGCACTTGCCAAATCCGATTCCCTTGTTACATCTTTTGTTATATCAGAGACAATTAAAAAGATAGGACAATATGATTTAATCTTCACAGGACAACAAACACTTGATGGTGATACTGGTCAGGTTGGTCCTGAAACAGCAGAACTTTTAAACATACCCAATCTTTCCTATGTGGAAAAAGTTGAATCAATTGAAAACAATAAAGCGAGGGTAAAGGGTGTTACCGAGGAAGGTTATAGAATCGTTGAAATAACAATACCTGCCCTGCTGAGTTTTCTTCCACCATCAAACTTTGAATATTCAAACCCATCCATGGCGGGCATAATTAAGGCAAAAAGCAAGCCCTATACTGTTTATTCATTAAAGGATCTTGGCATTGATCCATCAAGCGTTGGCGTTAATGGATCAAAAACGATTGTTAAAAAAGTATATGCACCGCCTAAAAAAGAAAAAGGTATGATTTTCACAGAAAACTATGAGAACGCTGTGAAGGTAATCATTGAAAAACTAAGGGAAAAGGGGGTAATAAAATGAAGAACATACTTGTTGTTGGTGAAGTTCAGGAAGGATCATTGAAGAATGTCACGCTAGAATTAATTTCAAAGGCAAGGGAAATTGTGGATCCATCGGATGGAAAAGTGATATCTTTAATAATCGGTTATAACGTTAAGGATCTTGCAAAAATTCCTTTAAAGTACGGCGCGGATATTGTTTATCTTTACGATGATCC
>JAVRLJ010000029.1:0-10518 GCA_031961585.1 Thermoplasmatota archaeon | reverse complement strand
CTAATTTGATTAAGATTTCTTCAGATTATTATCAATTCAGGCCATCTGGATGCAGTGGTGTTATACTTATAGCAGAATCACACCTCTCATTCCATACATGGCCTGAACATGAGTTGGTTACATTGGATATTTATACCTGCGGTGATCCAAAACAGGCATACCAGGCCCTTGATTACCTTGAAAAGGCACTGAAACCAAAGAAAATATCACACTTCATAATAGAAAGGGGCGTTGATGTTCAGGAGAATGAAAAAATTGAAGAAACAAAGGCGGTGGTATTCTAATCATGTTCACAATTGTTCCAAGTAAGGTTTTCTTCACTAAAGGGGTTGGGAGGCATAAAAGCAGGCTTGGATCCTTCGAGCAGGCCCTAAGGGATGCTGGTATTGCACAGTTCAACCTTGTTGAGGTAAGTTCAATTTTTCCACCAAACGCGGAGATAGTTTCAAAGGATGAAGGATTGAAGTACCTAAAACCTGGTCAGATACTTTTTGTTGTGCTTGCAAAGAATTCTTCTGATGAGTACAATAGAATGATATCAGCAGCTGTTGGTCTTGCTGTTCCAAAGGACAGGAACCTTTACGGTTATCTCAGCGAACATCACAGCTTCGGTGAGACCGATAAGGTAGCCGGGGAGTTTGCTGAGGATCTTGCCGCCGAGATGCTTGCATCCACCCTTGGCATAGACCACCACCTTGTATGGGATGAAAATTCACAGAACTGGAAACTGGATGACAGAATTCTATTGACACAGCACATAGTTTCCACAGCAGTGGTTGAAAAGCCATCAGAATGGACCACAGTTGTTGCTGCCGCAGTACTCATTCCTTAATTTTTTTGATTCCCTGTGTGCAAACTTTATTGGATCACCTTTTTTTAATATTTCTTCTATAATTTTCTTTGTATCTTCAAGGCTAACAAAATTTCCTGGAGATACAATTTTTTTATTTATTATAAAACCTGCAATTTTTCCTTCAACGTAAACATTTTCTCCCAAAATTTCTCCAAGTAAAAGAGATTTGGCAATTCCTATTGCCGGTGTTTTTGCGTTTAAACCAACATAACATGCAAGACCGAATCCTCTGGGATGAATGGTACCATTTCCATCCAGTAAAATAAGATCATTCCCTTTATACACTTTCAAAAAAATATTACCCTCCCTGTAGGAAAAATATGTGGGTATGTACGGAAAGTTTGTTTCCATAACACCATTCTTAAAATCATCAATCCTGAGTGATTTATCAAATTTGAAAAGGGAATAGAATGCCTTTCTTCCAGCATAGGATACATCAAAGGATACAATACCATCGAAATCCTTTGTTTCAAAAATAAGGTATTTTTTCACATCCTCCTCATATTTCAATATTCTTTTCAAAGGATAATCACTTTTGAAATCCCTGAAGCGAATTTTTTCAAAGTTCTCAACTCTGTTATTTTTTATTTTTATTCCTTCAGATTCAAGGAGTTCAATCTTTTTCTTTATTCCTTCAGGATGTGTGAATCCTCCAATCGTTCCATCACCTTTAACAACCCGGTGGCATGGAATTTCAATGGGCCTTGGATTCTCTGAGAGCATTTTCCCAACTGCCCTTGCAGATATTGGATCACCAAGTGCAATGGCAAGATCACCGTATGTTGTTACCATACCCTCAGGTATCTGTTTTACAAGATTGTAGAATTCACTGTAAAGATCTATTTCAATCATTAAATTAAAGATTAAATTTGATCATTTAATCTTATTGATCAAAAAAATTTCACGCATTTCATCCGGATCTGTTGTTATCAATTCATTCTCCTTATCCGTTCCATAGATCCTTAGTGGAATTCTATAGGGGAAGGATATGAAAAGTGCCTGTGAATAACCATTCTCCTTTGGTTTCTTTGCATTCAGAACATAATCCTCTTCCAGCTTTGTTAATTTATAAAAATTCTTCATTTCCATGCTTATGTTTGCATGCTTGAAAATTGCATGTATCAAAGAATTGTTAAGAATATTTCTTCCCCTTGCACTTTCAAGGAATTCATCTATTTTATGTGATATAATGTTCATGCTGCATTTCCATCTCCTGACATGCCTGTACATTGTTTCAAGGTATAATGCCGAATAATCGTTGGAAAGCAATTTCCAGGCCTCATCAACAACAACAATTTTCCTTTCAAAGTTTTTTGTAACCATGGAATAGATGAAATCAAGTATTATTACCATATAGAGTGTGAGGAACTCATCCTTAACGTTTGTGAGATCGAATGATACAACTTTCTTTGATAGATTAATGTTTGTTTGGGAATTCAAATTTTTGAGCGATCCATTTATGAGCTTTTCAAGGTAAAATGCTATCTTTTTGGATCTATCATCCTCAAATTTTTCAAGCGTTTCAACAAGATCACTCAGCAAAGGTTTAATTTTTCTTGAGTATAAAGATGTTAAGGCTGCATCAATTATTGCAAGATCGCTTTTACCAAGATCCATAGCTATTGAAAGTATATTTTTAAGGGAGACTATTTTTTCTGAAAGTGATACATTTGAATATAGATCGAGAGGGTTTATTTCATTACCCCTTTCTCCAACATGAACAACAGTTCCATCAAGCGCCTTAACAAGCCTTGAGTATTCACCCATGGGATCTATTATGAAGATATTCGTTTCAGGATTATTTATCAATTCCCTTATCAGTGTTAATTTTACAAAGTAAGATTTGCCAAATCCTGTTGTTCCCGCAATGACCGAATGGCTTGATGGAAATTCCCATCTGTTAAAGATAACTGGCGTGAGATTTTTATCATTTATTCCAATGAATATTCCATCCTTCATTTCAATGTAATCCGTCAGGAATGGAAAGAAGAGTGAAACACCATGGCTTTGAATGTACCTTGATTTCTGAATAAAATCCCTGCCAACAGGGAATAGATTAAACATTACCCTTTTCTGCGAAAAAATTGCTCTCACAGGTAGGAAAAGATGTTTCCTTAATGTGTATGATATTTCATTTGAAATTATTTTTGATTCCTTTTTATTTTTACCCTTTGGAAAAAAGGCTATGGAAAAGCTGAAAATTCTACCTTTACCTGCTAAAATATATTCTTCAAGAGCCTTTGCACTTTCAAGTTTATATTCAAGCTTTTTTGCCCTAGATATCCATCCCCTGTAATCGTTCATTTCACCCTCTATTTTCTCCACTTCCCAGTCAAGAATTTTCAAAATCTTATCATTCTCAACAGGTCTTATGTTCATGTAAATATCAACGGATCTGTCAGATCTTATAATTTCCCTTAAAATTCCAAAGCTTAGTCTTTTTGGGAATTCATGGTTCAATATAGGTTCATAGTAAAAATTTCCCAATTTTGTGTGATCCCTGAAAAAAATAACACTAAATTCGTTCTCCAATTTTCCTTTCATTTAAAATCACCCAGATGATTAAAAAAATCAATGTTAAAATAGATGAAATAAAGAGAAATTTTACTTTTGATAAATAAACTGAAAGGATTAAAATAGAATAAATTAAAATAGAAAGGTAGTGCCTTTTCTTCAACATCTGATTTATGAAAAGTGCCGAATTTATTAAAAAAATACCCCATAGGGATTCAGTGAAATAAAATAGTATGGAAGAAAAGGCAAGTGAAAATATATGAAGATAGAGCATTGTTTTCATAATTTCACCATAATGTAAGATATAAATTACTGTATTCATGCATGGTCAGGGGTTCAACATCAATTCCAATGTTTGAAAGACCTTTCCTGAGAACATCATACCTTTCCATAAGTTTCTCCCTTACAAAATTAAAATTCTTTTCACCCTTGATTTCACCGTATGAAATATTTAAAACTATGAGGAATATCTTTTTCCAGTAGTTACTTTCAATTTTCCTTATCAAATTTTCAATACTTTTCCCGATGGAATAGAGTTTTTCATTTTTTATTGCATAATTTATGTTCCCCCTTACGGAATAAACATAAATGTTTAAAGAAAAATCAAGAGAGTTTAAAAAATTAAGAAAATTTTCAAAAACTTCATTTTTATCATTTTCATCCATGAGATCTAAAGAAATTCCATTTGCCCTAAGGGCCATCATCCACCCTTCCGAGTATTCCCAGATTATTCCATTCCTATCCTTTCCTTTAATGTAAATCTTATCGTTTATCATGCTTTTATCATAATTTTTCTTCGAGATAAACCATAAAAATGCCATATAAAAGTAAATATCGAGATCAACATTCTCAATTTTGTAAATAACCGCAAAGATTGCTAATGGAATTATTATTGCAAAGAAAGCATTTATAAAAAATGAAAGGACTATTAGGATTGAAACGTAAAAGATTATCCTGATTATCTGAAAAAAGGTTAAATTCATTATCATATGATCGGTACCAATGTTTTCAGGTATGTCAAACTCCATTTTCAACCACCAAACTTGGGTATATATTTCAATGAATTTGAAACTGAATTAATTCCCTTTCTGCTGAATTTTGTTAGGTTTTCACCCAGAAATATCCTTGGCATAAATGTGCTTATCAATGGATATCCGCTTTCAGATAGAGCAAAGGAAACAAACCTTGGAACAAGCAATGCAACTGCAAATATTGAAATCCAAAAAAGAGGATCCTCTATGAAGGCAAGGAGAATTAAAAGGGGAGACATAAAGAAAAGTTCCATGGACCTGTCTATCAAAGAAATCCATATCTTTTTTCCAATCCTTTCCGTTCTTGGATGCATGAGGAAAAGGGATCCTACTGGTAAGAAAATGATGAGGAAATAAATCCAGACAATTCTCATAACGAGGGCTATTGTGAATAAAAGCATAACGCTAACAAGAGCAAGGAGGATAAAAAATTCCAGAAGACCATTTGTGCCATAATAATTTGAATTGAAATTCTGGAAATAATTCCATGGCCACATGTTAAGGCTTTCAATACCGTGGAATGGTGATGGCTGCCCGTTCCAGACAATGTTAAGACCAGAATAAAGAAAATTGTAAAGGATCCTTGAGAAATCCATTATACCATCTGATAAAAATAGAGAAAGATATGCAAGAACTATTCCAAAGAATATTCTTGGCAGATATTCCTCAATGTTAATCTTTCTGAATTTTGTAAAATGATCAAAGAGATATGAGATGGCTGAGATTATAAAAAATATTGAAAAAAATGGTGCAACGATGAAATTTAGTATTGTAACATTCAAGTTTACTGAAACATCCATGCCAATTTGTGCGTATGTTTCATACCCAGGGTTTAATCCATTTGGTATCCACATGGGGTTTGTTGAAGGTATCATACCATTGTTCAGTACATGTGGAAATGAAAAGTTCGGATCCAGGAATGGGTAAATGAAAAGACCCCATAATATCCCCACTGCAGATATAAGTAATGAATTGAGTAAAAGAAACATTTGTGTGAAAAAAGCGTTCACTATGTCAACTATTCCCAAGTTATTCACCCGTTGGCTATGTAACTTATAACATTAACTATAACTGCAGCACCCAGTATTATAACGGAAGCAAGAAGCATTACTGGAAGATCATGTTTGAATTTCATAATGCCCTCCCTGTCATCCTTGTGCCAGAAAAGGAAAATACCTTCCCAGATCCACATTATTGAAAGAATACTTACAGCAACACTGTTTATAACAAAAATCAATCTTCCTAGAAGGTTCTGTAATGATTGTGTTGCATTGGTTTGCAATTCCACAGGAACACTGTTTACTCCTATCACTGTACTCTGTACAAAAACAGGGGATAGTATCAGTGCCTGGATCAGTATGAATACCAAAACCTTCATGCCATCACCCCAGAACAAAGAATTATAATCTTTTATATAAATTTTGTTTTATATTTTTTATAAACTTTATAATTTTTATAAATTTTAGAAAAATTTTCCAATGAAAAATTTTTATATTTCTTATAATTTCAGGATTTATGAACGGGGAGGAAAGGGCCTCCATAGGTATTAAGTCAAAGACTAAGAAACTTTTGAACTATGTAGCTGCTGAAATCATATATGAGGTGGGTAGATCTGACCTTACCTGGGATGATTTTCTCATATATTTATCAAAAGTTTATATGGACCTTAAAGAAAAGAATATTGAGGATTTGATCATAAAAAATTCAATATTCGATTCCGAAGAATTTTTAAAAATAAGAAAGAAATTAAAAATTTGAATATTGATACATTTATTTTTCCTTAATCGAAAATTTTTTATTTGATTTATTGATTTATGCTGTCATGCAACATAAGGCCAAAATTTTTATGATTGCAATAGTGATAATAACACTTCTACCCCAGGGACTTGTTTTATCCCAGAGTTTTTCCATGTCTCCCTTCCTAGGACCCATGGCAAAACAAACAACACCTTCAGGATATTCACCAATGCAAATGCAGAATGCATATTCTTTAACAACGCTTCTTAATTCAGGTTACAATGGAACGGGTACAACAATAGCAATTGTTGATGCATATGGATCCTCATCCATAACAACGGATGTGAATTACTTTGACAGTTATTTCCATTTGCCACCAATTCACCTTAACGTATACTACCCAGAAGGTAAGGTAAATGCAAAAAATACAGGATGGGCTGAAGAAACTACACTTGATGTTGAATGGTCACATTCTATAGCTCCTGGTGCAACAATTGATCTTGTTATTGTGAAAAGTGCAAGTTTCAGTGATCTCTATGCAGGCTTAAGTTATGCTGTTAACCTTGCAAACACAACAAACCTTGTGGCAATTTCGATGAGTTTTGGTGCAGCTGAATCACAAACATCATCATCTGTAATATCACAATGGCATGCACTTTTCAACTATGCTATTTCCAGGGGTATAACATTGATCGCATCCTCGGGAGATAATGGTGCATACGATGGTACTTCATCACTCACAGTCAATTATCCAGCATCGGATCCAGATGTACTTTCGGTTGGGGGAACAACACTAAACATAACAAACAATCAGTGGAGTGGAGAAACATCATGGTCGGATAGTGGTGGTGGATCAAGTAGTTATTTCTCAGAGCCCTCATACCAGCAGGGTGTTTCAGCCATAACAAACTCAATGAGGGGTGTACCTGATGTTGCATACGATGCAAATCCTAACACAGGTGTTTCTGTATACTATGCCGGATCCTGGTATGTCTTTGGTGGAACAAGTATAGGTGCGCCTGAATGGGCTGGAATAATCGCAATAGCAGCACAGTACCAGGGCAAATCACTTGGACTTGTTCAACCCGAAATTTATACTCTTGCAGAAAGTTCTTCCTATTCAACATACTTCCATGATATTACATCCGGTCCAAGTAATGGATACTATTATCCATCGACAGGATGGGATTACGTGACAGGCTGGGGAACACCAATAGCCTCAAACCTTGTTCCAAAACTTTAAACTATTTTTTTATTATTTTTAGAAAATTTGAAAATATTTCGTATCCATACTCTGTATTTTCAACCTCGGGATGGAACTGCACGCCATAAATTGGTTTATTCTTATGCTTGAAAGCCTGTATCTTACAGTTCTGTGAATATGCTAAATTTAGGAATCCTTCGGGCAGTTCCTTTACCTCATCGTTGTGTGATTCCCATGCTATGAATTTTTCAGGTAAATTTTCAAAAAGATCATCTTTCTCAATTATGAAAATTTCAGTTTTACCGTATTCAGGTACGCTTGCTGGCCCGACCTTTCCACCAAAATACTTACCTATGAACTGTGCACCAACACATATGCCTAGGATTGGTAAATCAAGGTTCATATAATCAGCAAGTCTACCTAGCATATGATCCTCAAAGGAGATGCTTGGTGATCCACCTGAAAGTACTATACCATCAACGTTTTCCTTTATAAAAAATTCAGGATCCATTGTGTTTGGTATGATCTTTGATTCAACACCAAGATATTTTAAAACCCTCCATTCCCTGTGTGTCCACTGTCCTCCATTGTCCACAACGTATACCTTCATAAAAAATTGTATAGATTTTAATTTAATATATTTTCCTATTCATCATCAATGTTTATACCAAGTAATTTTGATATTTCCTTGTATCTGTTCCTTATTGTTACCTCCGTAACACCTGCCACAGTTGCAATCTCTTTCTGTGTCCTTGGCTGTTTCAACTTTGTTGCTGCTATGTAAATTGATGCTGCGGCTACACCTGTTGGCCCCTTTCCAGATATTATGCCAAGTTCCGTTGCCTTTCTTATTATGTTTTCAGCTTCCTGCTGAACACTTTTATCAAGGTTAAGTTTGGAACAGAATTGATTTATGTATGATGTTGGATAGGTGGGTTTTAAATTGAGTTTCAATTCCTTTGCCAAATGTCTGTAGGATCTTCCAATCTTTTTCTTACTTAATTCGGCCGATTTTGCAACCTCATCTAAAGTTCTGGGCATGTTAAGCTGTCTGCAGGCTGCATAAATGCTTGCCGAAACAATACTCTCAATACTCCTACCCCTTATAAGATTCTTTTCAACAGCCTTCCTGTATATCAATGCAGCAGTTTCCCTGACATCCCTGGGAAGACCCATTTTGCTGGATATTGTATTTAATTCCTGAAGGGCCACAGAAAGGTTCCTTTCAGCTGAGTTGCTTACTCTTATTCTCTGGTGCCATTTCCTTACCCTGTATATCTGTGCCCTGTTTCGATGCGGTATTGCCTTTCCATATGAATCCTTGTTTGACCAGGATATTTCCGTGGCAAGACCCTTGTCATGGCTCAAAAATGTTAATGGTGCGCCCGTCCTTGCCCTCTTCTCTTCCTGTTCAGAATCGAATGCCCTCCATTCCGGGCCCTGATCAATGTACGATTCTTCAAGAACAAAACCGCAGTTCTGGCATATCATTTCTCCGCGTTCATAATCAATTATAAAATGTGTGGAGCCACATTCTGGACATCTGATTACTGGATCCTCATCAATTTTTTTATTCATCGGAACCACCTGTTATCAAAGTCTCTTTACCACATCATTGGAAATATATAATCTTTTCCCAGGATTTCAGAAAACCCTTTCATATTTTTCCTTATTTTCACCCTTCTTTGTTGCATCTATGCCGATTTTTGTTGTAATATCTCCTGGGTAACTGCTTGGATCCAGTGAACTGCCCCTTTCTTTTAACATGATCATATCCCTGTCACCCTGAAACCTTGTTGCTATTGCCCATTCCACATCCTCCATGTTATCAATGTTTATATCCTCATCAACAACAACTGCATGTTTCAGGCTTTTGTGCCCTCTGAAGGCTGCCATAAGGGCCCTTTTTCCATCATCCTCATTCTTTTTTCTAATTTTTATAACGCAATGTAGCCAGGAGCATCCACCCTCAGTAAGCTTAAGATCAAGAACATCCACGCCTTCTCTTAAAATTTCATTGTAAATTGTTGGTTCCCTCGGTAATCCCATTAGATTATAGTGCTCATAACCTCCCGGTAAAATTGCATGGAATATTGGTTCTTTTATTGTGTACATTTTTTCAAATAATACAATTGGTTGATCATTCTTAACATCATAAGTCTTTGTTATGTCAACAAATGGGCCCTCTTTTTCTATTTTCTCAGATGTTATGACACCTGTAAAAATGTATTCACTTTCAACAGGAACATAAATATTCTCTATTTTTACCATTTTTTCCTTATTTCCAAGAGTATGAAATCTTATTGAGGATGCAATTTTTGATTCATCAATCTGGTAATCAACTGAAGTTGCTGCGGCAAGAAGAAATGTTATGAATGAACCGACAACAAGTGTTATCTTTAACTCTTTGCCCTCACTTTGAGCTTCGTTGTACATTCTGTAAAGATCCCGGGGAACAAGCCTTATTGCCGCTCTTTTTTCATCAAGAACCATGAACCTGTGGAATGACACATTCCTCTTCCCATTCCATTCGGAAAAAACAATCCCTGATGTTATGTAATTTGATCCATCACCCTGGAAAAATTTTGGTATTGGTAGATCCTTTAACGAAAAATCCTTACTCTTTATGAAAGGGTTTTCGTCAACAACATCATAGTCCATGGGATTTTTTATGCTTTCAGAAAGATCCTTTATTAAATTCTTACTTTTTAAAGCATTTGATATCCTTTCCCTTGTTGACCATATATTTCCTGCAAGTTCATAACCATCAACATTTTTAAAGTAAACAGGGTTCCTAGGATACTTCAAAAGATACTTTGTTATTTCAATATTTTTACTTACCTCTTCATTGATTACAACAGTTTCATCAAACCTTTCCAAAATTTCCCTGAGCATAAAAAAAGGAATTGAAGAACGGATATTAATTTTTTCAGAAAATTGAAATTAAATTTTTATTTATGGTATTATTTCAAGTGAACTATGATAAACGCCGGAGTTCTTAATATTCAGGGTGACGTGGACGAACATGTGGATATGCTAAAAAAGCTGTATGCTGAAATGAAAATTGATGGTGAAATAAGAAAGGTAAAGAGTAAGGATGATCTTAAAAATCTCAATGCTTTAATAATACCAGGTGGAGAAAGTACAACAATACAGAGGCTTTTGAAATCAACCGGAAT
>JAVRLJ010000028.1:0-10545 GCA_031961585.1 Thermoplasmatota archaeon | reverse complement strand
TACAGTTCCTCTCCCCCCGGCGTTTCAAGTATCAATGGTATTTCCTGGAACCTCTTGTCAAAGAGAATATTTTTCATACCCTGCTTGCCAATGTAACCATAGCCTATCTGTGCATGCCTGTCAACCCTGCTACCCAGTGCCTTTTCCGAATCGTTTAAATGTACAGCAACGAGGTTTTTAAAACCAATGGTGTTTTCAAAATTTTCCATAGTTTTTTCATAACCATCCCTGCTCCTGAGTTCATAACCCGCGGCAAATATATGGCAGGTATCCATACATACCCTTACTTTATCCTTATCTGAAACATTTTCAATCATGTACTGAATCTGCTCAAATTTATAACCAAGGTTTGATCCCTGTCCAGCAGTTGTTTCAATTGTTATCTTCGCCTTTCCATTGAACCTGGATATTATTTCATCCAGACCCTGGACAACCCTTTTTAATCCAAAATTTTCACCCTTTCCCATGTGTGCCCCGGGATGAAAAATCAAATATGGTATATCAAGAGCATCGCACCTTTCAAGTTCATGAACCATTGAATCCACAGATTTTTTAAAATTTTCATCTGCTGGTGCTGCTAAATTAACAAGGTATGATGCATGGGCAACGGTGATCCTTATTCCAAATTTTTTCATGTTTTCTTTATATTCATTAACATCGTTCATATCAAGGGGCTTTGCTATCCACTGCCTTTGATTTTTTGTGAAAACCTGCATTGAATTCAAACCAATTTTATTTGCCCTTTCAGGCGCTTCCTTGAATCCTCCGGAAATGGACATATGGCCCCCTATTATCATATTATCACCTGAATTCATCGTACATTTCTTTTATACTGTAGTCAACATTCAATTCATCGAATGGTGAAAATACTTTCTTCCTTGGTAGCTTTTCCTCGAATGTCTTTTCCTCCTTTTTATAAATCAATCCCAATGCAAGTTTATCCTCATTGCTCAATATTTCAAATGCCTTCGCTTTATCGGTGTAATCATGATCCTTTAGCTGGTAAGAATGTTCCTTGTACCAGTCGTATGTGTTTAATTTGTTCCATGTTACGCATGGACTGAGAACATCAATCAATGCAAAACCCTTATGTCTTATACCATCCTCGATGAGCTTTGTAAGACCGATTATATCCCCAACAAATCCCCTTGCTACATATGTTGCACCGGCAGCAAGTGCTAAAAGGGGACCGTTTACAGGTTTTTCAAACGAACCGTAGGGTGTGGTTATGGTAACAAACCCCTCATCACTTGTGGGTGATACCTGACCCTTTGTTAAACCATAAATCTGGTTGTTCATAACAATGTATGCAACATCAAGATTCCTCCTTGCTATATGTACAAGATGCTCAGTCCCTATTGCATATGCATCTCCGTCTCCACCGGCAATGATCACCTCAAGATCGGGGTTTGCAAGCTTTATACCGGTTGCAACCGCTGCTGCCCTTCCATGTAAAGTATGAATACCATAGCTGTAAAAGTAACTGTTTATTTTGCTTGAGCAACCTATTCCCGTAACAACAACTGTTTTATTGGGATCAAGTCTGAGGTTTGCCGCAGCCCTTTTTAGTGCATTTAGAACACCATAATCACCACAACCGGGACACCATGTTGGTGTTTCCTTATCGTAAATTTTCAGATCTATCATTCAATACACCCCCATTATTTTTTCATAAATATGTTTAGGTTTGAATGATCTTCCATCATACTTCCTTATTCCAATGTATTCCCTCTTACCAACATGAAGTCTTAAAAGATCCATTAATTGACCCGTGTAGTTATTTTCAACAACGAAAACTCTTTCAACATCACTCAGATGATCCTTAACATCATCAAGGAATGGGTGCATTGTTCTTACTCTTATGAATTTTAGTTCCTTACCATTCTCCTTTAGTTTTTCCATTGCCTCGAGAATGGGTCCTATTGTTGATCCAAAACCAACTATGGCATCCTTACCGTTACCATAAACAACACTGGGGAAAAGATCCTTCTTAACAATTTCCATCTTCTTCATTCTCTTATCCATCATTCTATTCCTTACTTCTATTCTTTCTGTAATGTGACCGTACTCATCATGCTCATCCCCTGTCTCAAGATGAACACCATTGGTTACGCCTGGAATTGTTCTCGGTGAAATGTAATCATCCGTTACCTGATACCTTGGGAATTCCCTTTCGCTTGATTGAACATTGAAAATCAATTTTCCCCTTTCAATTTTCAAAGAATCAAGATCAAATTCCCTTACCACCTGTTTGTTCCAGCTTATGAGTTCATCTGTCAATAAAATTACAGGTAACTGATACTTTTCAGCTATGTTGAAGGCATGGAATGTGAAATAGAAAGATTCTTCAACGGTGCCAGGTGCAATCACAACCCTGGGCTTTTCACCATGTCCTCCATATATGGCATGGTTAACATCCGACTGTTCTGTCTTTGTTGCCATACCTGTGCTAGGTCCTGCCCTCTGTGCATCCAGTACAACAACAGGAGCCTCAATCATGCTTGCAAGACCCAATGCCTCAGTTTTCAAATCAAAACCTGGACCGGATGTTACCGCCATGGATCTTATACCGGCGTATCCAGCACCTATCGCCATGTTTATTGCACCTATTTCTGATTCGGCCTGTATTGCAACACCACCTTTTTTCGGTAAATACTTTGCCATAAATTCAAGAACATCGCTTGATGGTGTGATTGGATATGCTGCTACAAATTTAACACCTGCCGCGAGAGCACCAAGTCCTATTGCCTCATTGCCAAGGAGAAGAATTGTATCCCTGTTTCTTTCAATTTTTTCAATTACATAATTTTCCATTTTCTGAAACTTCTTTCCCTCCTCATATCCAATATCAAAAGCCATAATGTTCTCAGAAACAATCTTTTCCCCTTTAGTTTTGTATGAATCAGATATTGTTTCCTTCATTATGTTTAGATCAAGATCGAATAACCATGCAAGCAAACCCAGTGCCATTGTATTTTTTATCAATTCCATTCCAAGCTGTGTCCTTGAAATATTGGCAAGTGGAATTTTTATTTCCCTTATATCCTTTCTTTTAATTTCAACATCAACCCTTGAATTATCGAATATTATCAATCCACCAGGTATTATTTCATCAAGGTGCAGATCCACAGATTCTTTATCAAAGCATAAAAGTACATCGATGTAATCACCTATACTGTAAACAACCTTTTCGGATCCCCTTATTGCATAGCTTGTATGACCTCCCCTGATCCTTGATGGGAAGTCCTTGTCCGTTGCAACATATAACCCTATTCTTCTGAAAAATTTTGATAACAGTTCACCTGTTGCCAGGGATCCATCACCGGCCGAACCACCTATTCTAACAGTTAACTCATTTTTTCTCATTTTCTTCACCTTTACAATTTAACAAAAGCATCCTTCGCTGCACCGCATACAGGGCAGGTCCAGTCATCCGGAAGATCCTCGAAGTTAGTTCCTGGTTTTATTCCCCTTTCCGGATCTCCCTGATCCGGATCGTAAATGTAACCGCATACGGAGCACTGGTACTTTGCGCTCATACAATTACCTCCCTCAGATAGTTTAAAACTTCATCCACATGTTTCTTCACATCAACCTTCTTCCATACCTTTCTTACCTTCCTTTCAGGATCTATTATGAAAGTTGTCCTTTTTGCCTTTCCAGCATTGTTAACACCAAATTTTTCAACAAGTTCCCTCTTTTCATCGCTCAACAACGGAAATTTCAGGGATAATTTTTCAGTGAATTTTTTGTGCGATTCTTCGGAATCAACACTTACACCAATAACCTCAGCATTCAATTTCCTGAATTCATCTATTTTTTCATTGAAACTTTTAGCCTCGTATGTACATCCAGATGTGAAATCCTTTGGATAGAAGTAAAGGACAATCCATTTTCCCTTATTGTCAACGTAATCATCAATGAAATTTACGTTTGATCCCTCTTCAATCATAAAATCATCACCTCAGAATTCACTATAAACAATTTCATCGTAAATTTCCTCTATTTTTGCCTTATGGGCTATTTCCTGCTGTGCCAGGAATTTAAATAATTCCTTGTTTGTTTCACTTACCTCTTCCATTTTTTTATAAAATTCATACTCACTCCTTTCCCTGGACATGGCAAGTTCAAGTATGTCCGCAATGTCCGCATTTTCATCCACTTCTGTCTTCTTTGGAAGATGGTCACTGAGTTTAAGATCCTTAGGAGGATTTATAACTAGTGTTTTGCCCTGTTTTACACCTTCAAGCAATTTTTTATGGTTCAATTCTTCTTCAGCAAGAAACTTCAAAGTTTCCTTAACGTTTGTGAACTTTACAATTTTAATGAGATCCATGTAGAATCTGTACGATTCCTCTTCAACCTTTATTGCCCTATCAAGAATCTCATTTACCGTTTCCATAAAAATCACAAAAAAAATAAAAAGATTTATTCAATTTTCACTTCAACAGAATTCTCCCATACACCATGGACATTGCAGTAGGCAAGGGCGAAAATTGTTGCATTTTTATCCAGTTTCATTCTGAATGTTACCCTTGAATCGGCAAATGTTGGACCCATGTCAAATGTAGCCACATGAACAGGATTGTTTGGTCTTCCTTCAATCTGTGCATAGACCTGGATCCACTTTATGTGATGTTCAACAAGATTTGGATGTGGCACATCCTTTCCCACCGTGACTGTCACTGTAAACCACTCGTTTGCCTTCACCTTTTCAGGCGACTCTATTATTGGCACATGCTTCTCCTTCCCTTCCTTTTCTGCTGTATAAACAACATCTCCAAACCTTTTCATATTTTACACCTCCATTTTTTCAAGCTCATCCTCATGATCAACTTCATCCTGAATTATTTCACTAATGATGTTGTATGTTATAACATCCTTTCCATGACATTTTTTCAAAATTCTACTATATGCCTCAATTAAGCATCTTTTGTATTCTAGAAGAGAGGAAACAAGGTTATTTTTATTTTTGAGATCAATGGATGGTGGAAAACTGCAGTTTCCTATCCTTATCATTTCAGATGGATTGTATATTGTTTTTCCACCCAGGGCTCTGATCCTCTTTGATAGAATTTCGCTGTGCTTAAGATCCTTGCTGTAAACATCAAGGAAAAATTCTTTCAGATGTTTATTTTCCACACCACCCATGTTCTGTGCCGCATACCAGAAAAGATAAAGTGAAAGCCACTCATCAGCATAGATTCTATTGAGATCGTTTATTAGGTCAGTAATGTTTAATTCAACAATCCCCTTTCCTTTCTCACCCATATTGATCCCTCAGAATTTTTTAAATGCAGATTTTGGTGCTCCACAAACAGGGCATTTTTCCGGTGCCTCACCAACAGCCGTGTAACCGCAAACGGAACAAATGTAAATATCACCTATATCAAGATCCTTTTTATTCTTCACGCTCTCCTTTGCCTTTCTGTAAAGTTCAGCATGAATCCTTTCAGCTTCAAGAGCATAATGTGTTGATGTTTCAGCCCCCTTTTCCCCCTGGAACTTTGCCACCTCATTGAAAACAGGATACATTTCCTCTACCTCATAGGTTTCGCCGTCAATGGCAACCTGAAGGTTATCCTCCGTATCCTTTATCATGCCCAGATTTTTGTAATGATTTGTTGCATGAACCTGCTCGGCATATGAAATTGCCCTGAAAAGCCTTGCAATGTTCTTGTATCCTGCTTTTTCAGCAACATCACCAAAAATTAAGTATCTCATGTGTGCCTGGCTCTCTCCTGCAAAAGCTTCACTCAAATTTTTTTCAGTCATCTTCCTCATATTACATCACATTTAATTTAATCAATTATTCCTATATCAATTTTTTGTTTTAAATTTTTATAAAAAATCAATATTCTATTCCTTCCCTGGCCTCAATACCCTTCTGGTACGGGTGTTTTATTTCCTTCATTTCTGTTACAAGATCCGCGGTCTTTATTATTTCATCCGGTGCGTATCTTCCAGTAAGAATTAATTCAACATGATCAGGTTTATTTTTGATTATTTCTAAAACTTCTTTAACATCAATAAGATCAAAGTAAATTGCTGTTATTATTTCATCAAGTATAACAACATCCCATTCTCCAGAAAAAATAATCTTTTCACTTTCCTCCAAAGCTTTTTTTATTATTTCCATGTACTCTTTTGGTGGATTACCAGGTTCGAAAACAACAACATCCTTCATTATTTCCTTTATTTTAGGATCCTTTGTTATGAAGTATGGTTTTCCCATGTATACTTCCCTTATGTTTTCAATATTCTTTAGTATATTACTTTCTCCATAACCACTTGCCTTCATAAAATGTATTATGTAAACCTTCAGGCCTCTGCCCGCAGCCCTTATTGCAAGACCTATTGCAGCCGTTGTCTTACCCTTTCCATTACCAGTATAAACTTCAACAAGTCCCTTTTCAAGCATTCTATCACTTCAGAATATTACAGGTTCTATGTATTCTCCCCATACATCCTTTAAGGCCTGGATTATTTCACCCAGGGTTGCTTTATTCCTTATTGCATCTATAATATAGGGCATTAGATTCTTCTCATCAGCGTTCAACCTCAACATCTTTAAAGAATATTCCATTTTCCCAATATCCCTGTTTTCCTTATATCTCTTTAACCTTTCAAGATGCCTTGTTTCAAGTTCATCCGGTACCTTTAAAATTGGAATTTCAAGTTTCTCTTCAATTCTGTATTTATTAACACCAACAAGTGTTCTTTTCATCTCCTCTATTTCCTTCTGGTATCTGTATGCGGATTCAGCTATTTCCCTCTGGAAGAAACCTGACCTTATACCCTTGATAACCCCGCCCATGGCATCAATTTTATCAAAGTATCTGTATACCTCCTCTTCAATTTTATCCGTCAACCATTCAACATAATAACTTCCAGCAAGGGGATCAACGGTATTTGGAACACCGCTCTCTTCAGCTATTATCTGCTGTGTCCTTAAGGCGATCATAACAGCCTTTTCAGTTGGGAGTGCCCAGGCTTCGTCCATACTGTTTGTGTGCAAACTCTGTGTTCCACCAAGTACAGCAGCCAGTGCTTCAAGTGTTGTTCTTATAATATTATTTTCAGGTTGCTGTGCGGTTAAACTTACACCCGCAGTCTGCGTATGGAACCTTAACCACAGTGATCTTTCCTTTTTGGGATTGAACCTCCTTTTCATTTCCCTTGCCCATATCCTCCTTGCAGCCCTGAACTTGGCAATCTCTTCAAAGAAATCAATGTGTGAATCGAAGAAGAAACTTAACCTCGGTGCAAAATCATCCACATCGAGACCCCTTTTTATTGCCTCTTCAACATATGTTAAACCGTTTGCAAGTGTAAATGCAAGTTCCTGAACAGCTGTTGCACCTGCCTCCCTTATATGGTATCCGCTAATACTTATTGGATTCCATAGGGGTAATTCCTTTGATCCGAACTCAAACGTATCTATAACAAGCTTCAATGAAGGTTCGGGTGGAAATATGAACGATTTCTGTGCCATATATTCCTTGAGTATATCGTTCTGTATTGTTCCCCTAAGATCGCACCATCTTGCACCCTGTGATTCACCTGTAAGAATATAGAATGCCCAGATAACAGCAGCTGGACCGTTGATTGTCATGGAAGTGGAAATGTCCTTCAGACTTATACCATCGAACATGAGCTGCATGTCCTCAAGCGTGTTTATTGCAACACCTGCCTTTCCAAACTCTCCCTTTGTAAGAGGATTATCGGCATCAAGACCTAAAAGTGTTGGATAATCGAATGCAATGCTTAAACCGGTTTCACCATGCTGTATTAGATATTTTAATCTTTTATTTGTTTCAATTGCATCACCAAAACCCGAAAATTCCCTGAATGTCCATAACCTTGCCCTGTACATTGTTGGATGAATACCCCTTGTGTATGGATATTCTCCAGGGAAACCAAGTTTTTCAAAATAATCAAAGTCCTTCAGATCTATTGGTGAATAAAATGTCTTTAACTCTATACCGGACAATGTTTCAAATTTTCCTCTTTCGGGCATCAATTCAATAGATTTTTTGTAAACCTTCTCTTCCCATTCATTCAGTTTTTCTTTAAACTTCTCCTCCTTTTCCATATTCCTCACCCATTTTGATCATGATTTTTTTAACAACATCATCCACTTTCTCACCTGAAAGTATTGATTCAACATATTCGTCCATATTGCCACGGTTCAACATGTTCTCCATCATACCCATTATATGTTGTTTTATCGTATATTTTAATCTTTCTTTATTTTTAAATTCAATCTCATTCCTTTCATTCAAAAATTTCCAGTGTTCAATTATTGCATCATGTATTTCCATTATTCCAAGATTTTTTACCGCCACAGCCTTCAATACCTTTGGAACCCATCCATCAGCCCTTTCCTTCATTATTAAAAGCATTTCCTTCATTTTTTCATCAGCCGGACCTGTATCAGCCTTGTTTATAACAAATATATCACCTATTTCAAGCTGCCCCGCCTTTATTACCTGTACCTCATCACCAAGAGCCGGTACAAGAAGGACAAGAATTGTGTGTGCAAGGCTGTATATGTCAACTTCATCCTGTCCCGAACCAACTGTTTCAACAAAAATTACATCATAGCCGGCGGCATCAAGGAGATTTACCATTTCAGGTGTAAAATAGCTTACACCACCTATCTTTCCCCTTGATGAAACACTCCTTATGTAAATGTTTTCATATTTATTCAGTTCATGCATCCTTATCCTATCACCAAGAATTGATCCTCCCGAAAATGGGCTGCTTGGATCAACAGCGATTATTCCAACATATTTACCCTCTTCAGCAAAGATTCTTGCAAGCTTCGATATCAATGTTGATTTCCCGCTCCCTGGAACACCTGTTACACCTATAACCATTGCATTCCCGGTTTTCATCAGGATTTCGGATGGTAACATTTCATTATTTTCAATTTCACTTAAAGCACGTGCAATTTCCCTTTTATCCCTTTTTACTATTGCATCTATGTTCATAGAGGTCTCCTTATATTTTTCCTTATGAATTCCGATATCTCAGAAATACTTGTGCCTGGATTGAAGATTGCATCAACACCCCATTCTATCAGCTTTTGTTTATCTTCCTCAGGTATAATCCCACCGCCAATTAGAAGAACATCCTTTAAATTGTTTTCCTTCATCAATTCAAGCACCCTCCTGAAATGGTACATATGGGCACCTGAAAGAATGCTTAAACCAATAACATCCACATCCTCTTCAATCGCTGTTCTTACTATATCCTCAGCTGTTTGATGTATGCCTGTATAAATCACTTCAAAACCCTCATCCATCAGGGATCTTGCAAGGACCTTCGCACCTCTATCATGACCATCAAGTCCGGGTTTTGCAATAAGTACCCTTATTTTTCTCAACCCAATCACCTCAATACTTCCCTTGATATAACTATCTTCTGTATTTCAGATGTACCTTCATAAATTTCAGTTATCTTTGCATCCCTGTAGAATCTTTCAACATCGAAGTCCTCAATGAATCCGTAACCACCATGAACCTGTACCGCAAACCTTGATGCCTCCATGGCAACCTTGCTTGCAAAATATTTGGCCATACTTGCCTCCTTAATTATGGGAAGCTTTTTATCAGCCCTCTCTGCAGCATCATAGATCAATAACCTTGCAGCCTCAACCTTTGTTGCAATATCCGCAAGATCAAACTGCAACCCCTGGAATTCAGCAAGTTTCTTACCGAATGCCTCCCTCTGCTTCATGTATTCAATACTTTTGTCAAGGGAAGCCTGGGCAATACCTAGAGCCTGTGCTCCTATACCTATCCTTCCCATGTTCAATGTGTTCATGGCTATGTAGAATCCCTTTCCTATTTCACCAAGTATCTGTCCTTCATTAACATGAACATTTTCTAAAACAAGTTCCGCAGTGCTGGATCCTCTCACACCCAACTTTTTGTAATCCTCTCCCACTTTGAATCCATCATAATTTCTTTCAATAATAAAGGCGGTTATACCCTCATGTCTCCTTTTCTCGTAGGACGTTCTTGCAAAAACAATAAAAACATTTGCATGGTTTGCATTGGTAATGAAAAATTTACTTCCATTAAGTATATATTCATCACCAACCTTTTCAGCCTTCAGCTGGACGTTTGCAGCATCCGATCCAGCCTGTGGTTCGGTTAATGCGTATGCGCCGATCCATTCGCCGGAACATAACCTGGGTAAATATTTTTTCTTCAGTTCTTCGGTGCCATAAGTGAATATGGGGTATTCAACAAGTCCATTCTGAACATCCATGGCAACGGAAACGGATGGTGATACCCTCGCAAGTTCCTCAAGTATTATAACGTAGCTTAATGTGTCGAAGCCACTACCACCATATTCAGGTGGAATAATAACGCCCGTAAAACCCGCTTTTCCCATTTCAAGGTAAAGTTCCCTGGGTATTGTTTCCTTCTCTATAATTTTGTTTATTGGTTCTATGTGCTTCTTTGCAAACTCCCTTGCAACGTTCCTGATTAAATTATAATCCTCTTTCAAAATCAATGAAAATCACCCTTT
>JAVRLJ010000027.1:0-10591 GCA_031961585.1 Thermoplasmatota archaeon | reverse complement strand
GATACTGAAATAATTGCCTAAAGATATTTATTCAAAAATGAGAAGTAAAGGTTCAGTTGTTGAATTAATTGTTCTTACTGATGGAACATAGGGAACTAAAAAAAATTATCTGAGGAGGAAATAAAAGAAATTAGGTAAAAAGAACAGATAGAGGCGTCAAGGATCCTTGATGTTGAACTTGAATTTTTTAATTTTCAGGATCTTAATTTACCGGATCCAGAACATCTTCGTGATATTATTTTACCAGAAATAAGGTCATTTGGTCCTGATATTATTATCGTTGATCCTTTTCTCAAGTACGAAGTTCATCCTGATCATATAAAAACAGGGCTAGGTGTATTGCAGACAGTTCTTTTTTATCCCCTGGTTAATGTTGGTGGGGGTATTGTAAAAAATAAAGATCCTGTTGTTGCCCTTTAAGCAACAGAACCAAATGTTATAATTAACATTGATGATTTTATGGACAAAAAAATTAAAGCTATAAAAGCACATGAACCACAGGATCTTGATATAAAAAGTATTGAGTATCTTTCATCAAAATTCGGAAAAATTGCCGGTTTTAAATTTGGGGAACCATTTAGAGTGCTTTACAGAAAAGAATTGCATATGAACATTTCAGATGAATGAAAGCGTAATGAAAAATATGAAAGCCAAGGCATAAGCCACAAATAATTCAAATACCAGACTGAAAAATGTTAATTTTAAACTCTTTGTTTCAGAGAACATGGCAGAGAAGGTAGCGATGCATGGTGTATAGAGCATAACAAAAACAATCAGTGCCATGGATTGTGCAATTGAAAGATGAAGTGCTCCCAAAGCAATAACTGGATAGGATGTACCGAAGGCAATGGCAAGTGTTTCAATGAAAACCTCTTTGGCAAAGAATCCTGTTAGAAGGGAAAGACCTATCTGCCATTTATCTAAGCCCATGGGAGCAAAAAGCATTGAAATAATGTTTCCAACATAAAAACCGAATGAATTTATTGGATCGGATACATATCCATTAAATCCAACATGCATTAGGATCCATATGACAATACTGAACGGAAAAATTACAGCTCCTGCCTTTGTTATAAAACTCTTGCTTCTTTCCCATGCTGTCCAGCCAATTACCTTTAAACTTGGAACATGGTAGGGTGGTAACTCAAGCAAAAGTTCCTGTGATTCTGACTTTAAAACATTTTTTGAAAATATCCTTGAAACAACTAGGAAAAGAATTATTGAAAGAAGGTAAATAAAAACAGTAACAAATGTTTGCATTAGTACTGAAACAAATAGGGCTGTTATTAAAAATAATAAAACTATCAATCTTGCCTGGCATATTATGAATGGGAGGGCCAGGGAAACAGCTATCCTTTCCTTATCGTTCTCAAGGATCCTTGTTGATAATACGGCCGGAACATTGCACGCAAAACCTATTGTCATTGGAAAGGCTGATTTTCCTGAAATACCAAACCTTTGAAATGTTCTGTTGAATATCACAGCGATCCTTGCCATTATTCCACTGTCCTCAAGTGCAGCCATTATTATGTTCACTGTGAAAACTAAAGGAAGGAAGCTTAAAACAGCTCCAACACCAGCAATTATTCCATTAACAGTTAATGAATTTACCCATTGTGGATAGTGGAAAGATGAAAAGATTGATGATAAAAAATCTGAAAGCATTGTAAAGCCGGAGGATAAAAGACCTCCAAGGCTGTATGTTTCAATTTCATTTGCTAGATTGTTAAAACCAAATGATCTGAATATTAAATTTAGGGGAAAACCTGAATTTATTGTGAATGCAAAAAACATTATTAATAGAAGGGTAAGAATGGAAATTAAAGCACCAATTCCAACATTCTTCAACAATATGGAATCAATTTTATCCTCAAAGCTTTTACCAGCTATTTTAACTTCAACAGTAGTTTTTTTAATAATATCTTCAACAATCTTGTACCTTTCCATGGCAATTATTTCATTAGGAGGGAAACCGAATTCTTTTTCAATATCTTCTTTTATTTTTTCAATTTTTTTAATATTTTCCTGTGAAATTCCTTGCAAGATATCATTATCCCCTTCCAGCGCCCTCACAGCAAAACCATGGGAACCTGTGATCTTTTCAATTTCATGGATATACTTTTCAATGTTACCGTAGTTCAATTTCAGTTCCTGTGATTTTGTTCTTCCCTCAACGGTATCCATTATTCTGTCGAGCAACGGTCCAACCCCTATATTCTTCAAAGCGCTTATAGTTACAACAGGCACGCCAAGTATTTCCTGTAAAGCTGAAATATTTATGTGCATCCCTTTTCTTTCAGCAACGTCAAATTTACTTATTGCAACAACAACATTTTTTGTTATTTCAAGTACCTGAAGTGCGAAATAGAGGGATTTGTGGTATGATTCAGCATTAACCAGAACAACAACAGCGTTCCAGGATCCTTTAAACAAAACTTCCTTTGTTAAATGTTCCTCGGAGCTCAATGTCTGAAAGCTCTGTATGCCTGGTAAATCAATAATTTTCAATTTTTTACCATGATGCTCTATTATTCCCTCAGAAACCTCAACGGTTTTACCCGGCCAGTTTGCAACATAGCTCCTCGATCCTGTTAAAACATTGAAAAGTGTACTTTTACCCGCGTTCGGCTGTGCAACTAGAAGAACAGTATACACATCATTCATGCTTCATCAACCTTTCAACAAGGATCCTGTTTGCCATACCCCTTCCGATTGCAACTGTAACGTCATTAATTTTTATTATAACAGGACCGTACCTGTTAAAAACAACCTGTGCAACCGCACCCGGAACGAGACCCCACTCTAAAAGCCTCTGTGAAAATCCCATACCTCCGAATATCCTTATTATTCTAACATTTTCTCCCTCAGGTACGGTATCAAGGGTCTGCATTCAAATCACCTTTTTTATTCTGTAGTATTTTAACTGTGTATTTTTGTACGGGCAGCTTTTGTTCAAAGAGCAAAATGAACACGATTTGTCTGAACAGTTATTTGATGCGTATTCAATGTAACCTAAATCAACCATCTGCTGCAATATTATTTCTATATCCACATCTTTAAATTTTTCCCTTAAATCGTTTTCATCAACATATCCTTTTTTCCTTGCGTAATCAAGTATTTCCCTGTAAATATTTCTCAGCACGATCATAAATAAAGATTCATATTTTAAATTTTTCGGTTTACCTAAATTTTTAAAAAAAGCCAAATGATTGCGAAAAAATTAAAAGGAAAGAGAATATTATTCCCTTGCTGCGGGGATAGCCTAGTGGTATGGCGACGGCCTGCTAAGCCGTTATCCGCAAGGATGCGAGGGTTCGAATCCCTCTCCCCGCGCTGGATCATTTACCAGATAGATTTTTCTTGAAGAGCAAAAATATGGAAGAATAGTCCAGTTCTCCTAAATTGTTAGAAATACCGGATTCATAAAGCTGATGAACAAGTGATGTTAATGGAACTGGTATGTTCAATTTCCTTGCTGTTTCAATTGAATAAAAGAGATCCTTTGCCTCATGCTTCAGTTTGAATGCCGGTTCAAAATTTTCATTTATTAAATTATTTTTCTTCAATTCTAGAACCTTTGAATTCGCTGTACCGAGAGATAGTATGTCAAGCATCAGTTTTTTGTTCAAACCAACCCTTTCACCAAGGTTTAATGCCTCTGAAAGAATTGCAAGGTTTGCTCCGATTATCATGTTATTTAGCATTTTCAGGAAAAGACCGTAACCATTGGGCCCAAGGTAGTATATGTTCTTTCCGAGGCATTTGAATATGTAGAGAACACTATTGAATGTGTCAAGATCCCCTCCGACAAGAATGTTCAATTCCGCCTTTTCAGCATGCTGAACGGATCCTATAACAGGTGCATCCAAGTACTTTATATTTTTCTCAGACAACCTTTTTGAGAATTCTATGCTTTTGAACGGTGAAATTGTGCTCATGTCAATTATTATTTTAACATTTGAATTGTAAAGGCCATTGTTACCGAATATTGTTGATTCAACAGCCTCACTATCGGCCAGCATGAGAATAACAGTATCAGCCTTATTCCCCAAATCTTCCGGGTTCTTTGCAATTTCAGCACCGTATTCCTGAAATTCATATGCCTTTTCAATTGTCCTGTTCCAGAGAACAATGGGAAAACCGCATTTCAGAATATTCTTCACCATCGGTCTTCCCATCTGCCCGAGACCGATGAATCCTATCATATTTTCATCCTATGTATCCGAGATCCTCTTTCTTTACCTTCTGTTCAATCTCTTCCTGCATTTTTGTTGTAAGTTCATTCAATGCCTTTATTTTTGTTTCAAGTTCTGTGAAATCTATCTTCAGGTTAAGTATTTTTACAAGAACATTGAGAACAGCCTTTGCACCCTTTGGATCTGTGAAATAGCCTGATGTTTCACCCATCAAACATACTCCTTCCATGTTGAAAAAGTTCATTCCCAAACCGAGCAAAAGACCTGCCGCACCAACAATACCATTGCTCGGCTCTCCGTTTGCAAAAACAACATTGTACTTTTTCATGGCCTCAACAAGTTCAGTGTTTGTTGCAGCTCCAAATACCCTGGGTTCATCAGTTAGCTGCCCCGTTCCAAATCCGCCCAGAGTAAATATCATTTTCACATGGAGTGATTTTGCTATCTCAAGAACCTTATAGGATAATTCAAACTGCCCTTCGTTCGATAGGCCCTGGTAATCACCTACAAGAAAAATAAGATCGCTTTTACCTTTTGTTTTTACGTAATAAAGTTCATTTTTAACAAGGTATAAAGTACCGTCCTCGTTGATCAAAACCTGTGGCGGGAAGTACTTTGAGTATATTTCAGCAAACTTAACACCATTCAGATTGGATAATAGATATTCCGCTGCAAGTTTTCCAACGTTACCAACACCTGGCAATCCCTCTATGAGTATTGGATTTTTCAGTTTCGGAACCTTGTAAATTTTAACCAGTACGTTCTCCATGTTTTTCAGCCTCCTTTAGCATCATTCTCCTGTATTTTCCATACTTATCCAATGGTGAAAAACGGGGTGGTGATATATAAACCGTTTTTTCACCACATACAGGACAATTATCTTTAAGTGTATAAATTTTACATTTTGGACATTTTTTTATTCTTGTTCTCAACCTATTCAACCTTCCTCAGGAACTCACCTGTTCCTCCCATTTTTTTAACGAAGTTTATTACCTTTTCCGATGATCCCTTTAATATATCTTCAGCTGTTTTATAATCCTTTGCCTTAACTACGATCCTGTACCTTGGTGCACCAACGTACTGAACAGTTACACCATTATCCGGATCATGTATCTGCGTTAATGCCTTTTTTATGTAATCTATTGCATCCCTCCTGTTAAGTGAAATGTCCACAAAACCGTATATTTTCACCTCAGGAGGAACTATATTCTCCTTTGCAACCTTTATGAAGTGGTCAATCCATTCAAATTTGTTATCATGCTTGAAATCATCAGGACTCATTGATGCACTTTCAAATGCATTGTACAATGTACCATATTTTTCCTCAAAGTAGGATTCAATTTCATCAAAATTTATCTTTTTACCATACTCGTTCTGAACAATTTCAAGCAGCTTTAATGCCTTCTGCCTGTTTTTCCATTCCTGTATTTTTTCCCTTTTCTGGTGTTCATTCACCCTTTTTAAGGAAAGATCAATATGCCCCTTTTCATGGTTAACGTTTATTACCTGGCATACAACCTTTTGCCCCTCCTTAACATAATCCCTTATGTACTTGATCCATCCTGATGCAATTTCACTAACATGTATGAACCCTACCTTACCAGGGTATTCATCAAGTGAAACGAACGCTCCATAATCCTTAACATTTTCAACCGTTCCTATAACGAAATCTCCTGGTTCAGGGTACTCCCTTCTCATTCAAAGGTCCCCGTTATCTCTCCCCTTATCAAAAGCTTCCCGCCCGTTGGAACTGCAAGTGTTGCACCGCAAACGGAGCAGTGAATTTCAGTAGATCCCCTGATATAGGTAATTTCCTCATTCCCGCAATCGGGGCATTTTATTTTCACGAACTTTTTATCAATCTTCTTTGGTTTCTCGAATTTTGGAGGTTCATTTTCCATATTAATCCACCTCCACAAGCTCGAATTTCTTTGCCCTCCACATGGGTACTGTATGTGCTCTATGACAGACAGTACACCTGTACCTTATGTTTATTCTCTTTGTTGGCTTTTCCCTTCCCTCAAATTTTGGTCTCGGGAAGCCTCCATAACCCGCTGTTGCTCTCCTGAACCTCCTCTGACCCCATTTCAATTCACTTGCTTTTCTCTTCTTAACCCTTTCTACCTCATGTATCGTATGTCTTTTGCAGTACGGGCAATACCTTTTTACCTTATTGGGCATTTTCATTTTGCATTCACCCTTTTATATTCTTTAACCACATTGCCTTTTTATATTTAATTATATCGCATATATTAAAGGAATCATCTGTTAATTATACCCGTATTTGAATCTATATGTATTTCATCACCCTCTTTTATATCCCTATAAATTTTTATGTTGTAAACAGCTGTTTTATCAAGTTCTTTTATTTTTATTAAAACATCATGGGATACTTTATCAAGGAATATGAATGCATCATAACCCTTAAAGTTTTCATCAAAATCCAAAATTTTATTCTTTAATACAAGAATGTTTCCTTTTTTACCATACGTTGCTTTACCTTCAATGGACTTTCCAACAACCGTTCCCCTTCCAAGGAACTCTCCAACAGTTATTACCATTGCACCATTGGTTCCACCGAAAAGGAAAAATGGGGAACCGGATGTAACAACATACCTTGTTCCCTTTTTTAATTTCATGCTTTCCTGGAAATCTTTTAAAATGTAAAAGATATCATCGTTTTTGCCATTGTATACGAATGGATATGTTCCGCGGAGCAAATTCACCCTTCTTGCAAGACCTTTTTCTGTTACAACAGGGTATATTGGCACGGAAGGTCTCACTGCAGAAAGCATTCTTGCTGTGTTCCCTGACCTTGTGAATGCTATTATTCCATTGGCTTTGATTTCTTCAGAAATAACCCTTGATGCCCGGGCTATGGAAAAAGCAACCCTGTTACCAAGGAACTCCTCAGGCTCCGGAAATTTCTGGATCTTTTTCTCAACATAATCTATAATTTTGTTTATGTATAAAACAACATCAACAGGGTATTTTCCTATTGCTGTCTCTGAAGTTAACATGAGCGCATCAGCATTATCTATTATTGCGTTTGTTACATCCGATACCTCTGCCCTTGTTGGTGTTTCAGAATCAACCATGGATTCAAGCATTTCAGTCGCAACAATAGTTGGCACACCGTATTTATGTGATACCTCAATTATTTTTTTCTGTGTTATTCCCACCTCCTCAATGGGCATTTCAACACCAAGGTCTCCCCTTGCAACCATTATGTAATCTGAAACATTAACTATTTCTTCAATGTTTGAAAAACCGCTTTTTGTTTCAATCTTTGAGATTATTTCCTGATCCCCTTCATTTTCTATGATCCTTTTTTGTAGATCAATAACATTCTCTTTCTTTTGCACAAATGAAAGAGCGAAAAAATCCACATTATTTTCAATACCTTCCTTAAGAAAAACCATGTCACGGTCCGTGAGTGATCCTATCTCTATGTATTTACCCGGTATGTTTACCCTTGCCCTTGCCCTCAAAATACCTGAGGTAAGTGCCTTCATTTTTATTTTATTACCCATGCTTTCAATGACCCTGAATTTTATTTTTCCATCGCTCATAAGGATTGTATCATTCTTTTCAAGATTTTTTAAAACCTGGGGATAATTTATAACAATTCCGCTCTCTCCGGACAATGAATATTCCTTTCCCTCTTTAATTTCAATATCATCAAGATTTTTTGTTCTGAGTTCAGGTCCTTTAAGATCCACCATCACAGAAACATGCATGGATAGCTTTTCGTTTAGAGCATGGATCATTTTTGTAATCTTTTTAATGTAACCCTCTTCAGCGTGTGCGGTGTTTATCCTCACTGATGAAACACCTGCCCTGAAAATCCTTTCCATGATTTTTTCTTCATCACAGGATGGTCCGGATGTTATTATTACCTTTGTGTTTCCCATGGAATTAACAATATTTTTCCTTTTATTAAAACTTTCACTCTTCAATCTTTCCATGAAGATCCTTTATTACTTTTTTAAGTTCATATAATGATTCATTCAATTTTTCCTTACTGTCTGAAACAATTTGAATGTCAAGAACAGGTTTTTTCAAATCAAAGCTTACAGGGTGCGTTTTTATATAAACATTGTATTTATCGACAATTTTTTTAACATGAGGTGCAATGGTTGATTCAATTATTCCCGTAACCCTGATATTCTTTTCATGATATTCTTTCTCACTTTTCTTTTTCATAAAATTTTTTATGAAAATATCAAGTATTGCTGACATTTCCCTTGGAACACCAGGTGTGCAAAGTATTTCTGTTTCACCTGGTATATATATTCCAGGAGCTGTTCCCTCAGGGTTAGGTATGGGAATTGCATTTTCAGGCATGTATGCCATTTTTATTCTTTCAGGTGTTAGATCCAGATTGAATTTCCTGTACCTTTCCTTCAACATTTCATATGCATCATTGTTCAGGACATATTTTTTGTTTAATGCTGTTGAAAGCGACTTTGATGTTATATCATCGTATGTGGGACCCAGACCACCCGTTATTATCAAAATTCCAGGTTTCCTTGATAATGATTCCCTGATGGCATTCACAATATCCTCTTCATTATCACCAACAGTGCAGATCCTTCTCACAACAAAACCCATTTCCGTAAATATCTTTCCTATGTATGATGCATTGGTGTTCAATGTTCTACCGCTCAAAAGTTCATTTCCAATCGTTATTATTTCAACATCCATGTTTGATTGAAAAAATTTGTTGTTTATAATCCCTTGCATCTAAAATCTTCAGAGAAGATTTTTGAGAAAATTTCATAGGCATTCTTATCATAAAGAACAACTATTATCCTTTCCAGACTTTTTCCTTTGAAATCTTTTATTGCCTTCACCATGATCTTTGCGCATGTATCAAGAGGATAACCGAAAATTCCAGTTGATATTGCCGGTAAGGCAATTGATTTTGAATTTAATTCATCAGCCTTTTCAAGTGAATTTTTTATTGCAGAATATAATAGAGCATCCCCTTCACCATACCTTGGCCCCACGGCATGAATTATGTACCTGCACTTTAATTTTCCAGGTCCTGTGACTGCAACTTCCCCTCTCCTGACAGGGCCATGTGTTTTAACGTACTCATCACTTTCCCTCTGTATCTCATATCCACCTTTCTTAACTATTGCATATGCAACACCACCACCATGTTTTAAATAAGAATTTGCTGCATTAACAATACAGTCCGCTTTAATTTCTGTTATATCACCTTCAAAAACTTCAATTTTAATGTTTTCCCAATCGCATTCCATGATTGTAGATTTTAATTCAAAAAATTAAATTTTTCCACAATCCTTAAATTTTTCCTTGGTGATTAAATTTTCATATATTTTCCTTAATTCTTCATCCCATTTATTCTTTAATTCAAGAAGCATTTTCAACCCTTCACATTCCCTTTTTTCGAAGGGCTTTTCTTTTATCATACTTTCATACCTTTCCCTGTATTTTTCATAACCATCAAGGTTCAATTTTCTGGCAATGATGTAAAGAGTTTTCCAGGAGTATGAATAATCTGGATCCATTTCGATTGATTTTTTAATGAGTTCATAGGCAAGTTTGTAATCATTAATATTTATTGCCGACCATGCCCCCCATAAATATCCTGAGGGGGAATTCTCCTTTAAATGTAGCTCAAGAGCTCTTTTATAAGCTTCTTTAGATTCCCTGAACATTTTTTTGTGCTGTAATGTTATTCCAAAGCCATGCCATGCCATCGCATTTTCTTTGTTACAGAGATCAATGTATTTTTTAAAATATACGTATGCAAGATCATACTCCCTCATACATATGAAAGCTTCACCAACTTTGTAATAATCTAAACAGTCCATAATCATGTAATAATTAAAGTATATTTAATTTTTTTCAAATAAATTTTAAAATTAATCATGAAGAAAGTTTTTATATACAATAATCAATTATGATTGTTGATCATTGATGAACTCCTATCAGGAATACGAAAAGGATCTTCTTTATATGAAAATGTTTGACAGGCAGTTGATATTTTCTATGGACGAAAGTGCATTTAAGGCACAGTTTTTACACAATATAATTAAGGATGGAACGGTATTGAGGTATTTACCCCCTTTAGGTACACTTCTATTTTCAGTTCCATCATCACATCCCGATTATGAACTGATCAAATTTGAACTAAACAGAAATAAGATTCCTTATGAAGAAAGGGATAATACATTACAAATAACACTGAAACCATTGAACTTTACTGATCAAAAACTTTTTGAAATGACAAAGGAACATGTTATTCTGCCTTATATTGAAAATGTAATGTTTTATCCAGCAATGGTATACTATAAAAAGAGATTCTACTCAATCTTACACTATAAAAGTTCATCATCACTTGAAGTTTCAAAAAGAATTAT
>JAVRLJ010000026.1:0-11057 GCA_031961585.1 Thermoplasmatota archaeon | reverse complement strand
GTATTTCCATAATATGGGATAGAAGGTTCGGGTTTTTAACAAAGCTAATTGTAGCACCGATACCAAGGGATTCAATAATATTATCAAAGGTATTTTCAAGCATAGTAAAATCTCTTGTTCAGGCATCCATTTTATTTATAATAGCCCTTCTCATACCGGGTGGTCTTTCTGTCGGTTCAGGCTTCAATGTTTATGATTTACTTGGTGTTTATTCTGCCCTTTTCCTGCTTTCCTTTGGATTTTCAAGCCTTTTTTCACTTATAGTTGTTAAAATAAGGGATTGGCAGACACTTATGGCAATAACAAATCTTCTGAATCTACCATTAACTTTTGCAAGCACAGCACTATTCCCATCATCCATCATGCCTGACTGGTTAAAAACAGTTGCAGGATACAATCCATTGAGCTGGGGTACTGATATCGTTAGAACACTGATACTCAGGGGATCCTTAACCGCTTCAGAATTGAGTTCAATAACAAACGATTTTATTTACCTTACAGTGTTCTCAGTGATTATGTTCATACTAGTATTTTTCGTATCAAAATATAGTTTTGAGGAATAAATTTTTTTTATTTTTTCTCCTCTTCAGAACCTTTTTCCGGAGCGGATAAAGAAACGTATGATGGGAATTTTTTCATAATTATTATATCACCAACAGCCCTTACCCATCTGTATGGAACAAGAACAGGAACACCATCTTCAACAATTAATGGATTCGTTTTTGAAATATACAATCCATATGTTACCTGCTGATCAATATCAATTGATATATCCTCAACTGTTCCCAGTAAATATCCCTTATCGGTGTAAACTTCAAGACCTATCAATTCTGTTACCTCAGTAAGCATAATACATCACTGTAATGTAATCCCCATTACCCTATTTAAACTTTTCATTATAAGTTTAAAACTAAAAATTTTAATATTAAAAAATCTTTCCAGAAGGCTATGGAATATAAATGGACCGTGCTTACAAATACAATGTTCGGAGCAATAATGGCATCATTGAATATGAACATACTTATGATTTCATTACCAACAATATTCAGGGGTCTGGGCATAGATCCATTTGCTCCCGGGGAATTCACCGTACTTCTCTGGGTTTTAATGGGATACAGCATAGTTCTTGCAACAATACTTGTCACTTTTGGAAGGATATCGGATATCTATGGAAGAACAAGAATGTATACAATTGGTTACATTATTTTCACAATTGCCTCAGTTCTTTTATCAATAATACCTGACAATTCAGGCAATACAGGTGCATATTTGCTCATAGGTTTTAGGATGATTCAGGCGGTTGGTGGTGGATTCCTTATGGTAAACAGTGCTGCCCTTCTTACGGATGCATTCCCATACAATGAAAGGGGAAAGGCGCTCGGATTGAACCAGATTTCATTTATTATTGGTTCACTTTTCGGTCTTATAGCGGGTGGTTTGCTTGCTGGTTATAACTGGCATCTTGTTTTCATTGTTAATGTTCCGTTCGCAATTCTCGGAACATTATGGTCCATATTCAAATTGAAGGAAACAAGAAAAAGAATGGAAGTGCCGCTTGATATCTATGGTAATGTAACACTTGCTGTTTCATTAATTCTCATCTCTCTCGGTTTTACTTATGTTCTTGTACCCTATGGGAACTCACAGATGGGGTGGGGAAACCCATGGGTGATTGCAAGTTTTATTCTCGGAATATTATTCATGATAATTTTTGTTTATGTTGAAAAGAAGGTAAAGTATCCTCTTTTCAAACTATCTTTATTCAAAAACAGGGCCTTTGCATTCGGAAACATAAGCCTTTTCCTTTCATCCTTAGGAAGAGGGGCTGTTATGTTTCTTGTAATGATATGGTTGCAGGGTGTTTATTTACCACTTCATGGTTATTCCTACAATGAAACACCATTCTGGGCAGGCATTTACCTCCTACCCATGATGCTCGGTATCGTTCTCCTTGGACCAATAAGCGGAATTCTTACGGATAAATATGGGGCAAGGACATTATCAACCATTGGCATGATAATAATGGGTGTTTCCCTTTTCCTCCTTACGCTTTTACCATACAACTTCAATCTTCTTGAATTTGAATTAATAATGTTCATAAATGGTTTGGGAGGGGGACTTTTTGCCTCCCCGAACACAACGGCAATAATGAACGCTTTACCACCTGATGATAGAGGAACTGGAAACGGTATGAGGATGACATTGAACAACATAGGTTCAACAATAAGTATGGCCATATTCTTTTCAATAGCAATAACAATTTTCTCAGAATATTTACCATCATCAATATACAATAATGCATTAAGCATGGGAATACCTTCATCCCTGGCACATGCTTTATCTAATGCAATACCACCCTCAGGTGCACTTTTCGGAGCATTCCTGGGTGTGGATCCCATATCTGCATTGCCCCAGTCCCTGATTAACACATTACCTGCAAGTATTGTTAAGGCTCTTGAAGATCCAACATTTTTACCAAATGCAATAGGACCATCATTTATGATAGGACTGCAGTATGCATTATATATAGCGGGTGCATTATCATTTATTGGAGCAATATTCTCGGCCCTTATGGGGAAGAGATATGTGCATGAGGAGCATGCTGAAAATGTTGTTATTGAATCACCTAAAATAAGGGGTGCTGAAAAATGAATGATAGAAGTGATTTAATTGAAAAAATTGCCGAAATAAGAAAATTAACAGGCACAATATACAAAAGGGTGGATATAGAAAGTGGTGATATTTCATTTTCAAGCATAATAGTATTGCTCAAAATTTTTAAAGAAAAGAAGGACGTAACCATGAGCACAATTTCAGAATTGACAGGTTTTTCAAATGCACTAATCACATTTTCCATAGATGAACTTGAAAAGAAGGGTATTGTTGAAAGAATAAGGGGATTGGACAGGAGGAATGTTTTTGTCAGAATAACTCCCAGGGGAATAGATTTTGCAAATGAATTATCGGAAAAAATACAGGAAACATTCTCAAAAATATTCGGAAACATGAGTGAAGAGGACTACAGGGATCTTTTGAATTCTCTGGAAAAAAGTATAAGCATAATTAAAAAATATCTATAAATAAAAAATAAATTTGTTACTATTTGATTTTCATACCAATTTTCAAAAAATAAACTGAGTAAATGTTCTCTTTACTTAGATCCTGGTTACAAATCTTTGTTCCTGGGGCATTTTTCGTAGGAATAATTGTGTATCTTATCTACTTTATACGAAACAAAGAAAATGAAAAATTGAACAGATCTTTCGGCTATTTCCTTGTTCTTTCGGGAATTTATTTCATTATATATGGCGTATTTTTTTCTCTTTTAACACCGAAACCTGTTGGTACAGGTTACAAAAACACGGCGAGAAAACCTCACTTTTTAAAGCAGGGATAAATCGCCAAAATGTTTATATAGTAATTTTATATATAACAAATCAGAGCGTTAAGCTCTCTCGTCGGGACACGGCGAGTATAGGGGTGAAATGGTTGTGATAGCCAAGACAACCTATACCCTGAACCTTCGCATTTAAATGCGGAGAGTATGTCAGAGTATTCTCTTCTACGATCCATTAACAATACTTGGATTTCTCGCAGTATTCTCAGGTATTTTTATAATTAAGGAAATTGATACAATTTTCATTGCTATTTTTGCGCTATTTGCAGGAATTTATGCAATAATTTCAGGCGTTTCAGGATATGAGCTTGGCATGACATAGGAACCATTAGCAATGCTGGGACTTTATGCCACAAGCGGCCTTGCCGGAATACTTTTCCTGCCATTGAAATTTTCAAGGAAAATACCTAGAATAATAATTGTTCTGCTTATTGTTGCGGCATTTCTTGCCTTTTTTGGAGGCAGTGCTGTATAAGAGCACCTTCAGGGATTTATGAACATGAGCGGCGCCTAAATTATTATTTTCTTTTTTATATTTTTTGAAATAAATGCTCTCATAAGCGAAGGGTACAATGGATAGAATTCAACAATATCACCAACTTTATAATCAATTTTAGAATCTGTAACATCAACAACGGTATGATCACTGCTTCCACCAAGGATCCTTATATCTTTATCAATGGGTATGATTGATTGAAAATCCATTTCCACTTTACCTATTGCAAGTATTGCCCTCTTCCTTAAACCAAAATCCTCAAATTCAGGAATATTTCCAAAAGCATCTCTTCCAATTTTTCCATATGGCCTTGATGGCTTTTCCTTAATTTCAATAATTTCAGCCTTTATTTTAAATGCATCATTCCTCAGATATGGAATTATTCTGTTGTTTGTTGTATCCCTTCCGAGAAATATTGCCTCCCCAATCCTCAATTGATTAATATCCCTTATTTCATTGTTTTCAAATAAATAAAGCGTATCAGTTGCACCCCCGGATATTATTTCAATGCTTATACCATTGTCCTCAAGTTCATCTTTAATTTCTAAAAGTTTTTCCATTTTCTCCTTTGTTGGAATAACTCCACCCAAACATCCAAGGTTTGTTCCAATACCAATAATTTCAATATTATCCATTTTTAATATTTCTTTTGAAAATTCAACAACATTCTCTGGCATTATACCTTCCCTGAGATCTCCCATTTCAACCATTAAAAGAACATGAAATTTTTTTCCCTGCCTTTTTGCCTCCTTTGATAACAATTTTGCAACATCAATTTCAGTTAAGACCGCACAATCGGAATATTTTACTGTTTTTACAATTTCAGAAATCTGCGGTGACCTGATCTGCATTATTTTTTTATCAATACCACCCTTCCTTAACCTTATTATGTTATCTATCCTTGATTCACCAAACCACTCTATTCCTTCCTCAACTCCAATCCTTGCTATCCTTGGATCTCCCTGGGTAACCTTTGTAACGAAGAGAAGGTCTGCATCCTTTGACCTTAACAGATCCCTTACTTTTCTAAGATTGTACCTTATTTTTTCAACGTCTATTTCCAGTTCAGGATACATTAATTTAAATTTATGATAATTCCTTTAAAGATTTTTCTATTATTTCAAGGGCAGTGTTCACCTCATCCACACCTACTATTAAGGGTGGCCTGAACCTTATTCCCTTCTCTCCTGTTTTAAGCATCAGAAGACCATTCCTGTAGAGAATGTTGAACAGATCATCCCTTGTTTTTGTGTCCTTAAGATCGAACGCATCCATGAGACCTCTTCCTCTAACATTGTTAATCTTTCCTGTTTTCTCCTCAATTTCACCGAGACCCTTCAGTAATATTTCACCCATCTTTGCTGCATTATCAACAAGCCTTTCCTCATGCATAATTTCAAGGTACTTTGTTGCCCTTACCATATCAACAAGGTTTCCGCCCCATGTTGAATTTATTCTGCTTGATACCTTGAAAACATTATCCTCTATCTCATCAACCCTCGGCCCAACCATTATACCGCATACCTGCATTTTCTTACCGAATGCAATTATATCTGGCTTTACATCAAAATGCTCATGTGCCCACCATTTTCCTGTTATACCCATACCGCTCTGTACCTCATCAACAATGAACATCATTTCATTTTCCCTTGTTATTTTTTCAACTGCCTTGAAATATTCCTTCCTGAAATGGTTGTCTCCACCCTCTCCCTGTATTGGTTCCATAATGAATGCGGCAATATCATCAGGGTTTTCTTTTATAGCCTTCTCTATTTCATCTATACTCTTCTTCTCAAGTTCCTCTACCTTTCTTAGGTTTTCCTCGTTCAGAGGGAATGTTATTTTCGGGTTTGTTACCCTTGGCCAGTTGAATTTTGGAAAATACTGTGTCTTCCTTGGATCGAACGTGTTTGTTAATGATAATGTGTAACCGGATCTCCCATGGAATGCTTCCCTTAGATGAATTACCTTATACCCTTTCTCCTCCTTATAACCCTTCCTGAAATTTTTCTTTACCTTCCAGTCGAATGCTGTCTTTAGTGCATTTTCAACAGCTAGAGCACCACCTTCAATGAAGAAAAAGTATTTCATGTATGGTGGTGTTGCTATTCTTGAAAGTGTATCAACAAATTCAGCCATTTCCACGGTATAAACATCACTGTTTGTTGGTTTATTCAATGCTGCCCTCTGAAGTTTTTTCAAAAACTCAGGATCGAACATCTTTGGATGGTTCAATCCAACAGCAGATGTGGCAAAAAATCCAAAGAAATCAAGGAATTTCCTGTCAAATCGAGAATCGTATATCCATGCTCCCTTGCTCCTTTCTAGATCAAGAACAAGATCGAATCCATCCGTAAGGATCCTTTTACCTAAAACCTCATGAACATTCTTTGGTGTTATCATATTATCCTGTAATAGGAAAGGGAATATATACTTTGTTAAGGTATGGAAATTTCAAGCCCTGAATGAAGTTTAGTCACATCAAGCTTCTGTGAAAATATGCACAATGCATTATCACCCGTACAGTGACCTATAAACAGCTTTATACCCTTTAAATTTTCCATTGTGTATTTTATTCTATCCATACTTGCATTGATTAAATGCAAACCACCAAGTATAAATCCAGCCTTTTTGCCCAACAATTCTTCACCTTTATTTTTAATGTTCACTATCCCGGCATGTGAACAGCCTGAAACAATGAAAATTGATTCACCAAGATCAATGTAAATTGAAGAATCATCCATCATTTCATCCTTTACAATTTTACCATCCAAATTTGTGAAGATATTTTCAACCTTTTCATATTCATTTTTTCTTTCAACCTCACCGGAAAACCATACACCAGGGAAAATTTCGTACGGATCCCTTGAAAAAATAAACTTAACGTTTTCCTTGAGCCAGTTCTTCTGATATTTTGGTATTGATATGTCCCTGAATGGTATATAAAAAATCTCCCTGAAAATATCGGGATTTGCAAAGACCGGCACATCATTTTTTAATGCATTATTGAAAAACAGATCGTAAAGGCCACCCAGATGATCGTAATGACCATGTGAAATCACAACAGCATCAACTTTTTTCAAATCAACCTTTGAGATTTCTGCATTTTTAATGATTGGTTCACCTGATGATCCCGTATCAAACAAAAGAATCTTTTTTGAATTTTCATATTCTATTTCAATATAATATGATACGCCATGCTGTGAAAGGTGTAGTGTTCTGAAACTTGCATTATCATCCATCAAAACAGTAACATTTACTTTCTTTATCATGATTAAAAGATAGGAAAACCTGTTTAATAAAAATTTGCAAAATTTCAAATAATGTATGACAATTATTTTTTCAATGATAATTGGAACGAGAGGGAGTAAGCTTTCCCTTGCACAGACAAAAATAGTTGAAGGTTTAATCAATAAAATGGGTATTGAAACGGAAATAAGGATAGTTAGGACCCAGGGGGATAAAACAAGAATACCATTATGGAAAAGCAAAGGAACTGGATTATTTTCATCAGATATAAACAACCTTGTTTTGAATGGAGAGATTGACATTGCTGTTCACAGCATGAAGGATTTGCCGGTTGATTTGCCTGAGGATCTTGAAATATCCGCAATAATTGAAAGAGGCAATGTTGAGGATGTTCTTATTTCAGATCATGATCTATCCGATCTTCCATACAAGGCAAAAATAGGTACATCAAGTTTGAGAAGAATAGCATTTTTGAAATTTTTAAGGGAGGATATTGAAATCGTAAACATTAGAGGAAACGTTGATACAAGGATAAGAAAGATGGATGATCTTGGTTTAGATGGCATAATTGTTGCAAGGGCAGGGATTGAAAGATTGAACATAAAGAGAAAATTTTTTGTTCTTCCAAAGGATCTGTTTGTTCCTCAGGCAAACCAGGGTGCAATAGCGGTAGTATCAAGAAAGGATTCAAAATACAGGGAATTTTTGAAAAAGATTGATGATGAAAAGACTAGAATTGAATGTGAGGTTGAAAGGGAAATACTGAGGATCCTTAACGCAGGATGCCATACGGCAATAGGAATTTATGCATGGATGAATGGGGATACAGTAAATTTACATGTTGCAAGGATTTCTGATGATTTTAAGGTTAGAAAGGATCTATGGCTAAAATCGAATGAAAGGGAAAAAATTTATGAGGAATTTAAGAGGTTATGGTTCAAATGAAAGGAAAGGTATATTTAATCGGTGCGGGACCTGGAAACCAGGGTCTTTTGACAGTTGAAGCATTAAGGATAATTAAGAATGTGGATATCGTTCTATACGATGCACTTGTAAGTAAATCAATTATAAAACTTATACCAAAGAATGTGAAAAAGATCTCTGTTGGAAAGAAAAAGGGCGAGGATAGTGATGAACAGCAGAACAGAATAAATTCACTCCTTTACAAATATTCAAGTATGGGAATGAAGGTTGCGAGGCTCAAGGGCGGGGATCCCTTCCTTTTTGGAAGGGGCGGGGAGGAACTCGTTTTTCTAAAAAAGAATAAAATTCCAGTAAAGGTTATTCCTGGAATTACATCAGCCATAGGTGTTCCCACATATGCAGGTATTCCATTAACGCACAGGGATTATTCATCGGGCGTTTTGATCATACCAGGGCATTTAAAGCAGGGTAACATTGTCAACTGGGAAAATGTTTCAAAGTTCGATGGAACAATTGTTGTCCTGATGGGTGCAAGTACATTGAAAAGTATTGTTGATGAACTTATAAAAAATGGTAAGGATAGAGAAACACCCGTTTGCATAATAATGAATGGAACATTGAAGAATCAGAAGATTGTGAAGGGCAAACTTGGAAACATTGTTGAAATTGCAAAAAAGGAAGGAATTAAGGCACCAACAGTAACTGTTATAGGTAAAATTGTTGATCTCTTATGAAAATAGCGACCTTCAGACCTGAGGAAAAATTCGAAAAATTTTTTCTTAAAAATATGGAGATCATTAATTTACCATTAACGGGAATAAGGAAAAGAAATGTTAATTTAAAAGAAATTATAAAAAATTATGAAAAAATTGATTATGTTGTTTTCACAAGCACGCTTGGTGTATTTTTTTTCAAGGAAGATCTTGGGGGATATTACAATGGATTCATGAAAAGTGTTAAGGAAATAATTGCAATCGGTGAAAAAACAAAAAATGAAATTGGTAATTTTAATGTGAAAGTTCCGGAAAATGAATCCACAGAAGGTATTGTTGATTATTTTAAAGATAAAACAGGTACTGTACTTGTTGTAAGGAGTGCACAGGGGAACGAAAATCTATTGAAGAATTTGAAGGATCATATGAATGTGATTAATGTTGAAATCTATGAATCATACACGCTTGAAAAAAATGAAAGGCATGAAGAATTTTTGAATATGCTTAGGAAAAAAGAAATTTATGGTATGGTGTTCTCATCAAGGATGATCGTAAGATCCTTTTTCAAAATTTTCTATGGAATGGATAAAAATATTTTTGATTATTTAAAAAATGTGAAAATAGTGTCAATAGGCGAGGAAACATCAAAGGAACTGAGAAATTTTGGTGTTTTAAAATTTTACCAGCTGAAAAAACCAAGCATGGAGGATGCCCTGAATTTTTTTGTTGATCTTCTGGCAAATATTAAATAATTGTTCATATTTAGGAATTTGATCAAAATGACATTCGCAGAGGCTGTTAAGAGGAAACTTGACAAAAAAATTTGTATGAAATGTTACGCAAAGAATCCACCAAATGCAACGAGATGCAGGAGATGCGGTTACACGGGTTTGAGACCAAAAAGAAAGGAAAGGAAGGGAACTTAATTATTTAACAAGAAAATTCAAAATTTTTTCAAATGCATTTTTCATTTCTTCAAATTTTACATAAGGTAAATTATTCTTTTCAGATGCAAGGTACTCATCGGCTGGAAGATGAATGAAACCATACTTTGTTTTCAAATTTTTCTTTTTAATATTGTAAAGGAATGAGTACATAACAGTATTGCAAACATAAGTTCCCGCTGAGTTTGAAACATATGCAGGAATATTATTTCTCCTCAATTCATTAACAATATCCTTCACAGGCAAATCTGAAAAATAACCATCATATCCATCATCATATATTTTCAAATTATCCGGTTTGAAATGATCATTGTCCTCCGATTCCGAATCCATTACGTTTATGGCAATTCTTTCAATTGAGATTGTATTCCTTCCAGCGGCAAGTCCAAAGCTTAAGGCTATCTCAGGTTCATATTTTTCAAGAATTTTCTCTATCATTTCTTTTGATCTTAAAAAAGAAACAGGTATAATTTCAATTTTTATCTCCTTCCCTCTAAAATTTTTATTTTCATAGAGTTTAACGAGTTCCTCTGAAGGATTTCTATGAAAATTTCCAAATTTTTCAAAACCCGTGAGAAGGATCATATTTCCACCCTTTCAAGCTGGTTCAATACATAATTCCTTATTTCATTCGGATCAGGTAATTCTTTAACAATCTCCCCATTCTTCATAACATAGTCCATAATTTTAACCATTTTTCCACCGCATTTATCGCAAACAGGTGCCTCATGACCAGATGGAACAACTTTATACTCCAAACAATTCTCGCATCTGTAAACATCCTTTTTACCTGAAAACTTACCCTTCTTTGCCATTGGCTTTCCATCAATTTCAACAATGTCCATTGCATAATCTATTGTTGATGCACTTGATATCGTTGTACCAACACCGAATGAATCTGCTCCTGCTTCAATCAATTCCTTAACATTTTCTTCCTTTATTCCACCAGAAACAACAATTGAAACATTCTTATAACCTCTGAGATCCAGTTCCCACCTCACCTCCCTTATTATATGGGCAAAATCCCCTCTCCTTGATGATGGTGTGTCAAGTCTAACGCCATTCAGATCCTTTATAATTTCAGCAGCCCTCACGGATGAAAATTTCTCATCACAAAACGTATCAACAAGAGCAATTCTGGGCACGTTTGGATCAATATCCTCATCAAACTTTTTCCAGGCAAGATCCTCACCAAGAATAAGTATTAGTGCATGGGGCATTGTTCCCCTTGGTTCCAGACCAAGGTTCTCCGCACCAATTATGCTTGAAACATAATCGCATCCGCCAATGTATGAATATCTATCTATCATTGGTGCAAGCGCTGGATGCATCCT
>JAVRLJ010000025.1:0-11554 GCA_031961585.1 Thermoplasmatota archaeon | reverse complement strand
TAAGGTATTTTGCATAATTCTCTATTTCGGGATGCGTTAATATCATATAAAGAATTGAAGGTACCATTAAAGAAAGTGTTACCTTCTCATTCTTTATCAATTCAAGTATCCTTTTTACCTCATACCTTCCTGGCAGAACATACTTGTTACCTGTTATCATTGTAACGTATGGAAGTCCCCAGGAATGCACATGGAACATGGGAACAAGGCTCATGAATACATCGTTATCAGTAACATATAAGGGCTCAGCATGAACGGCAATGGCAAGTGCCTGTGCATGTAAAACAAGCTGTCTTTGTGTGAACGTAACCCCCTTCGGTAAACCTGTTGTTCCCGATGTGTAGAAAATCGTGGCCCATGTGTTTTCATCAAGGTCAGGGAAATCCATTGGTTCAGATGAAGCAACAAGTTCCTCGTAATTATAGTTTGGTGTTAGAATAGTCTTTACTTCTTCATTTTTATCAGAATATACAATCCACCCCTTAACAAAGTCAAAGAGCTGTGCTGCCTTTTCTATTATAGGTAAAAACTCATCCCTCACTATTACATACTTATCCTCAGCATGCTGCATTGTGTAGAAAATAATTTCAGGGGGATACCTTATGTTAACTGTGTGTAAAACAGCACCTGTCATTGGAACAGCATAGTAACTTTCCATGTAGTGGTTTGTGTCCCAATCCAGGACAGCAACCCTGTCTCCCGGTTTAACACCAATCTTTTGGAGAGCATTGCCAAACCTGCTAATTCTATCATAGAATTCCTTGAAGGTATACCTTTTCTTGTCCTGGTAAACGATTTCCTGATCGGGGAAGTTCCTCAGTGTTGCCGGAAATATATTCTTTAAGTTAAGCTGAAACTTATAGCTTTCCATGTTATAACATATTCAAATTTTGTTTAATAAAGTTTTTCTTAGTTGGATTTTTTCCAAATAAAATACAGGATAAGAATTTTATTCTTTTATTCATATCATTCACAGGGAAAATTATTAATATGGAATTTTAATTCAAAAAACTATGATTTTTGAATTTGAGGGAAGAGTTCCTAAAATATCGGAAAAGGCATATGTTCATGAGAGTGCTGTGGTAATAGGTGATGTAACACTTTCCGATGGTGTCTATGTTGGACCAAATGCAACAATAAGGGGCGACTATGGAACAATTGTTATAGGCGAGAACAGTGCAGTGGAGGATAATGTTGTTATCCATGCAAGACCCGGAGAAAAAACAACCATTGGTTGCTGTGTTACCATAGGGCATGGATCAATCATACACACTGCAACAATAAAGGATTATGCTGTTATCGGAATGGGATCCATTGTTACGGATTATGCTGTTGTTGGTAAATGGGCTGTTCTCGCAGAGGGATCGGTTGTTAAGATCAGGCAGGTTGTTGATGATGAAACAATTGTTGCAGGTGTTCCGGCACAGCCAAAGGGTAAGATAAATGATGATTACAAGAAACAGTGGACAGAATTCAAGGGCATTTATGTATCATTCTGCGAAAGATACAAGAAAAATCTTAAAAGGATAGGGTGATGAATATGTATAATATAATAGTCTGTTTTAAACAGATTCTGGATATTGACCAGATGAAGATTGATGAAAAGACCCAGGAACCAATAACAAAGAATCTGCCATACAGGATAGAGGACCTGAGCAAAAATGCAATTGAGGAAGCGGTGAGAATAAAGGAAAAGCATGGTGGAAAGGTAATAGGAATAACGTACGGTGGAGACCAGGCAAGTCTTGCTATGAAGGAAGCACTTGCAATGGGAGTTGATGAGGGAATAATTATAAAGGGATACAAGGGCCACGATCCTGAGGCCACATCAACTGTTCTTGCCAAAAAGATATCACAGCTTCAGTACGACATAATAATCATGGGTAATGCTTCCGCAGACAGTTATTCCGGACTTGTACCCGGTAAGGTTGCAAGAAAGTTAAACATACCAATACTTGGAAATGCAATAAAGCTGGAGATGGTTGATAAAAAGGTGAGAATAACAAGGAGCATTGAGGATAAAAATATTGTTCTTGAAACCGATCTCCCAGCACTTGTTACTGTTGAGCAGGAAATAAATGAACCGAGGCTGCCACCATTAATACAGATAATGGCTGCCGGAAGAAAACCAACAAAGATTGAGGAAATAAGTCCAGATAGGGTGACAACAACGGTTGTTTTATCTAACAAGGCTCCTAAGAGTGATAGAAAGAGAATAATTTTTGAGGACATTGATAAGGGAGTTATGGAGGTTGTTAAGGTTTTAAAGGGTGAGGTAAGATGAAGGCAATGGTCTTTTCGGAAAAGGATGATCTTGCAGGACAGATATTGACAATGTTCAGGGGGAAATTCAGCATGGATCTATTCACAACATCCCAATCAAACCTGACAAATTATGGTGCAGAGAATGTTTTTCAAATAAAGGGTGAAAACGCTTTCGTTGATAATCTTTCAGATCTGATAAAAGAAAATTTCAGGTCAGGAGGATACGATTTAATCCTTATAGGATCATCTGTTCTTGGAAGGGAACTTGCATCAGTTCTTTCGGAGGATCTTGGTTTTGAAGCAAAAACCGAAATAATGAGCCTTGAATTGAAGGATGGATCGGTCATTACGGAAAGATTTTTCTTTGGAGGAAAGAGTATAATAAAGGAGGAATCAAAGTCAAAAATATTCACAATACTTCCAGGTCTTGTGGATCCTGTTCCTGTTGATTCAAAATCAAATGTAAAGGAATTGAATCTGGATAAACAATCAAAAATAAGGCTTGTTGAATCAATAGAAAAGCCGAAAGGGAACGTAAACCTTGAAAAGGCGGATATAATAGTTTCAGTTGGAAGGGGTCTTGGTAAGAAGGAAGGTTTATCTTTGGTACAGCAGCTTGCAGATATCCTTCATGGTGAAATAGGGGGATCCAGACCCGTATGCCTTGATTATCACTGGTTGAGTGAAGAGAGGCAGGTTGGTCTTTCCGGAAAAAGGGTAAAGCCAAAGATATACATAGCCCTGGGTATTTCAGGACAGGTGCAGCACATAGCAGGTATGAGGGGATCCAAGACTGTTATAGCTGTAAACAGGGATAAGAATGCACCCATATTCAACGAATGCGATTATGGAATTGTTGGAGATCTTTATGCTGTTGTTCCCAAGATCATAGAGGCGATGAAAAAGTAATGAACATAGCCGATATTGACATAATCTGCGATGATGCAGGAATAATAAAAAGTGTCCTGGATATAGAGAGTGAAAGGGATATTCCGAGAACAAAGGTTCTCCTTGAGGCAAAGGAAAACACTCTAAAGGTTCATATAGAGGCAAGGGATATCAATGCATTGAGAGCTGCCATAACCTCCTATATGAGGTGGATAGGTCTCTCAATGAATGTAATGGAGATGATAAAGAATGGTTGATGTTAATCTAACACCCTATCTGCAGGAAAAACTGAAACAGGCTCAGAATATTCAACAGCAGCTTGAAAATGTCATAGCCCAGAAGTATCAGCTTGATCTTAAATCAAGAGAAATAGCTAAAACACTTGAAGAACTGTCAAAGATTGACAGTAATTCCAGGGTATTTAAGCTTGTTGGAACAATACTTGTTTCAGTCAATGACATTGAAAAACTGAAGAAGGAACTGGAGGAGGAAAAGGAAACAATAGATGTTAGAATAAAAACACTTGAAAAACAGCAGAAGTTACTTGAGGACAAATACAAGGAAATACAGGCTGAGTTTGCAAAGGCATATGGCGGTCAAACATGATCAAATATGTATGAGGCAGGAAAAATAAGGCTCAGGCCGCTTGAAAGATCAGATTTAAGCCTTGTTCATGAACTTGAAAATGATCAATACGTTACATTCTATTCAAGGGGTATTGTTATAAATTTCAAGAACATGGATGAAATCATTAAAGAATATGAAGAGGATTTGAAGGGAAACAGGAAAAGGTTTGTAGTGGAGGAGATTGACAACAGAAAGAGTGTTGGCATTGCATCCATATACGATAATCCAGGACCAATTAAAAGGGCCGGGATAGGATTGTACACAAAAAAGGAATACTGGAACAGTGGATTCGGAAAGGTTGCAACTTTAATTTTATTGGAAATGTTATTCTATATCCTTGATTATGAAAAGGTGGAGGCATGGAGCGCCGAGTACAACAAAAGGGCACATAGGGTTCTCATGGATAACGGTTTGATTCTTGAAGGAAAAGTAAGGAGAGGATTAAAAGTTGCGGGAAAATATTATGACTGGTATTTATTTGGTATACTGAGGGAGGAATATTTTGAGAAAAGGACTGATATTATAAATAAAATTCTGGGTGAATATGCTAAGGATTACCTTGAAAAATTAAAACTTTTCAGTCCATGAAATTTCTGTTAAATTTTTGTTAAAAATTTTAACAGAATTAAAGAAAAAACATGAATATTTTTTTATAATGAAAGAATGATTACAAACCATGGATAGGGAAGAGGTATCAAAAATAATAAAAAAAGAAAACATTAAATTTCTGCAGATGCAGTTTATGGACATTCTCGGAAATGTGAAAACAGTAATAATGCCAAGTGATAAGTTTGACAAGGCAATGGATGATGGTGTTTTGTTTGATGGATCGAGCATTGTTGGATACGCAACAATTGAGGAATCGGACATGAGGGGTATACCTGATCTGAACACATTCCAGATTCTACCGTGGTATGATGGGAATGCGAAAACAGCAAGGATAATATGTGATGTACATACATCAAACGGTGAACAGTTCACAGGTGATCCCAGATTTGTCCTTAAAAGAATGATAAAGAAAGCGAATGAAATGGGTTATGGCTTTTTCACAGGACCGGAGTTTGAATTCTTTTTGTTTAAATTGAATGAGAATGGTGAACCTGTTCCTGTACCAAACGACAGGGGAGGATACTTCGATTACACACCAATTGATCAGGCAGAGGAAATAAAAAAAGAGATTGTCATGTATCTGGATATGATGGGTTACGAGCCTGAGGCATTCCATCATGAGGTTGCTCCGGGACAGCATGAGATAGATTTAAGGTATGCCGATGCCCTGACCATGGCTGATAGAATCATGACACTTAAGTCATTGATAAAAAGCATTGCAATGAAACATGGTCTTTTTGCAAGCTTCATGCCAAAGCCAATATATGGTGTTAACGGTTCAGGTATGCATGTTCATCAAAGCTTAATGTCACCTGATCAGAAAAAAAATTTCTTCTACGATGAAAATGCAAAATATCAGGTAAGCGAAACAGCACTTTATTTCATAGGTGGTCTTATAAAGTATGCCAAGGAAACGGCAGCAGTTCTGAATTCATCAGTTAACTCCTACAAAAGGCTTGTACCTGGTTACGAGGCACCTGTTTACATATCCTGGGCAAACAAGAACAGGAGTGCAATGATAAGAATACCACAGGGCAGGGGATTGAAAACGAGGCTTGAACTCAGGAACCCTGATCCAGCTGGAAATCCATACCTTCAGTTCTCGGTGATGCTTGCCGCAGGATTGATGGGCATAAAAAATAAAATTGAACCACCTGAACCTGTTGAAAAGGATATTTATCATCTTTCACCATCCGAAAGGGAAAAGCTGGGTATTGAAAGTTTACCCGGATCCCTTGGTGAAGCACTCGAATATTTCAGGAAAAGTGAACTGATGAGGGAAACACTTGGTGATCATATATTCAACCATTTCTACATAGTTAAAAGCAGGGAGGTTGAATACTTCAGGGCAGAGGTAACTGAATGGGAGATTAAGAAACTTTTACCGGTACTATAAAAAAAATTTTAAACCATTTTTCCATATTTTTCTTATGATACTTTCAGATTCATCAATAATTGAAATGATAAGGAAGGGTAAATTGAAGATTGATAATTTTAATGAAAATAATCTAACACCAAACGGTTATGATGTTACTGTTGATGAATGTTACATACCTTCCCTCAATAAAAAATCTGAAGATATACCTGGGTCAACATTCTTTATTATTTCAACAAAAGAATATTTCTATTTCCCTAATGATGCAATAGGACAGATATGGATAAGAACAAGCTGGGCAAGAAAGGGTATAGTATTGAGTTCAGGCATAATAGATGCAGGCTTTGAAGGTAAATTGAACCTATTTGCACACACAACAAACATTGATGTAAAAATAAGTAAGGGCGATAGGATAGCACAGATAATTTTCATAAAACTTGACAGGGAGGCAGAAAAACCATATTCCATAAGATCGGGACATTACCATAAGCAGGATGGAATATGGTTGAATGAAAAAGTTAAATAATAAAAAATCTTTTTGGAAAGCAATGAGGATATTTGTTTTCCTTGCAGCATTACTGGTCATGCTGATGTTAATACCGGGCGTTCATGCGCAGAATGGGGTAACATATCCAACAATAACAATCCATATGGTTGATGGTAAGGAGTTTCAGATAACTGACAAGATATGGAAAAATCTAATTTATCCAATTTTGTATTCAAGAACAATAACAACCTACAACTGGAGTTCGGATCCAAACCACACGTACATATTTTTTGATTACAGCCTTAAGGGATTGAATGCATTTGGTGTTCAGTTTATATTTGCACTTGAAAGATACAACAATTTAACCTATTCAACAGTGACAGATGCCCTCCTGTATGTAAAAAATTTACCATCACTGATACCCGGATACACATTTGGTCAGCTACTTAACATGGGTGTTCTTCCAGGATTTCCTAATGGAAACATAAAGCACACACAGGGAACACCATTCTATCTTTCCGGTCCATTCATATTCATAATTGTGATGATAGCAAGTGTCTTTATTCTTTACTTTGTTTTCAATAAAAAATGAAAAAAATACCCTTATTTGCTTTATACCTTTCACAGGATGATCCCAAAAAATGTACAGCAAAGAAAATGGAAAGGTTCGGTCTGGTTAAATTATCAACAAAAACATACCCAAAGAAAAGCATAATACTTGATCCAAATTCATACAAAATACTTGGTTATGAGGATCTTGAAACTGCACTTCTTTATGGTATAACGGCCGTTGATGGAACATGGGAAAAGATCGATAAAATTTTTACCAACGTTAAAGGTGAATCAAGAAGGCTCCCATTCCTTGTTCCTGGTAATCCAACAAACTTCGGTCATCCTGGGAAGCTTTCAACTGCTGAAGCCTTCACAGCTGCCCTGTTCATCCTTGGGTTTGAGGAACAGGCAATTGAAATCTTGGAAAAATTTTCCTGGGGACATACATTTCTTGAAATGAACATGGATCTTTTAAGGGCATACGAGAGAAAGGGCAGGGATGAAATAGAGAAAATTGAGAGGGAATTCATTAATTTTAAATAATAATAAAAGAATAACCATACAGAATGGTGGAGAAGATCACCGTAAAGACAAAAATTCTCGTTTATCTTTCGGATTACTTGAATTTCAAGGAGAGATACATATATCCCAATGAAATAACACAGGAAGGCATTGCCAGGGCAATAGGTATAACTGTTACACATGTCCCAAGGGAACTTGAGGATCTTCTTGAAAAGGGTCTTGTGATGGAAATTAAAGGAAGAGTGAAGGATAAGGAAAAAAGGGTGAATGTTTATTTTTTAACACCCTCAGGTATTATGGAAGTGGAAAGGATAAAGAATTTAATAGGATCAATTAAAATTGAATATAACAAAAGAAAGGTAAAGCTTTCAGATATGGTTGAAAAATATGGTAAAATGACATGGCTTCAGGCTATAGAGATTGCAAAAAACAACCATAAGAACAATGATAGGAAAAATTACATTGAGGGACTTTTGAAAATTGATCTTTTGGACAGAAAAAATGAAATAAAGAGTCTTAAAAAATGGTTGAAATCCGATGTAAAATATTTAGTAATAAGGGGTGAGAAGGGTTCTGGTAAAACATCCTTGATTTCAAAATTCATTTCCCTTATAAAAGACTGGAACATAATAATGGTACAGATGGATGATGTTAAGGATCTTAAATCTTTTAAGGATAGAATACAGAACGGTTTGAACGAAAGGATTGATAAAATATTAAAAAGGAAGAATTTAATTATACTTGATAACTATTCCGATGATAAAAAGGAAATTCTGGACTATTTGATTAAAAAAATCAGTAAAAAAAGTAAAATTATTTTATCAACAACATCAACATTCTCGGATGATAACATTAAGGATAGGATTGAAACACTTTATATTGATACCATTAAAAAAGAATGAAAAAAACTACAAAACTTTTATATATAATACCTCATAATCAAAGCCTATGAACATACTTGAAATAATTGATCTTTCAGTGGAAGTTGAAGGAAAGGAAATTGTAAAAAATGTTAATCTGACAATAAAGGAAGGAGAAATTCATGCATTAATGGGCCCAAATGGATCTGGTAAGACAACACTGGCACATACCATAATGGGTAACAGAAACTACAGGATAAAAAGTGGTAAAATATTGCTTAATGGTGAGGATATTACAAATCTGCCACCGGATGAAAGGGCAAAGAGAGGATTATTCTTAACTTTCCAGAATCCGGTTGAACTTTCAGGTGTAAAATTATTTTCATTCCTAAGAACAGCACATAGTGTTCACTATCCCGATGATAAAAGGACATTCCAGGAATTCATTTCATACATACAATCAAGGGCAAGGATGCTTAACATGGACACATCCCTTCTCAGCAGGAACGTTAACGAGGGATTTTCAGGTGGAGAAAGAAAAAAATCAGAGATTTTACAGCTTGCTGTTTTAAAACCAAAATTTGCCATAGTTGATGAAATAGACTCAGGTCTTGATGTTGATGCACTTGAGGCTGTTGCAAAAACAATAGAGGAAATAATTGAAAAGGAATATAAAATAGGTATGTTGCTAATAACACATTACCAGAGGATACTGAAGTATCTCAAACCACATTACGTTCATGTTATGATGGATGGAACAATAGTCATGTCAGGTAATTATGATCTTGCCCTGAAGATTGAAGAGAGTGGTTATGAATGGATAAGGAACAGGAGTTAAAATTTAATGAAAGTGAATATTCATTCGTTACAAGGGCAAAGTATCCCCATGTTTTTGAGAAGGGATTGAGTAAGGAAGTTGTTGAAGAAATCTCAGAAATAAAAAAGGAACCTGAATGGATGAAGAGGTTCAGGTTGAGATCCCTCGAAATATTCAATTCAATGCCAATGCCAAACTGGGGTCCAAAGATTGAAATTGATTTTAATGACATCAGGTACTATGTTCTGCCCGATGAAGTCAAGGCAAGGAGATGGGAAGATTTACCACAGGAAATAAGGGAAACGTATGAAAAGCTTGGTGTTCCAGAAATGGAAAGGAAATATTTGAGTGGAACGGTTGCACAGCTTGACTCTGAGGGTTTGTATGCAAACGTTAAGAAAATGTATGAGGAAAAGGGTGTTGTATTCCTTGATACGGATACAGCATTGAAGAAGTATCCTGACATCTTCAAGGAATACTTCATGCAACTTGTTCCTCCCGGGGATAACAAATTTGCAGCATTGCATGGGGCCGTATGGAGCGGTGGATCCTTTGTTTATGTTCCTGAGAATGTTCACCTTGACCTCCCCCTCATGACCTACTTCAGGATGAACTACCAGCAGGAGGGACAGTTTGAACACACGTTGATAATAGCTGAGAAGGGCAGTTCCGTTAGTTACATTGAAGGCTGCACTGCACCCATTTATAACGTAAGTTCCCTACATGTTGCTGCTGTGGAAATATATGTGAAGGAGAATGCAAAGGTAAAATACACAACAGTTCAGAACTGGAGCAAGGATATTTACAATCTAAACACAAAGAGGGCAAGGGTTGAAAGGAATGGAAAAATAGAATGGGTTGGTGGATCGCTTGGATCAAAGGTAACAATGCTTTATCCCTCAAGTTACCTTGTTGGTGAATATGCAACGGCATCCCATTTAAACATTGTTCTTGCATCGGGTGATACATGGAAGGACGGTGGCGGCAAGGTTCTGCACCTTGCACCAAACACAAGTTCAAAAATAATATCAAAGAGTATAAGCATGAACGGTGGTGTATCAGTTTACAGAGGTCTCGTAAGAATACCAAAGGGTTCATACAATTCAAAATCTCATGTACAGTGTGATGCATTGATACTTGATGAAAAATCAAAGAATTTTACATATCCTCATAATGAGGTTTATGAAGAAACAGCAAGCGTTGCCCATGAGGCATCCGTTGGTAAAATAGGTGAAGAACAGCTTTTCTACATAATGTCAAGGGGATTGAACGAGGATGAGGCAAGATCCATGGTTGTTTTGGGTTTCCTTGATGAGGTAATGAAGGAAATACCCCTTGAATTTTCACTTGAACTTAACAAACTTATTAAGTTACAGTTGAGCAGGATGGGTGGTACTGGATGAACGTTGAAAGTTTGATAGAAAGATTCTCAAGGGAAAGGTACGAACCTGATTGGCTCAGGGAACTAAGAATAAAAAATTATAGGATCTATCTTAAATTAAGGGAAGAAAGGATAGCAGATTCACCCTTTGAGAAAAATTATACGAATTTTGATGAGAATACAATAATTGAGAACGGTTTTCAGAGAATCGGTGGATCCTTTGTTGAGGAAAGGGACAGGTTCATCCTTGATCTTAGAAAGGATGGTGAAATTAAAATTAAAACTGAGAATCTTAAATACACATCAATAATGTCCATTGAAGATGCAATAATAAAGCATCCAGAGTATGTAAAAAGGGCCCTTGAGGATCCAAGGGACGAACTTTCAGCCCTTTCAAACGCAATATTCCAGATTGGTCTTTTCGTTTTCCTTCCAATGGACAGGAGATGCGAAAAAACAATGAGATTCTTAACCCTTTACCCTGATAAAACACTTGTAAGAAAGGATGTTTTTGTTGTTGGTGATAATTCATCCATGCAGTTCGTTGAATATACTGAACCTCAGAAAAATTTCAATGGAATGGAAAACACCTCTCTGATCCTGGGCAAAAATTCAAGGTTAAAACACTTAACAATGATAGATGGTAATGGATCAGGATTCGTGAACATAAAAAATACGGTAATGGAAAATGGATCCATGGATGAATGGTACTATGCTTCAAAGAGATTGAACATGGGTATGATAATAGCAAATTCCTTAATGATCGGTAACGAATCCTCCCTTGTTTACAGGGGTGCAATAGTTGGTGAAAGGGATGAGCATTATGATGTAAAGACAAACATTTACCATTATGGAAGCAGGAGCAAAAGCGATGCAAACGTAAGGGTAGCATTGAAGGATAATTCAAGGGCTGTCATGAGGGGATCCATTAAGGTATTTTCAGAATCAAAGGATTCAAGCGCATATTTTGCAGGTAATTCACTTTTACTCAGCCCAAACGCAAAGAGCGATGCATTACCATTCCTTGAAATTGAAGGTGGTGGATCCCAGGCGAAGCACGCCGCATCAACATCAAGTGTTGATTATGATGAACTTTTTTACATCATGAGCAGGGGAATAAATGAGAGGGATGCAAGAAACATTATTGTTGAAGGTTTCCTTGATCCAGTTG
>JAVRLJ010000024.1:0-11629 GCA_031961585.1 Thermoplasmatota archaeon | reverse complement strand
CTTCAGTTCGGTAAGCAGTGGAGAGGTCATTCTGTGGAAAGGGTTATGGATGAACTTAAGATATTAAGGGAAAAATACAACAAAAAGGAAATAGAGTTCCTTGATGATACTTTCACATTAAACATGAAGAGGGCAATTGAGTTAACCAAAAGAATTAAAGAAGAGGGTCTTGACATATCCTGGTCAGCATCAGCAAGGGTAAACCTTTTCAACGATGAAATAGCGAGATCCATGAAAAGTGCCGGTGCCCATACGGTGTATTTTGGTATTGAATCCGGAGTACAGAAAATACTTGACTTTATAGGAAAGGGTATAACGCTTGAACTTGCAAAAACGTCAGTTAAAAAGGCAAACAGGGCAGGGCTGAACACACTCGGATCATTCATTATAGGCTTTCCCGAAGATACTGTTAAGGATGTTAAGGCAACAATAAAATTCTCAAAGAAGGTGGGAGTTTCTGTTGCTCAGTTCACTATAGCGACACCATACCCGGGAACAAGGCTCTGGGATTATGTTCTTGAAAAGGGAATTCTATTAACAAAGGATTGGAGGAAATTCACAACACTATCGCCTGTGATGAAACTGAAGAATTTCACATCCGATGGAATAATGAAATGGCTTTCAAGGGCATATCTATCCTTTTATCTTAGACCAACATATCTTCTGAGCGACATTGTAAAACGTCATGGATTCGTATTCAAGCGTTTGATTCCATATGCAAAAAATATTCTGGGAAGCAACATACTGGAGAGGTGATTTAAATGGAGGGGTATGAACAGATAAGATCTCTCATTAAAAAGTTTCTGAAATATCTGGGCCTTGATGAAGCGTCTAGCTGCGTGTATTCAGCCCTTGTTGTATCTGGGAGAAAATTGACTGTTGATGAAATTGCCAAAATGACATCATATTCAATTGCCAGAGTTTATTCTTCCTTGAACCACCTTATTGAGAATGGACTTGTTGAAAAACACAAGGAGGATGGAACTGTAAAATATTCATCAAACCTGAATTTCGTTGATCTGTTCGAAATCAGGAGAAGGGTAATAATGGAAAACTACCTTAAACCTCTCATTGAAATTTCAGGGAAATACAATTATGACAAACATATTGAGGAATTGCAGAAATACGTTAAAAACATGTATGAATATTTTCAGTCTATGAACCAAAAGATGGTGGAGTATAAAAGATAATATGGACCGGCCGGGATTCGAACCCGGGGCCTTTTGCTTGCAAAGCAAACGATCTAACAGCTGATCTAGCGACCCTTTAAGTCTTTAATTCCTTTTGGGATTTAATTGTTTTTATCTCTCTGAGACTGGTGTAAAGGCTCCAGGCACCAATGATACCAACAACGGTAATCACAAGGAAAAATCCAATATCAAGGGCATTTAAGTTTGGTATACTTACACCTGTTGATATTGCAAAATTATCTATTGTAGGTATTAAAATTATAAATATACCTATGAAGAAGAATGCAAGACCACCGTAGTATAGTGTTTTTCCCGCTGTTGATTTTCCAATGTACTTTATATCATTTTCATCCATCTTTTTCATTCTTAACAATGTTCCAAAAAGAGCACCTATTACCATTTGCATTACCATTGTTCCTAGTCCAAACACCAACCCTGGTAAGGGAGAATACCATACACTAGGTACCTGCGGTGCAAGAACAAATGTTATTATTGTTGCAAATGCACCGAAACCAAAACCTGCAATAAGGCCATGAACTATTGTCATTTTCAATGGTACTTCATGTACATGAGCTTCACCGGGGGATCTCCTTTCAGCCGATTGTGTATGGTGTCCCTTTCCACCAAGTAGTTTATCAATTGGTATATGGAAATATTTACCCTTAAGAATGTATGAACCTGCAATTGCCATAACGAAGCCAACTATTGCATAAACGGGGCCATCCAGATTATATTGCATATAAAAATAGGCAAGGCCTATGTATCCAAGAAATGTAAGAAAGGCCCTTTGAACTGTGAAACCAAGGGAGAATAAAAATCCTGCAAGAAAACCACCCCTTGTGCTTGATTCTCCAATTGCATAACTGAACGTTATAGGCCAGGTGTGTTCATCAGGTGTAATTCCATGCAAAATACCGAGTATGAAGGATATGACAAGAATTTCCCAGAGTAACAGACCATGGGGAGGGTTCAAAATAAAACCAAGAATATCCATAATTTCACATTATTGGAACAATTTCCATCCTTTGAGGTCTGGAACAGCATTCCTCCTTTTGAGGAATTTTATATCCATGGGGGCATTCCTTAGGATGTCCCATGAGGGAACAAAGATTATCTATGAACTCATCAGTTACGAAATATTCCATATTTTTTGCATTCCTGTGTGCATTTTCAATGTCCATACCCATCCTGTACAAAAACGTTTCAACAATTCTATGGTTTCTCTCAATTTTCTCCATGACTTCCATTCCCTTATCGGTCAGTTTTATTACACCACCCTTTTTCAAAACATAACCCTTTTTCTCAAGTGATGATAAAAATTCCTCTCCTGTTGATGGTTTTACATTCATCCTGTTTGAGAAATCAGTTAACCTTGCCGGCCATCCATCCTTTGTAAGATCGAATATTATCTGAATTGAATCAAGTTCTCTTTCTGTTAAACCTAAATCTTTTAGGATCATACGAAAAGGTAATAATAATCCATATTTAAATATTTTTAAAGGATAAGTGATAGCTTTTAGATATAATTATTGCCTCTTAGATAAACCTATATTCCCATGATTCCTTTACGGATTGTGGAATTTTAGTCATTCATAAATCCGAAAAAATCCCCTAAATGAATACTTTACTAAGGATTTCTACAGAGTTTTTTTATAATTATTATTTCTGATGGATTGAATATTGTGAAAAGATCATAAATTATTTTTTATTAAAAAATTAATAAAGTCTGTAATCAAAGGCCTAAAAGTCTTCTTGCCTCCTCACTTATCCTGTCCACGCTCCATGGTGGATCCCATACAAGATCTATCTTCACATCCTTCACACCCGGTATTGATCTTAACTTATTTTCAGCATCTGCGAGGATCCATGATGTTAAAGGGCATCCTGGTGTTGTCATGGTCATTTTTATATAGATGCTATCATCGCTGACCTTAAGTTCATATACAAGACCAAGATTGACAACATCAAGACCTATTTCGGGATCTATCACCGTTTTCAAAACATTCCATACATCATTTTCATTTATCATATTTCAATAATATTCAATTTGGTATTTAATTTCTTTGTTAAAGTTCATTCAAAAACATTAAATATGAAACTTTCTAATGATTCTTCAATGTACAGGACACCATCATTAGGCATGAATGGAATTGTTGTTTCCGGTCATCCCCTTGCAACATGGGCAGGTTTAAACATACTGCGAAGGGGAGGAAATGCTGTTGATGCAGCCATTGCCACAAGTTCGGTTCTTTCTGTTGTTCTTCCTTCACAGAATGGTATTGGAGGGGATTTCTTTGCACTCTATTATGAAAGTTCTTCTGGAAAAGTCTATTTTTTGAATGCAAGCGGTTATTCAGGATCAAGGGCAAAGTATGAGAATCTTCCTGAAGAAAATGGAAAAAAGGTTTTACCTGTTGAAAGTCCCTATTCAATAACTGTTCCGGGCATTACATATGGATGGTATCTTCTATCCAAACATGCAACCATGGAATATGATGATTTACTTTCACAGGCAATAGATTATGCTGAAAATGGATTTCCCGTTTCATATCACCTTTCCCTGCAGATTAAAAATTCCAGGGAAAAGCTTTTAAAGAATAATTTCCTAAGAAAAAATTTTCTTGAAAAAGAATTCGGTGATTTTGCAAGGAACATTGAACTATCAAAGGTTTTAAAGAGGTTAATAGATAATCCACTTGATATCTACAACGGAATAACATCGGAAGAGATTTCAAAATACCTTGAAGAAATAGGTTCTTTTGTAACAGAGGATGATTTAAAAAATTATTCTGCATTCTGGGACAAACCATTAAATATGGAATACAGGGGATACCAAGTTTATGAAACACCACCAAATACACAGGGAATTGCGGCCCTTATCGCTTTTAAACATATGGAAAATTATGATATGAAAAGTATGAACGAATGGGAAAGGGTAAATACAATGGTTCAGGGCATAATTAAAGGATTTTATGTTCGTGAAAAGGTAACTGATCCCAAGTTTATGAGTGAAAATGTTGAGGAATATATTAATAAAGAAATAAAAAATGAAAGTAAAACATTAAAAATTGATGGTGATACGGTTAGTTTTTCAGTAGCGGATAAAAATGGAAATGCTCTTTCATGCATACAGAGTTTATATTATCCATTCGGATCCGGTTATGCTGACATGAATACAGGTATAATCTTTCAGAACAGGGGTGCATATTTCTCCCTTCAAAAGGGTCATGTGAACTTTATAGAACCAAGAAAAAGAACATTACACACATTAACGGCAGGAATGCTTTTTGGTGAGGATTTTTCAATGTTTTTCAGCGCAGCGGGTGGTAACGGTCAGCCACAGACGCACGTGCAGATTATAAGCAACATTGTTGACAGAAACATGAATCCTCAGGAGAGTGTTGAATATCCCAGGTTTGTTTATGGGAGAGTTTTGCTTGAGGATGATGATTCATTGAAGCTTGAAAATGATTTTTCCCAGGAAACCATGGAAAAATTAAGGTCAATGGGATATAAAATAAAAATCGTTGAAAAGTTGAACGATTTAATGGGGGATGCAAACGTTATTCTAAAGAAGGGAAAAGTTTTGATGGGTGGATCGGATCCAAGGCGTGACAGTATGGGTATGGGCTATTGATTTTTCATTAATTCTAAAGCACCCTGTAAAAGAACGGCTGATCCAATTGGTAAAATTTTTTCATTTATGTTGAACTTTGATGTATGAACGTTATAAACATATCCCATTTTTTCATTGTAAACACCAAGAACAAGAAAAGTTCCAGGAACTTTCTGAAGGTAATAGGCAAAGTCCTCGCCGCCCATAGTTGGCTTTGCTTCAACAACATTTTCCTTTCCTATAAGCTCCTCTATTGCCGATTTTACCCTTTCAGTTACATATTTATCGTTAACAAGAACAGGATAGCCATAAATGTATGTTAATTTGTAACTTGCCCTGTGGGCAGATGTTATACCTGAAACTATTCTTTCTATTGTTTTTTCCATATTTTCCCTTGTTTTTGGGTTCATTGTTCTTACTGTTCCCTTCAATTCAACCCTATCAGGTATGATATTGTGTGCGGTCCCTCCATGTATGGAACCTATCGTTATAACCTTCGGTTCAAGTGGATCTATTTCTCTGCTTGCAATTGTCTGGATGGCATCAATAACCCTAGCAGAAACCATAATTGGATCTACCGTCATATCGGGTTTTGCACCATGCCCTCCCTTTCCTATTATTTCAATTATAATGTTATCCGCTGCAGCAAAAAAAGGTCCTGATCTGTAGCCTACTGTGCCCTCTGGCAGCTCAGGCCAGACATGCATGCCAAGAATGTAATCAACGTTGTTCAGAACACCCTCTTCAATCATGGGTTTTGCTCCACCCAGTGTACCTTCCTCTTCCGCGGGCTGGAATATGAGTTTTATGTTTCCGTTTATTTTTTCCTTTATTTCATTGAAAACAAGGGCTGCACCGTATACCATGCTCATGTGCGTATCATGCCCGCATGCATGCATGAAACCTGGGTTTTTTGATCTATATTCAACATCATTCTCCTCGTTTATGGGTAAGGCATCCATGTCTGCCCTCAATGCCACAGTTTTTCCCGTGCCTTTTCCTCTTATCAATGCCTCAATACCTGTCCCCGCAACCTTCCTTATTTCTGCATCAAGCCTTTCTAGTCTTTCTAAGAGAATCTTCTGTGTTTCAAACTCCTTATGCGCTATCTCCGGATGCATGTGAAGTGTTCTTCTTAGATCAACAATCTCCTTTTCCTTACTTTTAGCTAGATCTAAAATCATCCTTTCTCCACTCCTTTACACCTATCATTTCCTTATCTGAATCAACAAACTCCTGGGTTTTATCCTTGATTTAACTTCAATCTTCATCAACCTTACTATAACATGAACTATGGCAAGAATGACAAGGTTTATGATGAGACCATCAAAGCCAACATATGTATTCCCTAAGTATGGGAATGCACCAAAGGTATGGTTCCTTAACATTCTGATATACTCTCCGCATTTAAATGCGAAGGTTCAGGGCTTAGGTTGTTTTGGCTATCACAACCATTTCAGCCCTATTCTCGCCGTATCCAGACGAGAGAGCAATATGCTCTGATTTATTATATACAAAATTTCTTAATAAACATTTCGGCGATTCATCCCCGCTTTAAAAAGCGAGTGTTTCCCGCCGTGTTTTTTTAAGGTGGAGCAAGAAGAATTAGAAATATCCAGGGAACGGCAATGAGAAGCAATATTTTCAATGCTTTTTGCTTTGCATTGGCATGTTCCATAGCGGGAATAAATTGGATCTGTATTTAAAAATTTTCATTCAAAAATTAACAGAATGTTGTCCGACAGATTAATGATTTCAAATTGTTAAAATTATGGTAAATTTGTCGATAAATTTAAATATTGGCATATCTATATACACATATTGACTGACATAAATATGACACCGGTGATTATCCATGTTTCTAAAAAAATTGGAGATGGAAAACTTTAAAAGTTTCGGAAAGAAAACAGTTATTGAATTTAAGGAAGGATTTACAGGGGTGAGTGGTCCAAACGGATCAGGTAAAAGCAATATATCGGATGCAATACTATTTGTTCTGGGGCCAAAAAGTTCTAAGGTATTGAGGGCGCAGAAATTGACAGACCTTATATTTAACGGTGGAAAGGATAAGAATCCAGCTGACTACTGTAAGGTTTCACTTGTTTTTGATAACGCTGATAGAGAAATACCTCTTGATGCTGATGAGGTAACTTTTACAAGGATGGTGAAGAGAGGGGAGGGTGATGAGGACTATAACAGTTATTTTTACATAAACGGTGAAAGGGCGAAGCTTCAGGATTTCACAAACCTTTTATCAAAGGCAAAAATATTTGCCGATGGCTATAACATTGTACAGCAGGGTGATATAACAAGGATTGTTGAAATGTCACCCCTTGAGAGGAGGAGAATACTTGAGGAAATATCAGGTATTACAAAGTATGATGAGGAAATAAATCGTGCACAGATGAAGCGTAAGGAAACTGAGGATAACATGGAAAAAATAAGGATAATCATGGATGAAATAAGTGCAAGGTTAAATTCGCTTGAGAATGAAAAGAACACGGCCCTAAGGTACCTTGAACTTAAAAATGATCTTTTAAAGGCAAAGGCACAGATGGAATACAGGAAAATGAAGCAGATTAAAAGTGAAATAGATGGCGATCAGGCTGAAATGGTTAAAATCAACAATGAAATACTGGAAATAGAAAAAGAAATCCAAAAGGAAAAGAATGAACTTGAAGAAATGAAAATAAATCTTGAAAAAATTAATCAGGATATTAAAAAGCAGGGAGGGGAGGAACAGTTAAAAATAAAGGCACAGATAGATGATCTTAACATTTCACTTGGAAAGAATAAGGTCAGGCTTGAGGATCTTGAAGCAAGGATAAAAGAAATCGAAGGAGAATTGAAAAATCTGAACGGTGAGGAAAAGAGCCTGAGGGGAACAGTAAGGGAAAAGGAAGAAAACTATAAAAAGACAAGGGATAAAATGAACGATGTTTTTTCAAACCTTAATGCGAGAAAGGATGAGCTGAAAAAGCTTGAGGATAAAATTTCAAGATCATCAACTGAGGTTAAGGATCTCCAGAAATATCTGAATGAAAAACAGGTTGAATACAATTCCCTTAAAGATGAACTTTCATCGCTCAATTCAAAACTTTCTGCAAGGGAGGAGTCTTTGAAAAATTTGAACGAAAACATTGCAAACATTGAGGAGGAAATAAAAAATGTTGAACTAAACATAAAGGATGCTGACTGGAGGATTGAGAATTCAAGGGAAAAGGAAGGTGAAATTAAGAAAAGGCTGAAGGATCTAAACGATTTATACTATTCACTTAAAAACAGGGAAAACAGTATAAGGGATGAATTGAACAGAATAAATGAAAGGATAGCTGTTGTATCAAGGAATTATGAAAAAAATAAGGGGAGGCTTGAGGCATCAAAGAATTATGAGGCAATCTATGCAATAAAGGAACAGAGGGACAAGGGAACAATAAGAGGAATACATGGAACGGTAAGGGAACTGATTGAAATTCCTCAGGGTCTTGAACTTGCAGTTGAAATTGCAGGTGGAAACAGGCTTGATTCAATAGTTGTAGAGAACGATGAGGTTGCTGCCCAGTGTATTGAATATTTGAAAAGTACAAAGAGGGGGACGGCAACATTTTTACCATTGAACAAGATGGTTGGTGGTAGGCCCAGGGGAAAGGCATTGATGGCAATACAGGATCCAAAATCCCTGGGTCTTGTTATTGAACTCCTGAAGTATGATAAAAGAATTGAGAATGCACTCTGGTTTGTTTTCAGCGATACGGTTATAGTTGAGGATTTGAACACGGCAAGGAAATTGATGGGAGGAGTGAGACTGGTAACAAGGGATGGGCAGCTCATAGAGGCGAGTGGTGCCATTACAGGCGGTCATGTTGTAAGAAGTGAAAAACAGGTTGTTATTTCCGATATTGAGAACCTTGGTAAGGAACTGAGAGAATTGAACGAAAAAAGGAATGAACTTGAAGAGGAGTATAGGGTTGTTACAAAAAGGCTTGATGAAATAACAAAACAGATACAGGAAATATCATCACAGAAAACAGAAAGTCCGGAAATATGGATAAAGGTAAGGAATGAAAATGCTGAGAAGTTCAAAAAATTGAATGAAACATTGAAGATCAAAAAGGATGAAAGGGACAAAATTGAAAAGGAGATTGAATATCTAAGGGAAAACATTTCGCAGTTACAGGAAAAAATTACATTTGTTGAAAAAGATATGGAGAACGTGAAAATAAGGATATCCGAATTTGCATCTGAAAAGGATCAGGAAAAAATTAGATCCCTGAAAAATGAAATACAGAACATGGAGAGCGATTACAATGCATTAACATTACTGTTGAAGGATATGGAGCATGAGTTAAATGATCTGAAAAAGAGCCTTGATTCACTGATTAAAACGAAGGAAAGATTAACGAATGAAATGAAAATGAAAAATGAAGAGGCTGAAGAAATCAGGAAAAAGATAGATGAACTTTCAATAAACCTGAGAAAATTCCAGGAAATAAATGCATCAATTGAGGAATCAATAAAGAAGAAGTGGGAAGAAAGGGAAAATGTGCAGAGGAAAATATCAGAAATTGAAATGATTATACAGAAGAATGAGGAGGAAATAAAGAGAAAGAATGATTTCATAATAACCCTAAAGACAAGGATATACAACAATACACAGGAGTATGAGGAATCTGAAAGGGAATACAGATCATACGGTATTGAGGTAACTGAACCCATTCCAGGTTTTTCTGAGCTTAAGAGGACAATTGAATACTGTGAATCAACAATGAGATCGCTTGAACCTGTTAACATGAAGAGTATAGAGGATTACAACAATGAAAAATCAAGGCTTGAGGACCTCAGGAAGGATTATAATGAACTATCAAAGGAGAGACAGGAACTGTTAAACCTTGAGAATGAACTGAACATAAAGAAAAAGGAAGGTCTATTAACAGTTTACAGATCCATAAGGGAGAATTTCTCAAGGATATATGCTGAAATAACCAACGGTGGTGAAGCTGTAATGTACCTTGAGAACGAGGAGGATCCATTCGCAGGTGGTTTAATTATAAAGGCAAGACCAAACGGTAAAAAGATGATAAGACTTGAAGCTCTGAGCGGCGGAGAAAAGAGTTTGACAGCCTTGACCTTCATACTAGCAATACAGCAGTATGACCCTTCACCTTTCTACCTTTTCGACGAATCGGACATGTTCCTTGATGGGTACAATGCTGAAAACGTTGCAAGAATACTGAAGGCAAATTCTGACAAAGCACAATTTATAGTTGTTTCATTAAGAAGGGCTGTTTTAAAGTACGCTGATCATATGATAGGTGTTACAATAACAAATGATGGTATATCAAAAATATATGAGGAAACATTCAGCAGGGAGGCTGATGCACTTGGAAGCTGAAATATTTAAGGAAATACTGAAGGGTGAAGATATTACACCAGAAATGGTTAATTCTTATATAGGAAGAATGAAGAACGGGGAAATTGAAATGATATTTGAAGACCAAAAACTCAAGGCAATAGCCCTTGTATTCCAGCTGGTTATTGATGAAAATCTGGATCCAATGGATATTGACCTTGTTAAGTTCACAAAATTATACATGGAAAAGGTAAGGGAAGAGAAAATAATGGATTTTATATCCGCTGGAAGATTGATCTTCATGGCATGGAATGTTCTTTTCATGAAGAGCGAAAATGTTCTTAAGAAATTCTCCGGTAAGGATGATGATTTCTACGATCTATGGGATCCATATGAAATTGAGCCAGGATTTGATGAGAATTTTGAATTAACTGAAAGCATAATGGGTAATGATCCAATACTTGAACCTGTGAGGCATGGGGAAAAAAGACCCATAACATTACCTGAACTTCTTTCTGCCGTTAGGGATGCTCTTAATGAATCCATGGAAAGGAAGAAGGAGATTGAGAAAAGGAAGGAATTGGAGGAAAAATACAGAATTGCCGTGAACGAGAGAATGCACAAGGAGAGCATAGAGGAAGATATAAAGGAAGTATGGAACAGGATATGCGAAATGGAAGATGAATTTTTGAAAAAAGAGATTGAGGATGGTACGAAGGAGGATTCTATCAGGGTCTTATTATCATTGCTCTTTCTTGAAAAGGACGATAAGGTAAGAATGTACCAGGAAAAACCGTTCTCTGATATTCACGTTCATGTTATGGTTCCAAAGGAGCTAAGGAAAATAGAGTTTTTAAATAAACCAACGGTGGAGGTTGTTAAAAAATCATGAAAGGTTTTCTTTGAGCAAAGCCTCCATTTCCTCAAAGTACTTGTCAATTTTCTTTAGGGCTCTTCTTATTGCGGCCTGGGGTTTTCCTTCCTTTACCTTTATGTAAAGTGTTGGGTTGTCAATCACGGGATGTTCAATGTGGTATTTTGTTTCAATTACCATGGGATCCCTTGCAAGTTCATCAACAAGCGGTCTTAATATTGTATTATCGTAATTTAACACCTCAAGTTCTATGAAATCCTTACCCTTGTCTATGACCCTGAATGACATTTCATTAACCATATTTTCCACTTAATTGCACACCTTATTTAAAATTTTTTAATATCTGAAGGAATAAAATTTATAAAAATAGTAAGTAAAATTTCAAAAATAATTGTTAAAAGGAAAGATATAAAATATTGAAAAGTAATAATCCTGATAAAACATTGAAGATAGTGATTGATCCATGGAAAAACTTAAAGTTTATCTGAAGAATAAAAATTTCGCCCTGAGAATCATAAATGAAGAATCTTTAAAATTTTTAATTAGGCAGGAAGAACAGGGTTGATAGCATGCAAAAAAAATTGAAATCATATTTTCTT
>JAVRLJ010000023.1:0-11683 GCA_031961585.1 Thermoplasmatota archaeon | reverse complement strand
CCCTTCCATTGAATTCATTTTTAATTAATTTTTTAAGCCTTTCCATGGGATTTCTATCATATGTACCAAGACCAACAAGAACATCATCCCCCTTGGGAACGGCCCAGGCGAAAAACCCCTGGGAATATTCCCTGTCAAGGTATATTTTCACAAGATCCTCATGCTCAAATTTATTTTTCAAAAGCGCCTGAACACCATTTATGTATTCAATTTTTTCATCCGTTACCATTTTTCTAACAATACTTCTTGGTCCATCCGCTCCAATCAAAAATTCACCCTCATAGTTTTCACCCTGTATCTCTAATTTAATTTTATTATTCTTATAAAAAATATTTTTAACCCTTTTACCAAGAATTACTTTCTCTCTAATTCTTTCATAAAGGTCAATTTCAAAATTTTCCCTATCAATAACGTATGCAACGTATTCATTTTTCCCAATCTTAAAACTTTTTTTCCCCAGAACAACTTCAGCACCCCTTATTTTGTTAATTACAAAATCCTTTGAAAATCCTTCAACAAACTCTTTTGAAACAAGACCCGTGCAGTGTAAAGGTCTTCCAATCTTACCATGCTCCTCAAAAATAATAAAATCATCTCCAATTTCATTCCCGAACATCAATCCGCTTGGTCCTCCACCAACAACAATGTATTTCACAAAATTTTGAATGAAAACGTATTTATAATGTTATTCCTTCAAAAATAAAAAAAATTTATAGATGTTAAACTTTTCCATAAAGAAGAGGAAGATAGGAATGGAAGAGGAGATATTCAACCAGAAAATGGATTTCCCCGAAATGGAAAAAAATATTATAAAATACTGGGATGAAAGGAAAATATTTGAAAAATTGAGAAAGAAAAATGAAAATGGTGAAATTTTCACATTTCTTGAAGGACCACCCACAGCAAATGGACACCCGCACATGGGTCATGCATTAACAAGGGCTGCAAAAGATGTTGTTCTAAGGTACATGGCAATGAATGGTAAAAATGTCTATCCATGGATAGGTGGCTGGGACTGCCATGGCCTGCCAGTGGAACTTGAGGTTGAGAAGGAATTGAAAATAAACTCAAAGAAGGAGATTGAAAGGTTTGGTGTTGAAAACTTCAACAGAAAATGCAGGGAAAGTGTATTCAAATACAAGAATGAATGGGAGGAGATGACAAGAAGGATAGGTTTCTGGCTTGATCTTGAAAATGCATACGTTACAATGAATAAGGAATACGTTGAAAGTGTATGGTGGGCATTGAACAGAATATGGAAAATGGGCTTACTCGAAAAGGATTTCAAAATTGTTCCCTACTGCCCGAGATGCGGTACACCGTTATCAAGCCATGAGGTGGCACAGGGTTACAAGGATACTGAGGATCCCTCACTCTACGTTAAATTTAAAGCAAGGGATGAGGATGCCTTCTATCTTGTATGGACAACAACACCATGGACTTTGCCCTCCAACCTATTTTTGGCCGTGAACGAAAATGTTGAATACTGTCTTGTGAAATATAAAGATGAAAAATATTACCTTGCATGTTCTGTTGTTGATAAATTAACACCAGGGGCTGAAATAATAAAAAGGATGATGGGAAAGGATCTTCTCGGGAGGAAATATGAAAGGTTAATACCTGATATTGAATATGATGGTAATGTATTCTTTATAGTTTCAGGTGATTTTGTTACGACAGAAGAGGGAACGGGAATTGTTCACATAGCACCTGCCTTCGGTGCGGATGATTTTGAGATTGGTAAAAAGTATAATGTTAAGATTTTAAACCCTGTTGACAGGGAGGGAAAATTCCATACAGGTCCATGGAAGGGTTTATTTGTCAAAGATGCGGATAAAAAAATAATTGAAAGGTTGAAGCATGAGAATAAGGTATTCAAATACGAAAGAATCGTGCATACATACCCATTCTGCTGGAGATGCAATACACCTTTACTCTACTATCCACTTGATACCTGGTTCATAAAGGTCTCAAAGGTAAGGGATAAAATAATTGAAAACAATGAAAAAATAAACTGGATACCTGATCATTTAAAGCATGGAAGGTTCGGAAACTTTCTTAATGAGGCAAAAGACTGGGCACTGAGCAGGGATAGGTACTGGGGCACACCTTTACCTGTCTGGAAATGCAAAAACAACCATTATTTTGTCCCGGAAAGCTTCAACGATCTATTAAAAAGATCTTTGAAGGAAATAAAGGATTTTGATCCCCACAGACCATATGTGGATGAAATAAAGATTAAATGCGATATTTGCGGTGAAGAAATGGTGAGGGAACCATATGTAATCGATACCTGGTTCGATTCAGGAAGTGCTTCATTTGCACAGTACCATTATCCTTTTGAAAATTCTGACAAAGTGAAATGGAGCATACCCTACGATTTCATAACCGAGGCAATAGACCAGACAAGGGGATGGTTCTACACCTTACATGTGATATCAACATTGCTCTTCGAAAAAAATGCCTATAAAAATGTTTTAACGCTGGGTCTTGTTTTAAATGAAAAAGGGGAAAAAATGAGCAAGAGCAAGGGGGATTACGTTGATCCCCTACCTATCATGGATTCCCTTGGTGCAGATGCCCTGAGGTTATATCTTTACAGCACACCCCTCTGGCGCGATAGAAGGGTGGGCATAAACCTGATAAGGGAATACAAATCAAGAACAATTGATACCCTATGGAATTCCTATGTTTTCTATAGAAGTAACTCAAAACTTGACAAATTTATTTTTGATAATGGAAATATAACAGAGAAAATTGATAAATGGTTGATTTCAGAACTGAACAGCACAATAGAATGCGTTAACGAGAGCATGAAAGAATTTGAAATACACAAGGGAGTGAACTGCATTGAGAATTTTCTGGATAAGTTGAGTAACTGGTACATAAGAAGATCCAGGAGAAGGTTCTGGGATGAAAATGTAACGGAGGAAAAATTGTCAGGGTATAGAACACTCTATATTGTTTTCAGGGATCTTTCCAGGTTGATGGCACCATTCACGCCATTCATAACAGAATACATATACAGGGATCTGACAGGGGAGGAAAGTGTTCATCTTGCAGAATATCCAAAAGAAAATAAAGATTTGATTGATAAAAAACTTGAAAAGGAAATGAACGATGTAATAAAAATAGTTGAAATGGGAAGAAGGGCAAGGCAGATGGCAAACATAAAAACAAGACAGCCCCTTGAAAAGATTGTTGTAATAGGTGAAAAAAATATCCTTGATGAAATAAAGGAGTATGAATCCATGATACTGGATGAATTGAATGTTAAAAAAATAATATATGATGAAAGAAGGGAAAATTACATAAAATACAGTGTGGATATAAACTATAAAGTCATTGGACCCATCGTTAAGGAAAAGGTAAATAATGTGAAGGAGGAAATTTTGAAAATGGATCCATTAAAAATAAAGGAAATGGTTGAAAATAATTTAAAAATAAATGTTCTTGGCTTTGATTTACCGCCAGAATCATTCACATTGAAGGAAGAAACAGATGACAATTTTGTTCTTGTAAGTGAAAATGGTCTTTATGTTCTTCTCGACAAGGAAATAAACAGGGATCTATTGTACGAGGGTCTTGCAAGAGAAATAGTCAGGAGAATACAGATCATGAGAAAGGAAATGAACCTTGCCTATGCTGACAGGATACTTGTTGAGATAAAAACTGACGATGATGAGTTAAAGAAAGCCATTGAAATGAAAATGGAATATATAGAGAGTGAAACACTATCAAAGATTGTGGAAAATGTTGATAATTGCTATACAAAGACCTGGGACATAGATGGTAAAGAAATAACAATATCCATCAAAAAAATTTAATAATGAAAAGTCTTATAGAAAGTGAATAAAAATGAAATTTACACCGGAAATCAATTCGCTTATAATTCTTGTTCCTGCAGGCTTTATCTTTGTACTTGCAACAGTGTTGACAGGTTTTTCAATAATTTTAGTTTATCCAATTCTTGTATTTTACATATTCCACAGATACAAGATATGGCAGACAAAAAAGAGGGCCATATGGGGCACAATAGCAATACTTATAGTTTCCCTTCTCCTCTTTACTCTTTTTCCACTTGAAAATTCCTACTATGTTGAAGAATACAACAAGCCATATGTACCACAGCAGTTTTCAGGCATTGTTAAAAATGTAACGACAAATTTCTATCCAGTTAATGGTTATTTCAATGTTACAATAACAACAAACAAATCCGAAATAGTTAAAATTTCAATAGATAGAATTGATCCAAAAAATCTTACGGCAGTTTCCTTCAAAAACTATACATCAAACTCAACAAAAATTAACAACATTTATGTTACAACATTTTCAATAAATGTATCATCTTATCCCTCTGGTCTTTACATAACAAACGTGAGCATGGAAAATGGATCCGTTTGGTTAACCATATGGGGGCCAAGGATGATGACTGATAATGATTTCAGGAATTTCATATCCAACCTTGTCCTAAACCTTTTCTTATGGGAGGCAATTATAATTTTCCTCATCTCTGAAGGATTCTTCCTCGCAATAATATTCGGTGCGCACTTAATGAGGAAGGGGAGACAGGTAATTAACAAGTGATCATCTATTTCTCATTTCACTTTTTATGTAAGATAGCATCTTTTTTGGATTTATAACCTCAAGAATAAACTCAATATCCTCCTTCTTTAAAATTCTGAACAAATAAAGTATTGATAAATAAAGGATATAGGAAAGAATCAACCATATAAGGAGGGCCCAGAATGGTGTTGTTGGAAAATAGGGTGAAAGGAAATGGAGAATAAGAAATGTTAAAAATGCACCAAAGAATTGACCAATTAAATGCTTGTTCCCGAATATTCCTATTGTCCTGTATGTTTTAATTCTAACAACAAATGTTACAATCAAACTTGCAACAAGGTTTGCAATTGCCGCACCAAGTGCACCGAGAGATAGAAAGCTTTGCGGTATCAGGATAGTGTTGAGTATTAAAATTGTTGCAAGGCTAATAAAAGACGTGTACATGATGAACTTTGGATTACCAATAGCGTTGAAGTGTATGGAATATGGTGAGGTTATACTATTAACATAAACCATTATTGAAAATACAACAAGAATTGAACTGTATGGTATAAGATCCTTGGACCATAGATTCAACACCTGCCAGGGTAATACAACCATAAAAATTACAAGAGGCATTATTGAAAGTGATATATATTTTTCAGAATCCAGTAATTTTCTTTTGTATTCATCCCTGTTTCCCGTATGATTCAAAGATGAAAGTGTTGGATAAAGCATGGAAACAAGTGCTGTGGAAAAAACAGTTATGTATGAAACAATTTTGAGTATGCTTGAATATGCGCCCACACTTATAAGACCCCAGAAGAATTGAATGAATATGTTATTTATGTTTGTTGATATTGCACCCATAATACCACTTATTGATACAGGTATTGCAAAAATAATATACTTCATAAAAAGTTCTCTTGAAGGTTTTTTAAAACGCCAATTTTTCGCGTAGGGAAGATAAATGGAAAGGTAAATTGTATAGGATATTACAGAAATGAAGGCCATCAAAAGGGCAAACTGATCCCTGTTCACAAGGAATTTTACCATGGAAATACTCAAAATTATGTACAGTGAATTTCTGAACACTGCTTCAATTAAAATGGGCATACTCACAATTGCTGCCTTTATACTTGCCGTGAATACGGATTGATAATAACCTATAAAGCTCTGTATAATGTAATAAAACATCAAGATAAAAATGGCATATTCCTCATAAATTGTTTGGAATCCCTTGTGAAGAACATCTACCCAGATGAAAATCGTTAAAAGTACTGCTGAAACGAATATTATTGAAAGTATGACCTTTATTATGAAATAAGCTGTTATTCCCTCCTCAAAATCTATACCCTCATTAAGCCTTTTTATGTTTGCCGTTGAAAAACCCATATCGAGGATAAATGAAAAAAGACCCAGAAAGGAAAGAGCATAGTTGAATATACCGTATGCCTCAAGACCAACATACCTAAGTATGAATAAAAGACCCAGATATCCAATCAAACCTGAAACGAGGTTTTGAATCAGTATTAGCATTGATTTTCTTGCAAGCATTTGACCACGCTCAATAGACTCTTATGGTATGGTATAAAATATTACCATAAAATTTTATTGCATTCTAAAAATTGTTCATTAACCTTTCAATCTTAGATAAAAGGGGTATTATTATGAATGATGCGATTGAAAAGATTCCAGTAATTAGAAGAAATGTTAATATGTTCCAGATTATTTCTTCCATGAACATTAATGCCTTCATTTCCATGGTTGTTCCATTAATGATCCTTAAATTTAAAGAAAATGAACGATTGTTCCATCAAAATTTAAATAGGTAAGGAAATTTTAAAGTTATATGATACCAACCTGGTTTTTCCTTATTTCCGCGATACTTGAGATTTTCGTAGGTATTGTTAGCATACTTATAGCACTTTTTTCTTACAGTGCTTACAGATTTTCAAAAAATATTAAAATTTTCTATTTTTCTTTGGGTTTTATGCTTATTTCCACCGCCATGTTCCTTCATATTTTTTTGATGATCCTTAATGTTCTTACACACATTCCATCAGGAATTTTTTATGAAAGGTTAACAATGGACAGGCTTTTCCTCACCATATTCTATATTCTTGAAATAATCGGTTTCTTTTTCATATCCCTTTCATACGTATTTCAGTTAAGAGAGATGGCAGCAATAACACCAATAATAATCATTAATCCATATCTTGAAATTTTTATTATCGCTTTCCAGATTTTCATTATGGTTGAAACGTTCATAAATTACAGGAACAGAAAAACAAGGGATAGTTTATTCATTTTCCTTGCATTCCTATTTCTTTTTCTCTCAAACTTTTTCTTTACATTATCCATCTATCGTGAATTTTTCTTCATCACTGGACAAGCGATACAGCTCCTTTCATTCATTTTAATATTTGCTGTCTATTACAGGGCGGTTAAGAACAAATGAAAAGGTACAGGACAAAGATAGGAATTGTATACGACATATTGAAAATAATTGATGAGGAAAAGGAGATAAGAATAACAAAACTCCTTTCCAGGGCAAATCTTTCATACTCAAGGTTACAGGGTTATATTGATTTCCTTGAAAAAAATGGTCTGATAAAGAAGGAGAATGAATTTTATAAAATTACAGACAAGGGTTTGAATTTTCTTAGAGAATATAAAAAGTTCGAAAGTTTTGTTGAGGCATTCGGTCTTGAACTTTGAAAGGAAAATTTATTAATCGATTAAAGCTTAACTGTTCTAAGCATGGAAAAGACAGAAAAGGAATTTGAAAAAAGTAAGGTTATCGTGAGAAATTTCAGGATTGAGGATCTATCCAGGGTAATAAAAATTGCTGAAGAAACATTAACTGAAAAATACAGCATAGATATTTATTATAGTATATACAATTCATGGCCCAAGGGATTTATTGTTGCTGAATTGAACAATGAGGTAATAGGTTTCCTTGCATCCATGAGACTTTCTCTTTTTGAGGCAAGGATTTTGATATTTTCTGTTGATCCATCATACCAGAACAGGGGTGTTGGTTCATTACTCCTTAAAAAGTTTGAGGATCTTTGCAGGGAGGAAAGGATAAAGGGTATAAGGCTCGAGGTAAGAATATCAAACAGCAATGCAATACAGTTCTATGAAAAAAGGGGATTCATAATAATGAGTATTTTAAGGAATTATTACTCAAACAGCGAAAGTGCATATGTAATGTGGAAGATGGTTGATTAAAATTTATTTTCCTTCTAAATTTATTAAGTCATTTATATTTTATTAAAAATTGTAATAATTTACAAAATACATAATTAATTTCAATAACATTTCATGGAATTTCAAAAAAATAAAAAAATAATAAAATTTTCTAAAACACTGTTACCTTGTCCTGCAAAATTTCATCCTTGAGCTTTGTTATGCTTGCAAGATGCCTGTCTGTGATCTCCCTGAATTCCCTTTCGTATTTTGAAATATTAGCTCCCGGTGCCGGAATTATCTGAACGTTTGCAACATGAGGATCATCAATCCTTCTTCCAATCTGACTCACTATTCTCACATGCACTTCCTTAATATCGTTCTTTGCTGTATTGTATATTTCATCAGCTATCCTGAATGCAAGAATATTGTAGAGCTTACCAACATGTGTTACAGGGTTTTTACCTGCCGCAGCCTCCATGCTCATCGGTCTGTATGGTGTAATGAGTCCGCTTACCCTGTTTCCCCTGCCAACGGATCCATCATCACCGTTCTCAAAGGACAGACCTGTTACTGTTAGATAGAAAAGATTTTTATCGGGATTGTCAGCATTATTTATATAAATATTAACGTCCTTATCCGTGAAATTCCTTGAATAATCTAAAAGAACATCCTTCAATTCTTCCTTTACATTGATGTAATGTGATTTATCAGGAACATACTTATCAACGAATGCCAAAGCTATTGTAAGATTAATTTTATTTTTCTGCCTGAAACCCATTACCTTAACATCCTCACCAAGCTCCTTGAATTTTTCCTTCAGTTTTCCATTTATATATTTTTCAGTTTCAAGTGTTAATCTCTCAGTTTCGGTGAATGGTGCAAATCCTACGCCAAAGGATGTATCGTTTGCAAGTAACCTTGATGGATCGTAAAGTTCCCTGAGATCCTGGGATCCCTGCCCTATTTTACAGTCAATTATTACATCCTCATCAACGTTAAGGTTTCGGAAATTTTTCTTCAAATAATCCCTTGCAGCCTGTATTGCCAATGTTCTGTATGGAATCCTTTCCTCACCATTCTCACCATTTACCTTTGTTGTTGCCCTCCCAACAAGAAGGATATAAATGGGTTCAAGCAAAACACCACCACCAAACCTTGGCTGTGCCTGACCCCCAACAACCTGTGTTTCATCCGTGTTGTGATGCAGTATTCTTCCATACTTTGAAACATAATACCTGCTGAGTGCCCTGCTCACGGATTCGGCAATACCATCGGCAACACTATCCGGATGACCAATTCCCTTCCTTTCAACTATTTCAACATCCCTGTCCTCAACAGCCAGAGTCTTTATTTCCTCAACAACTATGTTTCTTTCCATTCGTATCACCATTTGAATGGAAAAGGTTTAAAAGAACATTTTTTATAAATTTTTTGTAATTTTGTATTACCTGTGATAATAAATTTAGAGAATTGTATAAAAACTATTCCGTAATGTTGATAAAAAAATATAAATATATGAGATTTATATCTTCAAACTGTCTGACGATTAAATAATCAAGGTGTTTGAAATGTCCGAAAAAGATGATATATTGGAATCAACACGCATTACAATTAGAATTTCTGGTGAAGCTTACAAAAAACTTGAAGAACTTTTAAAAACAGGTGAATTTAAAAATATGTCTGATGTTATAAGAACGGCAATACAGGAATTTTTAAAGACAAGGTTTTCACCACCAAACGTTTCAAAAATTCCTGTTGAATTACCAAAATCAATAATTGATTCAATAGATGTTCTTGTTGAGAACGGTGATGCAATAGATAAGGAGGATCTCATAAGGCTGGCTGTTAGAGAATACGTGAACAGGAGAATAAAGGAAATTGTGAGGGAAAAGGTAAAGGAGCAAAAATGAATATGGAAAAAATTATATACAAAATATCCGAATCGAATGAATTAAACAGAAAGGGAAAAATATGCATTGTAGGAGTTGGAGGTGCAGGTAACAATTCAATAAATAGGATATACAGCCTTGGGAATGGAAAATTTTATACGGTTGCGATAAACACAGATTTTTCACACCTTGAATCCATAAGGGCTGATGTGAAAATCTTACTTAAAGCGGGAAGGGGAATTGGAACGGGCGGTGACGTTTCCCTTGGTGAAAGGGCTGTTTTTTCAGCAAGGGAAGAGATATTAAAAATATTGAGGGGTTTTGATCTGATATTTATAATTTCAGGTTTTGGTGGTGGAACAGGTACGGGTGCCACACCTGAAATAACAAGGATGGCAATATCCACAGGTGCCGTTGTTATAAACGTTGTAACCTTACCATTCAGATCGGAGGGATCAAGGTATAAAAAGGCGCTTGATGGCATAAAGGTTTTAACAAATGTATCAAAGACAATTATCGTTCTTGATAACAACAAACTCCTCATTTCACCAAAATCCTTACCTGCCGAGAAGGCTTTTTTTGTTATGGACCAGCTTGTATATTTGATGGTGGATTCTTTCTACAACCTGATGACAAAGCCATCAATCCTTCATGTTGGTTTTTCAGAAGTGAAACATTTATTATCAACGGGAAAAATTTCAACTGTACTTTACAATGAAGGTAAAATGGATAATGTGGAGGATGTTATAGATGAAATGGTCCAGAATCCCCTGATGGATGTTAACATTTCAAATTCAACAAAGGCAATACTTTATATGGTTATGGGTGAGGAGCCAACACTTGAATTCGTTATGCAAAGAGTTGTTGGTAGATTTTCATCATATCTGATGGAAAATGAGAATATAACACCCGGAATATTCGTTGATCCTTCCCTTGGTGATAGAATAAGGATAATGGCAATAATTACCAACGTTTTAATACCATCCATTGAGGAAAAAAGGGAGGAAAGAAAATATTTATTTAATAAATAATCTATTTGTATTCAATGATAGAATGGGCTGAAAAATACAGACCAAAATCATTGAATGAAATTGTTGGTAACAGGGAAGCCATTCAGAAGATAAGGGAATGGGGTGAGGAGTGGAAATCTGGAAAAATACCAAAGAAAAAGGCACTTGTTTTTGAAGGTGGACCGGGTGTTGGAAAAACATCGGCAGCGCTTGCTCTTGCCCATGATATGGAGTGGGGTGTGATTGAGTTAAATGCTTCGGATATAAGGAATGAGGAAAATATAAAAAACATTGCCCTGAAGGGATCACTGTATGAAACATTTGACGATCAGGGTAACTTTCTATCCTCAAAGGAGGGCAGGAGAAAACTCATTATTCTTGATGAGGCAGATAATCTTTATGAAGCAAGGGGTGAAGGGGGAGACAGGGGTGGTAGAAAGGCAATAATAGAAACAATAGAGATATCCATGCAGCCAATCATACTCATTGTGAACGATCCATACGAACTATTCAAGGGTGATCTCGGTCTTGTTCTCAGAAAATACTGTGATGAGGTAAAGTTTAGAGCATTGAACTATAAGCAGATTGCTTCATCAATCCTTGCAAAGATATGTTCAATGGAGGGAATTTATGTTGAAAAAAGCGTTCTTGAAAAAATCGCACAGAGATCGGGTGGTGATGTGAGGGCTGCAATAAACGATCTTCAGATGCTTTCCATGGGTAAAAAGACAATAAGGGAAAAGGATCTTGAGATCCTTGGTTACAGGGATGTTCAGGAAAATATATACAGCGCGACACTAAGAATACTTTTAAGCGTTTCAATGAAATCATCCCTGGATATACTTTCAAGCCTTGATGAGGATCCTTCGCTCGTTCTCCACTGGCTGGATGAGAATCTACCAGATGAGTACCTTGATCATGATGATCTTGCAAGGGCAATGGATTATGTCTCGCTCTCAGATCTTTACCTGAGCAGGATAAAGAGAAGGCAGTACTTTGGATTCCTTAAATATGTTAGCGATTTTATTGCAGCAGTATCGA
>JAVRLJ010000022.1:5371-12000 GCA_031961585.1 Thermoplasmatota archaeon | reverse complement strand
TAAAACCGATACTTTATGTTGATATAGATGCACACCACGGTGATGGTGTATTCTACTCCTTCTATAATGATCCCCATGTTTTCATAATTGATTTCCACGAGGATCCAAGGACACTTTTTCCAGGAACAGGTTTTGAAAATGAAAGGGGTGAAGGTATTGCTGAGGGAACAAAAATGAACGTTGTTATGAAAGCCTACAGTGATCATTTACCCTATGAGAAAATAGAAGAATTCGCCGAATTGGCAAGGCCTGAATTCGTAATAATGCAGGCCGGCGCGGATGGTCTGAAAAATGATCCATTAACACATCTAATGTATCCAATTGAGGATTACGTAAATGCTGTTTATTTAACTTACAAAATTGCAAAAAAATTTTCACATGGCAGAATGGTAATGCTTGGTGGAGGTGGATATAACACTGATAATGCATCAAGGGCATATTACCTTGCAGTAAAGAAAATTAAGGAGGAAATGACATGAAAATTGGATTTATTGTTAATCCCGTAGCAGGAATGGGTGGCAGTGTTGGTTTGAAGGGTACAGATAATTTGTATGAAAAGGCAATAGAACTTGGTGCAAGGGAGGTTTCACAGGAAAGGGCCAGAGAATTTTTAGAAAATTCAAAAGAAATATTGAAAAATTTTGAAATTTTAACAGTTTCAGGTAAAATGGGTGAAAATGTTTTAAGGGAATGTGGTATTGAGAATTTCATTATTGTTTATAAAACAAAGGAAAAAACAGACAGGTATGATACTATAGAATCTGCAAGGATAATGCTAAAAAATAATGTGGATATTTTAATTTTCGTTGGCGGGGATGGAACGGCAAGGGATATTGTTGAGGCTGTTGATTCAAAAATCCCTGTACTTGGAATACCAAGCGGTGTTAAAATGTATTCCGCTGTTTTTACACCAACACCATTTTCCGCTGTGCAAATTCTTAAAGAATTTTTGAAAAATAATGTATCATTCCAGGAGAGGGAGGTAATGGATATTGATGAGGAAAAGTACAGAATGAATAGGTTGGAAATAAAACTCTATGGGTACCTTAAGGTCCCCTACCTGGATAATTTTGTTCAGAACAGCAAGGCTGAAATTTATTCCACTGAGGATGAAGAGGATAAGCAGGGTATTGCTGAATTCATAATTGATAATATGGAGGATGATGCTACCTATATTCTAGGGCCTGGAACAACAGTAAAGAAGATACAGGAATTGCTGGGTATTGAATACACGCTCCTTGGTTTTGATGCTGTAAAGAACAAAAAGCTAATAGGAAAGGATCTGAACGAAAAAGGAATATTAAAAGTTCTGAATGGAAAGGTAAAAATCATTCTCTCACCCATAGGCAACCAGGGTTTTATCATAGGAAGGGGAAACCTTCAGTTAACAAAGGAAGTTCTTAGGAAAATAAACAGGGATGATATTATTGTTGTTTCAACACCTTTAAAGCTCCAGGGAATAAAATATTTACTTGTTGACACGGGTGACAGATCCCTTGACATAAAATTTTCAGGATACTATAAAGTGATCGTAGGTTATGGCAGAATGAAAATGATTGAAGTAAAAGCGATCTGATCACATTTCATCCGGATGATCTATTCCAAGTGTTTCAAGAAGATCGCCCATTGTTTCCCTGAATGCGTGAACAAGGGCAAGTCTGTTTTCCCTTATTTCTCCTTCAGATTTTAAAACAGGGCATTCACCATAAAATAAATTGAACTCCGATGCAAGATCAACACCATACTTTGCAATTTTATGCGGCTTTAAACTTTCTGCCGATTCCTTTAAAATTTTTGTGTATTTCAGAATTAACTTTATAAGTGAAATTTCCCTTGGATGATCAATTTTTTCTGGATGGAATTCACCATTCCATTCCATTTTTCTGAGAATGCTTGATGCCCTTGCATAGGAATATTGAAGGAATGGTGATGAATCGCCCTCAAAGTTCAGCGCCTCTTCCCACCTGAAAACAAGGGGCTTTTCACTCTGTATTTTCAGTATGTTGAATTTAACAGCCCCTATTCCAATCTTTTTTGAAAGTTCATTTACCTTTTCATTATCAAAATCGCTCCTTCTCTTTTCTATTTCCTGCCTTGCTTTTTCAATGGCTTCATCAATGAGATCGTCAAGATAAACAACCCTTCCCCTCCTTGTGCTCATTTTACCCTCAGGCAAGCTTACAAATGAATAGAAAACAGTATTTACATTAATACTTTCATCAATCTTTTTAAGAACCTTTAATAAAGAATCCGCATGAGCCTTATGATCCTCACCAAGCACATTTATTATTATGTCACCAAGCTTCCTTTTATAAAGATGATAGGCGATATCCCTTGTGAAGTACAGTGATGTACCATCACTTCTCCTCAAGTAAATTTTTTCATTGTTCAGGGGAAAATACAGGGCATTGTTTTCTTCCTGAAGGTATGGTTTTAAATTTTCAATCACATCCTGAACCATTCCATTCACTATGAATTCAGTTTCATAAACAATCCTATCAAACCTTATGTCCATTTTTTCAAGCGTTTCAAGAATGCCACCAAGGACCTTAGAAACAACCTTCCTTGAGAATTCAAGTGTTTCTTTATCACCTGACTCTATTTTCCTCATAAGTTCATCTATTTCCTTTATTTTCTCCTTGTCCTTTTCAATTATATCATTGGCCATCTGGTAATATTTAACATATACATGGTCGGGCTTTCCATTCTCCTCCCTTCCAAAATTCTTCACACCCCATACAAGTGTTGCGCACTGTCTTCCTGCATCATTAACAAAGTAATGTGTTTCAACAGAATATCCATACTTTAACAATATTCTCCTTAAAGAATCACCTATTATGGGATTCCTTCCCCTTCCAACATGCAAGGGTCCTGTTGGATTGGCACTTGTATGCTCCAGAATAACCTTTTTATTTTTTTCAGGAAATTCAAAGATATAACTTTTTTCATTCAAAAGTTTATGGAAGTAGATTTTTGATAATTCCCTGTAATCAAGATAAATGTTTATGTACGGTCCAACCTGTTGAATTTTTTCAACATTCTCTATTTTCAGATCCTCAACTATTTTCTTCCCAACAGTTAAAGGATCGGATTTTAAAAGCCTTGATATTTCAAAAACAGGAAAAGAAAGATCTCCCATATTCTCTGGCGGTTCAACAAGATTCACAATATAATCTATGGAATATACATCCTTTATCCTTTTTTCAATTTCCCTTGCAATCGAATCCTTAAATTCATCAAGTATGAACATTGTTTGAATGTATATTAAGGATCAATTAAAAGTTTTGCTTAAGGAAAATTTATCTTTTAGTTTTTTTATTGAAATATGATGAGATGTGCATTTGAGGATGAAAATGGCTTTTGCCACGGCCCATACAGGGGTTTCAAATGCATAGGTGAAAAATGTAAAATTTATGGTAAATTTATTGTTCCTGAAGGTTTATGTGCATATTACAGGGATGGTTACTGTAAAAAGATGAAAACATTCAATTGTGATGGAAAAAATATTGATTGTCCCTATTACAGAACATATGTGGAAAATGAAGAAATTGTTTTTTTATAAATAATCTTCAATCTTCACAACATTTTCCCTGTTTCCTTTTAAATAGTTCAGTATATTTCTTACACCTGACCTCACCATATCATCAAAATAGTCTTTATAAATTCCAGCCTGGTGTGGTGTCATGATCACATTATCAAGCTTTTCAAAAGGATAGTCCTGTTTGAATTTTTCATTCAACCTTGGATATTTCCACCATACATCAAGGCATGCCTTCATTTCTTTGTTATTTAAAAGATGATGATACAATGCTTCCTGATCAATTATCTTACCCCTTGCAACATTAACAATTATTGCATTTTTCTTCATAAGTTCAAGTTCCCTTTTACCTATCAAATTTTTTGTTTCCTTTGTGAGCGGTATTGAAATTACAACAATATCAGCAAGGGGTAAAAATTCATGCAATTTTTCTAAATTTCCAAATTTTTCACATTCATCACATTTTCCAGATCTTCCTATTGCAAGAATTTTCATGTTGAAGCATCTTGCTATTTTTGCAACCTCCCTTCCTATGGATCCATAACCAATGATGAGCATTGTTTTTCCTCTAATTGTATCACCCGGTTCTATCTGCTCAAAAAGACCATTTCTCATATGCAAGGTTCTAAAAACAATGTTCCTTGATGCTGATAAAATCATTGCAAAAACATGTTCAGCGATGATCCAGGACAATGCACCTGAATTTTTCAGAATAACCTTACCCTTCAGTTTTTCGAATGGAAGATAGTCCACACCTGCCAGTAAACTCTGGACAATTTTCAGATTCTTCATTTTTCTGAATGTTTCATCACTCACCTCATCCTCAAACCTGAATGTGAAAAGAATTTCCGCATTCTCTATATCCTTTTCACCTGCCTCATCCAGAAATATTACCCTGCCCATATTATATTCATTGAAAAGATCCATTTTTGCTTTAAAAGAAACTATCATGTCCATATTTTTTGGATATTCGTTAAATATAAAAATTTATTGAAACTTTATTCTGTACATTGGATTGAGGGGACCATGACCCCTTCCAACCTCAAGGTTGTGTTCTATTGCCTTCTGGAGGAAGAATCTTGCCTTTGAGTATGAAACAATGGGATCATACCCCTTTGCAAGATATGATGCAATTGCTGATGACAGGGTGCATCCCGAGCCATGCGTGTTTTTTGTTCTTATCCTTGGATAGACAAATTTTTTGTAATTCATTCCATCATATAAAATATCTGTAACATTCTCCCCTTCCATATGTCCTCCCTTTATAACAACAAAATTAACACCAAGCTTTTTTATTTCCTTTGCGGCATTTAGCATATCATCCTCATATTTTATTTTCATACCTGTTATTACCTCAGCCTCAGGTATGTTTGGTGTAACAAAGAAAGCTTGGGGAATAAGATCATTTATCATTGTTTCAACAGCATCCTCCCTCAATAACCTTGATCCTGACTTTGCAACCATGACAGGATCAACAACAATCTTCAGTGAATATTTTTTAATACTTTTTGCTACCACTTTAATTATCTCCGCATTACTTAACATGCCTGTTTTACCATACCTTATTGGTATATCGGATAGAACTGTATTTATCTGCAATTCAACCATCTCTGCTGGAACATCATGAATACCCCTTACCTCATATGAGTTCTGGGCTGTTATTGATGTAATAATCGTAGCACAGTAAACACCAAGCATTGTGCAGGTTTTAAGATCCTCCTGTATTCCCGCACCGGCTATTGAATCGGATCCTGCTATTGTTATTGCAAAATTCATTCAAACCATCTTCTCTGGAATTCCCTTGCCGTGTTCAATGGATCCCTTGATGCAAGTATACCTGAAATTACAGCAATACCGTGAATTTTGTATTTTTTGAAAATTTCAACATGTTCAATCTTTATTCCACCTATTGCGTATATTGGTATTTTCGATACATTAACTATTTTTTCAAACTCATCAAGACCAATTACTTCACTGTCGGCCTTTGTACCTGTTGGAAAAATGGATCCAACACCAAGGTATGTTGCACCATTCTCCTGTGCCTCCAATGCCTCCCTTACGTTCCTTGCAGAAATTCCAATTATTTTGTTTCCGAAGAATTTTTTTGCTATCTGAATTGGCATATCATCCTGTCCAAGATGAATTCCATCAGCATCAACAGCCATCGCTATGTCAAGCCTGTCGTTTACTATGAAAATTGCATTATATTTTCTGCATAGATCCTTTATTTCCATGGCCTCCTCATACATTCTTCTTGTTGATGCCTTTTTTTCCCTGTACTGTATTATTTTGATTCCGGCCTCAAGGAGAATCTTTGCACTTTCAATATGATCCATGCCAAATTCGTTTGATGTTATTCCATAAATTCCCCTCGGCATTTCAGTCATAAATATTTCACCCTTGCAAATTTGTACTTTTCTTCATTCATATTATATATTTCATCCATAAGTATTTCCCTGAATGATCCTGGACCATTTGACTTTTTTTCAGCCAATTCACCTGCAATGTTGAATGTAACAAGACCATCAACGCTCGCTTTGAATGGATCCCTTAAAACACCAAGGAAGGATGAGATTACTGAACCAACCATGCAGCCCGAACCTGTTATGTATTGAAAAAGTTCCGATCCATTCTCAACAAGTGCCCTTTTTTTACCATCTGAAATAACATCAATTTTTCCTGTTATAACAGCCGTGAGATTATACTTTTCAGCGAGATTATCCGCAACATTTATATCAGCATTTACAAGCGAATCAACACCCTTTACACCTCCATCCCTTCCAGAAAGTGCAAGCATTTCTCCCCCATTTCCCTTGAGAATTGAAACAGGAAAATTTTCAAGCAGGGAAAAAACTGTTTCGGTTCTCAATTTTGATGCCCCGGCACCAACGGGATCCAGTAAAACAGGAACATTGTATCTTTCTGCCATTTTGCCCGCCATTTTCATGGATTGAATCCATAATGGATCGAGCGTTCCTATGTTTATGTATAGTACGGATGCAATTTTTATGAGATCCTCAAGTTCATCAATGGCATGGGCCATTATGGGTGATGCCCCAAGTGCAAGTGTTATGTTTGCACTGTCGTTCAT
>JAVRLJ010000022.1:0-5271 GCA_031961585.1 Thermoplasmatota archaeon | reverse complement strand
AACGCTTCCCTGAATGCAATCTCCATGATCTCTCCAGATTTCCCACCCGCAATATGTGGCGTGAGTATTGCATTCTCAATTTTTGTATCCCTCACATCGGGTTCGTCCCACCAGACATCTGAAAGGTAAGTTATATCCTTTCTCTCATTCAGTATTCTCAATAAATCTTCCTTTACAACAATCTCAGCCCTGGCAACGTTAACAATTATACCATCTTTCTTGATTCTTTTAAGTATTTCGTAGTTGAAAATGTTTTCAGTGTATTTTGTTAGTGGAATTGAAATTAGAACAATATCGGATTTTTCAACAACATTACCAAGATCCTTCAGTTCATAGATTTCATCGGAATTTTCATCACCCTTATCCCTCGTTACTGCAATAACATTCATGTCGAATGCCTTTGCTATCCTTGCAACCCTTCTTCCAATACCACCATAACCAACAATCCCTATTGTTTTTTTATAAAGTAACCTTGTTGGCTGTGGATTGAAAATACCTGCCTTCATTTCAGCGTTCCTTTCAATTATTTTTTTCATGGCGCAGAGCATCAATGAAAATGCGTGTTCCGCGACGGAAATAGCGTATGCTCCTGCATTGCTGCAGACAATCGTTTCCTTTTTTATTCTTTCTAGATTTAGATGATCAACACCAGCTGAAATTGTCTGTATCATTTTAACATTCTCATGGTATGGAAAGGGTTCATTGAGAACCAATAAAATTTCCGCGGTACCCTTTTCAGGGTACCATATTATGTCCTTTCCAATTATCTCCTCACCTATTCTTTTGTATTTTTCTTCCACTAGGAATGTAACGAGAACCCTAATTTTTCATCACCCTTCCTTTTTCTCTTCCTTCTTTGTTTCGGTTCCTGGCATTCCCTCTGCCACTTCCCTTAGACCAACGATACCATACGGGCTAACTGCTCCCGGCCCTGCGGGCATAAGGTTTGTTGGTATCAGCATTAGTGTACCCTTTCCCTGAAGTCCAAGTTCATAAAGAATATTCATCCACCTCAGTTCAAGACCGTACCTGCTTTTTTCGTATAGATTTGCAGCATCTATCATCTTTGACGCGGCCTCATATTCAGCAAGGGCAAGTGTGACCCTTGCCCTTCTCTCCCTTTCTGCTGCTGCCTGTCTTGCCATGGCCTCCTGGAGCTGTGTAGGAATCAAAATATCCCTTATTTCAACAGCTGTCACCTTTATTCCCCATGCCTCAGTTTTCTGATCAATTATGTTCCTTGCAATTGTTCCAATCTTTTCCCTTTCAGCGAGGAGTTCATCAAGGGTAATACCACCTATAACCTCCCTCAATGTTGTCTGGGCTGCAAGTGTTGTTGCAATCATATAATCCTCAACGTTAAGGACAACCTTCTGAAGATCAACAGGCTGAAAATACATAACTGCATCCACATTCACGGGAACATTATCCTTTGTTAACGTTTGCTCGGTTTTGAAAGCTTGAGTTTGGAGCCTTGTTGAGATAACGAATGGTACTTTACCTATAATTGGAACTATGTAAACAATTCCTGGACCCTTGAATCCCCTGAACCTACCAAGAACAAGGTATGGTGCCCTCTCCCATTCCCTGTATATCCTTATGCCTGAAAGGAAGAATATCAGAACTATGAATGCAAGTATTGACAATCCTACAGTTGTTCCAACATCCATAATATCACCACAAATCTAATCCATTACATATTAATTAATCTTTCTTACTTTCAGCTGTAAATTTTCAAAACCCGTTACGATTACATTTTCACCCTTTGGACAGAATGATCCATCCTCCATAACAGCCCTCCATATTATACCCTCTATGTTCACCTCACCCACAGGGTTCAGATCACTTACAACCCTACCAGTTTTACCTATCAATGATTCAGGACCAGCCAGTGGTTTTATTTCCATTGTTTTAAATATCTTTCTAACGTAATAAAAAAGAAGGAATGATGCAACTGTGAGTGAACCATAAATAGAGAATGAAATAATATCAAAGGACTGGTAGTTTGTTAGGACAAGCATTGCTATTGCGTATAACATTAATATAAGAATAAGAATATCCACTACTTTAAGTAAAAAAATTACAATGTTTCTTCCATTAATTTCCATCCTTTTCCTCCTCCACGATCAAAACCAGACCATCCCTTTCAACAACCTTCACCTTTTTTCCTGCTTTTATAGTCTGTCCAGATTTTGACCTTGCCCTCCATATTATTCCATTCACCCTTATCTCCCCCTCAGGTGAGAGATCATTTAAAACATAACCTGATTTACCAACTATCGTTTCAGGCCCTGCTTTAGGTGTAGTTCTTAAAGATTTCCTGATCCAGTTCAGGTAATATGCACCTACAAATGCAACAATACCCTCACCTGTGAAAACGATATATGATGAAAGAGAAAATGGACCTGGAGAATAACTCACACCCGATGCAAGAAGCCAGGTTGCGAATATGGCAAGTAAAACACCCACAATAAGGAATATACCATGTGAAACCTTTATTTCAGCTATTATTAAACCTGCAGCTATTATGAAAAGAATAATTGCAACAACATTACCGCTTATCAGTTCAGAACCCCAGAATCCAAGTACAAGTGATATTACACCGAGTATTGTTAAAAGAACAGTTGCATGGTAAAGATCGAGAAGTATTGCAATTATACCGAGAGTGATGAGAAGACCATCAACTGTTGGATTGCTTATAAAGCTAGCGAACTGATCATAAAATGATGGATTCTCATAAATAATGTTTGCGTTTGTTAGATTAAACCTGGCAAGTACATTTGAGAGGGAATCAGAAAGACCGTTTATAACGTTCAATTTATATGCCTGCTGTGCTGTATATGCAACATTGCTCTCAACCATGGGAATAACAGCGGAAACATTCCTGTTGTGTTCCTGGGCAAGTGATTCCATAAGTGCAAGTGATGCATTAACAACATGCTGTGTTTCAGATGTATTTGATGGTACGCCTTCAATGTAGGGTGTTGAAGGGCCTATAAATGTTCCATTGGCCATGAAAATATAATTCGAGGCCATGGCAATGTAGGATCCAGCAGAGGCTGCCATTCCACCAACAGGAACATAGGTTATTACTGTAATATTATTTTCAGCCTGCTGTATTAAACTTACAATGGATAGCATGGAATCCATCAATCCACCTGGCGTGTTCATTTCTATTATAACGTAATGTATGTTGTTTGATAATGCATAATTAAAGCTCCTCTGAAAAAGTGATACTGCTCCTGGATCAACACTCATGTTGAAATTTATAACCATTACCTGCTGCGAACTCTGCGAATGGCCGGTCATACTTAAAATTAAAATTGTTGCGAACAGGGCAATAAACAATAATCTTAACTTCATCGTTTTTAAATAACATTTCCTAATTATTAAAATTATTGATTGATAAGATAATATATGAGGGTAACAATTATCCACAAAAGTATAACACTTTCAACACTGTATATTCCAAATATTAAACCTGAGGTACCTAAAACAATAACGAGCATTTATTGATCCCAAAGACTTTGATCCAAAAAAATGGGAAAAGTGAATTTAATTTAAGCTTTGCAACAACATAACCAATTATTGTGAAAGTTAAAAGAACAAGGAAAACGGATATTGTTAATTTTGCTTGAAAGAATAACAACAAAACTCATTATGTTGAATAGTATACTTGTGCGTGTTACCTTTTTTTCATGTAATATAAAAATAACTACAACTATCACTGTTCCAATTGCAGCTTCCCGCGGTGGAAGAATTATCATTAAAAAAAAATTAAAGTTTTTTGATGAATTCCTTCAGGATCTCCGTAAGATCGGGTTTACCAATTTCATCAAGTTCGTATCTAACCCTCACAACAGGCTTGTTTATTTTCATTATTCTCTGGAGATCAATTGGTGTGGCACTTACAACAACATCACAGGGTGTGTTGTTAATTGTTTCCTCAAGTTCCTTTATCTGTTCCTCACCGTAACCCATTGCAGGCAGGTAATTGTGTATCTGTTTGTATTTCTCATATGTTGCCTTTATTGATCCCACAGCATATGGTTTTGCATCAACAAGTTCAGCTGCACCGAACTTCTTTGCGGCAAGAACCGCCGCACCATAACTCATTTCACCATGTGTTAATGTTGGTCCATCCTCAATGGCAAGAACCCTCTTTCCCCTGATCAATTCAGGTTTTTCAACAAAGAATGGTGATGCTGCATCAATCACAATTGCCCTTGGGTTCACCTGGGCAATATGTTCCCTTACTGCCTGAATATTATCCCAGGATGCTGTTTCCTCCTTGTTTATTATAATAACATCGGCCATTCTCAGGTTTGTTTCGCCGGGATGATAGGAAATTTCATGCCCTGCTCTATGTGGATCCGCAACAACAATATGTAGATCTGGTTTGTAGAATGGAAAATCGTTGTTTCCACCATCCCAGAGTATTATATCAGCCTCATTTTCCGCCTGCCTTAATATTTCCTCATAATCAACACCGGCATAAACAACAGTACCATTCCTTAAATGTGGTTCATACTCCTCCCTTTCCTCAATTGTGCATTCATTTTTATCAAGATCATCAAAGGTTGCAAACCTTTGCACCTTCTGTTTAACAAGATCACCATAGGGCATTGGATGCCTTATAACAACAACCTTTTTCCCCATGCTCTTCAGGATCTCGGAAACCTTTCGGGTTGTCTGGCTTTTACCTGATCCAGTTCGAACAGCGCAAACGGATATAACAGGCTTCTTACTCTTTATCATTGTTGATTCCGGTCCAAGCAAAACGAAATCCGCACCATTTGCGAGTGCAATACTTGCCTTATGCATAACGTATTCATGGCTTACATCACTGTATGCGAAAACTACCTCCTGAACATTGAATTTTTTAATCAATTCAGGCAGTTCCTCTTCAGGATAAATTGGTATACCATCAGGATATAAAGGCCCGGCAAGTTCAGGTGGATACTTCCTGTTTTCAATATTTGGTATCTGAGTTGCTGTGAATGCAACAACCCTGTAATTTTTGTTGTTCCTGTAATAGACGTTGAAGTTATGGAAATCCCTTCCAGCAGCACCCATTATTATAACATTTCTCATGTTTTCACCTATTTTGGTAATGATCACATTGTATATTAAAATTGTTAATTTTTTAAAACACAAAAAGTTACATCATAAGATTTATATAAAGATATAACCTTACTATATCAGGGATCAAATATGGTTGCAAAAACTCCTGATCAAAAGGAAAATGAAGATTGGTTCAGCAAACTTGAA
>JAVRLJ010000021.1:0-12675 GCA_031961585.1 Thermoplasmatota archaeon | reverse complement strand
GTCTAATGCTTTCATCTTTTCTTTTTTATAAAGGGGTGTTATGCCTATTTCAATTGTTCCTTCCATTATATCCTCAAAGGAATGAACGAGCGTTGAATTGAATTGATCGGTGAACATTAAATTTCTTCCCCTTACTTTTTTCATAAACCTTTCCTTTTCAGGATTTATTATTCCTTTTAGGATCCTTGAATCCGATAAACTCACATCTATGAGATCACTGTAATCCAGGTTCAGTTCTTTTCGCATTTTCTCTATTCTTCTCACAATTCTATTGAAAAACATTTTTTTCTCCGATTCCTCATCATAAACTATTTTTGCGTACACTCTTAAAATATCCATCTGGAACATGTAGTAATCTTTAGGTATGTTGAGTTCAAATTTTACCATTGAAGGTGTTATTGTTATAAGATTTCCTTCTATTGCAAGATTATAACCTTCCTTTTCTATAATTTCCTTTAATTTTCTTGGATCCTGATTACCAAGAATGGTTTCAATTCTCCTGGCCAGAGGCCTGTATATTTCGCCCATTTTTTCTTCAATTATTTTTACCCTGTATTCCATTTCGTTCCATGCGCTGGTGAAAACAATTTCATCAGCATGGAAATAATCTTTAAGTGTATCCTTTATTTTTTCAAGGAATGGATGGTATTTTTCATCACTTTCAAAAACAATTTTCTTTATTGGTAGTGATGCATGTATACCAAGTTCAATCTTCTTTTTATAGATTAAAGAATTGAGCAGGAAAATATCATCCATTATTTTTTCAATAGATTTATTGATATCATGAAGACCAATCTCAATTTTTCCAAGATTCAAACGTAAATTCAGGGAAATTTCCATGACATTGTTTGGCAGGAATGGGTATGAAAGTAGAAGAAATTCCCTGAAGAGTTCTTTGTTTATCCCCCTCCCTCTTTTCAACTTTACATAATAGTTTGAAATTTTATTGTTCAATTCAAAATAACTTTTTGTTATTTTTACAACATCACCCCTCTCATACAGATCCAATAGACTTTTCTTATAACTTTCAATAACTGAAAATATCCATGTATCAATGCCATCCTCCCCTTCATCCAATCCATAAATTTTAACATAGTTCCATAGGTTCAGAAGATTTTTTACCATTTTTTTAGCTATTATGATATCATTTATATTTAAAATACCACTTTTTTTCCAGCATGATGCGAGTCTTAGAATGGATCTGCTGTATTCACTATAATGCTCTATATCCTTTAATTTTAAATATGAAATATAAACATCCTTAACATAGTTCATGTTAAGTGAACTCAAAAGTGAAAGCATGGGATATCTATTTTTTATTGATTTATGTGATATGTAAAGCCTGTTAGCATAGGATTGTGTGAATGCAAAAATACCAACGGAAAGTATTGAAGGATCGTAGGAAAAGACCTGTGTCATCTTTCCACCGCATGTATGCATTTTTTCCCCATGACCGTATTCATATTCTCCGCATTTTTCACACTGAAGTATTGGCATCTTTGGAAAACTTTTGAAATCCTTTGAAATAAGAATGTTCGAAAAATTCAATCCCTTTTCAAATTTCTTCGGGTGTATGTTAAAATTCAATCTATCAAATTTAAGGTAAACTCCTTTGGTTAATTTTCTCCTTACCCTTCTTCCGCAGTATTTACAGTGTGGGACGGATCCCTCAAAAACTTCATGATCTATTATTTCCACATCAATCTTTTCTCTTTTTTCCATTATCTGAAAATCGTAGCTATTAACTATGGAGGAAATAAACCTTGTTGGCATCTTTTCGTTCATTAGGATGGGAACATCTTTGAAATAATCCTTTATTTCAAAACCCTTTTTTTCTTCAAACTTTGTTGGAAAAAGTAACAGTTTTTCCTGCATTTTTTTATGTGTTGTTGAATTCATTATCCAGGTTTCATCACCCTGCATCTGAACAACAAAATCGTCCTTCGGGTTTATGTTTATTCCTGTAATGTTCAGAACAGTTTCTTCAGGCCCTATATTTATAAAATAGGTTTTTTCAGATATTTTTACCTTTCCGTATAGGTATTTAACATCACCAGTTGTGTAAAAAACGTCCCTGTTTGATAGATTTGTTCTACAGTAATCACAGTAGTATGTTGGTCTTTCAAGAATGGTTATTTTTTTGTTTTCAAAAAGCTTCTGTATGAGAGTATCAAGTGCCCATAGCATGTTTGGATCCGCGCTTGAAACAACAAGACCATTCGATATTTCCCTGATATTGGACTGTATTTCCGCAAAATTAACAGGGCTCTTTTTAACCAGTACAGGTAGGACAGGGTCAAGGGGAATGATAAAAGAACTTGCCTCCCCCCTTGTACCCTTTTTTCCATAAACCCCAAAAATTGTTTCCTTTAAACGATGTAAAATATCTGAAATTGCGACATTATACATATCCTCCGAATCAGGAGGAACCGAAACAGGAACGGACACATCGTTAATTCTTGATGAGAACATTTCTTCCTTATATGGAATTTTTAAATAATAAATTTTATCATTGTAATTTTGTCCAAAAATTAAGGAAAAAAATATTAAAAAGACAAACATTAGGGCATTACTATGAAAAAAATTGCCGAACTGCAGAACGATGCATGGGTTGATAAGGAAGAGGAGATAAGAGGATGGGTTTACAGGTGGAGGGAAAGCGGTAAGATTGTTTTCATCGTTGTAAGGGATTCCACAGGAATAATGCAAACGGTCATATCACAGGAAAATGTGGGTGAAGAAGATTTTAAGGCATCCAAGAGTGTTGGTATAGAGGCATCAGTTTATGTTAGAGGAACAGTAAGGAAGGATGAGAGGGCTCCTGGTGGATATGAATTGCTGGCAAAAGAATTCAAGGTAATAGGTCCCAGCCAGAATTTCCCCATTACGAAGGACAAGAGCGATGAATTCCTTCTCGATCACAGACATCTATGGCTCAGGAGCAGGGAAATGACATCAATACTAAAAATAAGATCAACGATCTTTGAAAAGCTCCATGAATATTTCAGAAAGGAAGGATACTATGAGGTTCAGGCACCAATGTTTGTTAGTTCATCAGTTGAGGGTGGATCAACACTTTTTGAGGTCCCGTACTTTGGTAGAAAGGTTTACCTCACACAGAGTTCACAGTTCTATCTTGAAACATTCATCTTTTCACTTGAAAACGTTTACACAATAGCACCATCCTTCAGGGCAGAGAAGTCAAGAACAAGGAGACATTTAACAGAATTCTGGCACTGCGAGGCAGAAAGTGCATGGATCCATAACGATGATATGATGAAGTTTGAGGAGGGCATGATAGGTCATGTTATCCAAGGAGTGATTGAAAAAAATAAGCAGGATCTTATATATTTAAAAAGGGATATAAATAAACTTGAGAGTTTCCTGCCACCATTCAACAGAATGGAATATAAGGATGTAATAGAACTTGGTAAAAAAATAGGATTAAATTTAGAGTATGGATCCGATCTTGGTGCGGATGAGGAGAATGTTATTACAAAGGAATTCAGTAAACCAACATTTATAACACACTTCCCCAAATCAATAAAGCCATTTTACCATAGACCTGATCCGGAAAATCCTGATGTTGTCTTGAACCATGATCTTCTTGCACCTGAAGGTTATGGTGAGATCATAGGTGGTGGTGAAAGGATATATGATTTAAATGAGTTGTTAAAGAGAATTGAGGAGGAACATCTTAACCCTGAAGATTATTACTGGTACATTGATTTGAGGAAATATGGATCCGTACCACATTCTGGCTTTGGTCTGGGCATAGACAGGTTTGTATGGTGGATAGCCGGACTTGATCATATTAAGTATGCGGTACCATATCCAAGAAACATCAGAAGGGTGGTACCATGAGGGAATATCCAATAAAAAGGACAAAGAGGATTGATAATGAAAACTTAAAGAAAATAATGGAAAAGAATTTCGGTAATGTAAAAATTGAAAATGAATTTTTTATATCATCTTTTGGATCCTTGGATTCAATAAAAGCCAAGGTTGAAAAAAATAAACTTCTTGTTGAAACAAGGTCAAACGATAAAAAGGAATTTTATGAGGAAACAATAAAAAGGTACAATATTTTCCTTGAAGAGGCAACAGGTTATACAGCAAAGGAAAGGAAGAAGTTGTTGATGAAGGAATAGCCCGAGTGGGGTAGTCAGGATCATCCTGGAGGCCTGCGGAGCCTCTGACCCGGGTTCGAATCCCGGCTCGGGCATTGAAAAATTTAAATTCTTTCAGTTTTGTACCACTCTATTTTTGGAACAATGAAAGAATAGATTGTTGCTAATCCAAGCAAGGACCAGTAGAGAATGAGGAAATAGAAACTATCCCTTCTTTTTATGTAATTATCATTTTTTATCAGATAGATAGGGGCAGAAACTGCCGTAAGTATTGAAAAAATACTTAAAAGTAAAAGTTCAGGTAAAAGAAAAACGTGCAGTGTTGAACCAAGAATTAAATAATAAAATATATAAATAAGGGAAAATGCAATAACTATCAGGGAGATAGGTGATGTATACGATATTGCAAGAACTATTTTCAACTTTGCAGGTATTTTACTTTTTAAAGTTTTTATGAAACACTGGGCATAACCCCTGTGCCATCTTATTCTCTGTTTGACAAGAGACCTCAATTTCTTTGGTGAATTTTCATATACAACACTGTCAAGCAAACCAATTCTCAAATTATTTTTTGCAAATTCAACAGTTAACATGGAATCCTCTGTCAATGAATCCGGAAAACCTCCTATTTTTTCCAGAGCCTTTTTTGATACAAATAGGCCTTCTCCGCTCAACAAAGGATAGCCGGATATTTTTGTTATTCCCGGAAGGGAAACATTGATCCAGAAAAATGTGTCTATGTATGAAAGTGTTTGTGTTATGCTTTCACCCACCCTTAAAACCTTCACACCAACAGCATCATAACCCTTTGTAATCAGGGAAACACCCTTTCCAATCTGTTCATGATCCATGATTTCATCATCAGCATCATAAACAACTATTATCTCACTTTCAACATAGATCAACGTATCGTTTAGTGCAGCTGCCTTTGAACTCCTCTTTTTATCTCTAACAAAAACACTTGCTTTAATACCATTCCTGTTCAATTTTTCACAGGCCTTTTTTGCACAATTTTCTGTGTTTGAATCCTTCATTTCAACTATCATAATCACCTTTAATAATTCTTTATTATAATTCTGATTTAAAATACTGTTAGCTGTTTTTTCAATGCTTTTGCATTCTTCTTTGTAGAGGGGTATGAGAACTTCAACATTTTTATCGTACCTTGGTTCTGCCTTCAGCCATACTTCATCCTTCAAATTGTTTAATATACTGAAAGTTGATATGGAAAGGAAATAAATCTGATTCATGTATGCGATTCCAAGAAGGGTCATTAACAAATAATAAACAATTACAATCATATGTTTTAATATGAAAGCAATCAGGAGTATATTTATTTTTTTAAAATTCATATCACACAAAGCAGCGATGCTAAAAAAATTGTAAATTAATTCACTTTGTACAATTTTTAAAATTATCGTTATTTTTTATCATCAACAAAAAAAGTTATAAATTTATGTAAGATACGGTATTTTATGCAGGGCAGTTATGAGATTAAAACAAAAAAGGGTGTAATAAAGGTAATTGTAAACATTGAAAAAAATAAAATAGAGTGGATAAGAATAGAGGGTGACTTTTTCATCTATCCTGAGGATGTTGTATGGAAGGCTGAAAATGAACTTAAGGGTCTTGAAGTGAATGAAGATTTAATAAAAAATAAGATCAGGGAAATTTTCAAAAATGTTGAATTTGTTGGATCGTCAATTGAGGATTTTGAAAATGTTATAATTAATGCAATAAGGGAGGCAGGAAAATGAGAAATTTAAGAATTATTACATATGAAACACCAGAGGATCCTTATATGAATCTTGCATTTGAAGAGGCATTCACTAGGGTAAGAAGCAAGGATCTAACCGATGATACGTTGAGAATATGGAGGAACAGGGATGCAGTTATAATTGGCTATTTCCAGTATGCGGATGATGTTGTTGATCTTGAAAAAGCAATGGAACTTGGTATAAAGGTTGTTAGGAGGTTCACAGGTGGAGGTGCTGTTTATCACGATCTTGGAAACATAAACTATGCTCTGGCTGTAAAGGACAGGATTGAAAATGTTGGAGAACTTTACAAAAAATATGTTAATGGAATTCTTGAGGCTTTGAAGATTCTGGGCTTTGATCCATACGTTGAAAACATAAATGATGTTGTTGTTCAGGATCACAAGGTATCAGGCACAGCCGCAAGCTTTAGATGGAACACATCCTTTTTCCACGGTGCCATGCTTGTTTCAACGGATTTAAACAGGCTTGGTTCTGTTCTAAAGGTTTCAAAGAAAAAGCTTGAGGATAAAAAAGTATCTGATGTAAAATACAGGGTAACCAATCTTCAGGATGTATTGAAGAGAAAGATAGAAAACAAAGAATTGGTGGAAAGCATAGTTAAAGGGTTTGAAAAAATGCTAAATGCACAGGCCTACTTTGATATTCCTACAAAAGAAGAACTTATGGTTGCAAATATCCTATACAATGGAAAATATTCAAGGGAGGAATGGAATTTAAAAAGGTTACCCTTCGGTGAATTCGAAATTGTGGAGAAAAAAATTGAGGAAATTTTAAAATAATTATTTTCTATAATTTATAAAATAAACATGGGGATAAATTAAAATCGCTAAAGTTAATCTGGGTAGTATGAAAGCATCACAGATAATCATAGATAAATCACTTTGCAAGGGATGTGCCATTTGCATAGATGTCTGTCCCAGAAAAACACTTGATAAATCAAATGAAATCAATGAATACGGACTTTTTTATCCAAAGGTTGTGGATATTGATTCCTGTATTGTTTGTAGATTATGCGAACTTTACTGTCCAGATTTTGCAATAGAGGTGTATGCTGATGATAAAACCAGGTAGGTATTTTGTTGAAGGTGATCTTGCCTGTGCCTACGGTGCAATATTTGCAGGATGTAGGTTCTTTGCAGGCTATCCAATAACACCTGCAAGTGAAATAACACAGGCAATGGCGGAACTTTTACCAAGGTATGGTGGTAAATTCCTTCAGATGGAGGATGAAATAGCAAGCATATCAGCAATAATAGGTGCATCCTGGGCAGGTTTAAAGGCAATGACAGCCACATCAGGCCCTGGATTTTCACTTATGCAGGAAAATATAGGTTATGCTGCAATGACTGAAACACCAGTTGTGATAGTTGATGTACAGAGGGCAGGGCCTGCAACCGGTCAGGCGACAAGACCCGCACAGGGTGATGTTATGCAGAGCAGGTTTGGTTCGAGCGGTGATTATGAAACAATAGTTCTTTCACCAAATTCCGTTCAGGAAATGTTCGATTTAACAATAAAGGCATTCAATCTTTCCGAAACATACAGGGTTCCTGTAATATTGCTCTCAGATGCAGAGGTCGGTCACATGATGGAAAATTTGATTGTTCCTGAAAGTATCCAGATCATTGATAGAAAAATCGCTGAAAAAAGAGAGGAAACAATGGTTTATGGAGAGAATTTGGTACCTGCAATGGGAATATTTGGTAAGGGTCTGGAATTGCTTGTTACAGGATCAACACACAGGCCGGATGGAACAAGGGATACAGGATCACCCGAGGTACAGGAAAAACTTGTTAAAAGGTTGCATGATAAGATTTACAGCAATGTTGATAGTATTGTTGATTATGAAGAGATGTTCACTGATGATGCCGAATATTTAATAATATCCTATGGTGCATCCTCAAGACCATCAAAGGGAGCTGTCCTGGAACTGAGGAAAAAGGGTATAAGGGTAGGCTATTTCAGGCCAAGAGTACTCTGGCCTTCGCCTGAAAAAAGGATGGGTGAATTGAACAGAAAGGTCAGGAAGGTGTTGCTTGTTGAAATGAGCACAAGGGGATATTCAATGGAGATTGAGAAAATGTTCCCTGAAAAGGTTGTTCATTTTCAGAAAATTGATGGTGTTGTACCGACAGTTGAGCAGATAGTGAAAAGAATGGAGGATGTTTTAAGATGATCACAGCAAATTATATAAAAAATAATTATTTAAGAAGTTTACCCACGGCGTTCTGTCCTGGATGCGGTAATGGGCAGATACTGAACGCAATAGCAAGGGCAATCGATGAACTGAAAATTCCAAAGAATGAAATTGTTGCCGTATCTGGTATTGGCTGTTCAGCATGGATAACAAGCCCCTATCTGAAGGTGGATTCTTTGCATACAACACATGGAAGGCCCATTGCATTTGCCACAGGCATAAAGGTTGCAAACCCAAAGCTTAAGGTTCTTGTTGTGAGCGGTGATGGTGATTGCACGGCAATTGGAGGAAACCATTTAATACATGCAGCAAGATCAAACATTGGAATAACTGTTATCATGGTTAACAACGGTATATACGCCATGACCGGAGGGCAGGTCGCTCCAACAACCGAACATAATTATAAAACGGTTACAACACCCTACGGTAACCCCAGTTTTGCATTCAATGCATCTGAAATCGTGAAGGCAGCAGGTGCATCATATGTTGCAAGATGGACAACCTGGCATCTTCCAAATTTAATTAATTCCATAAAAAAGGCACTGAACAAAAAGGGCTTTTCATTCATAGAGGTTCTTTCACCCTGTCCGACGTACGAAGGAAGGGTACTTGGCATGGATCATATTGAGATGCTTCACTGGTACAGGGAAAAGTTTTCAACAAACGCTGATGGCTTTTACAAAATAGGGGAGTTTGTTGATATAGAAAAACCTGAACTTTCAGAGGAGATAGAAAAAATAGTAAGGGAGGCAATGAAATGATACAGATAAGGATTGGAGGATGGGCCGGACAGGGTGTTGTTCTTGCCGGAACAATACTTGCAAATTCATTCTCAAGTAAGGGAAAAAGTGTTGTGATGACAAGAAGTTATACAGCAGCTGTAAGGTCAGGAATAACAACATCGGATATAATTGTTGATGATTCGGAAATATACGATCTTGTTATAACAAGGCCGGATGTTATGATATTCATGTACGATAAAACATTCCAGAAATACATGGATCTTGCAATGAAGGCTAATTATGTCATTATTGATTCATCTTTAATAAAAAACTATCCTGATGATAAAAACATATACCCGGTGAATGCATCTGAAATTGCAGAGAAAATTTCTTCACCAAAACTTGCAAACATGGTTCTCCTTGGAGCTTACGCAAGGATAACATCACACATAGATATTGAAACAATTGAGAAGGCAATAAGGGAGAATGTTTCAAAAAAGTTTGTTGATGATGATATCAGGGCCCTTCATGCAGGCTTTTCCCTTTAGATTTCATGAATTCCTCATAATCTTTTTCATCAATTTCAATTATCAATGATCCAACGTATCCACAATCGTTACACCTGTACTTTTCACCAGTTATCATACCTGCATCGTAGTAAATGTTCGTACTCCCACAAACAGGGCAGACAAGAATTTTCATGGTTTAACATGATCTTCTATTTATTTCTTTTTTGAAAATATGTGTGAAAAGGTGAAAAATGAACCAACAATAATGTTAAGGTAAAAAACAACCAATCTCCATATGAGTATTACAATTCCTATTATATCCTTCTTTATGAAGGGTGAATAGAGCATTGCAGATACAAATTCAACGACTCCGCTCCCTCCAGGTGAAATTGGAAGGATAGTAAGTAGAACAATAATTATCTGTGTAAGAAATGAATATATCCATATTGGGTTCTGATGGAAACTTAAAAGTATTATGGAAAATACAACAAAATCAGATAACCAGAGTATAGCACTTAACATTATAACAAGAACGAAATAGAATTTATTCCTCATAACAAGTATTTTCATTCCATCCTTGAAGTTTAAAAATTCCTTGCTTATTTTTTCAATTAACTGGAACCTTTTCACCTCGCTCTTTACGAATGGCTTAAGTATAAAATCAAACTTTGTAATAATTTTTTCAAAACTTTTGTGTTTCCATACAATTATTGCAATAAAGATTAAGGAAAGGGAAAGGAGAACAAATGCCCCTATCAACAGTTCTCCTATTAGTCCAGATAGGGAAAAACCGAAATAGATTATTAGTATTGGTAACATGGACAATAAAAATATTGCGTCGGAGACCCTTTCACCAACAACAACAGCGGTTGCATCACCACCGCTCAATCCATAGTCGTTGAGCATTTTAATCCTTACAGGTTCACCTCCAGCATTTGAAGGTGTTACGGATGCTGCAAGAACATTAACCAAAACAATCTTCAGTGACTTTAAAAATGATATTCTCTTTCCCAGACTCCTTACAAGAACCTTTATTCTCAATCCCCACACAACCCAGTAAACAACATGTAAGGCGAGAGCCACAAGAAGCCATAATGGATCCATTGTTGACAGATAATAAAATGTATCCTTGGAAATTGTACCTGATAGTATAATTGCAATTGCTATCAAACTTACTAACAATGATATGAGCAGGAGCTTTGTGTTCCTTTCCATTTTTCACACATCCTGAAGGCTCTCCATAAACCTTTCAAGAGTTTTATCCAGTGTGTAGCCTCCTTTGAAACCCAGTATATTATTATTGTTTAAAAATATTTTGGAAATTGAAAATTCATGCTGATTGATTTGTAGGGCAATATTCATTTCCTCCATATATTGTGCAAGGTATTCCTGCTCTGGCTGTGATGGTGTGGGAACAAAAACAGCTTTTCCTCCTGTGAAATAAAGATCCATTATTGTTGAATAGCCTGATCTTGAAACTATAATTTTTGATGAATTCAAAAGTATTTCCATTTCATCCTTTCCAACAAATGATTTTATATTTTTATCCTCAATTTCCTTGTCAGGTCTACCAAGAAGAACAAAATATTTTCCATCAAAGTTTTTCAATGAATTTAGAACTATGTTCTCAAAGATTGTTCTCTGCGGTTCCGGTCCTGATATTACAAAAAGGGTATCAATATTTTTTTCAGCATCAACTTTTCTGTATTGTGATATTGGTCCAATATATTCAACCTTTTTCATATCAATATACTTAAGTTTATGGGAAAGATCACCTGAAAGTGAATTCTCTTCAAAGTCAGGAACAAGAATCTTGTTGAAATATTTCTGCAAAAATGAATTGTAGAACATGCTGAGATCCTCAATAAATTTTATCCTGTATGGGTTCATGATCCTCAGCTGATGTGTTATTAGAAATGATTTTGCCCTTGAATTCACAGGTGCAAAAATACCATACCTGTTGTCGCTAATTACAGCTTTGAAATTTTCTTTTTGGAATAGTTTAACAAATGTACTGTGCTCTTTCATTAATGATTCAAAAATCCTTGGTGATTTGAATATTATGTAAGGGAAAAGGGCAGCACCGGATTTTGTGTACTCAATTGGAAAATCGGGTATATCAATTATTTTTATATCATTAAAATATTTTTTTATAAAATGGATTGGCCTTCCATGTGCTATAACATAAACATCATGCCCCTCATTAATTAATTTTTCAATGAGGGGAACGGATCTTGAAGCATGACCGAGACCAAGCGAACATATGGCATAGGCAATCTTCATTTGGGAATAGAATAAAAAAATTGTATAAAAGACTTTTTAATTATTTATATCTCTATTTTTATACCAAGTTTTTCAGATATTTCCTTGTACCTGTTTCTAATCGTTACCTCCGTTACGCCGGATACCTCCGCCACTTCTCTCTGTGTTCTCCTTTCATTGTTCAAGACTGCCGCAATATATATGGCTGCTGCGGCAACACCTGTTGGTCCCCTGCCTGATGTCAAGCCTTTCTCTTCAACCTGCCTGATGATTTCAAGGGCCTTCTTTTTCACCTCTCCTGAAAGGTTCAACTTTGCACAGAATCTGTCAACATAATCCTCTGGGTTTGATGGGAATAGATTCAATTTTAGAGTTCTTGCCATAATCCTGTATGTTCTACCAATATCCTTCTTTTTTATCCTTGTTACTGCAGCTATTTCCTCAAGTGTTCTTGGTATGTTCAACATCCTGCATGCTGCGTATATTGATGCTGCAACAACACCCTCAATGCTCCTTCCCCTTATCATGTTCTCCCTTACAGCCTTTCTGTAGATAACTGCGGCTGTTTCCCTCACATCCTTAGGTATGTTAAGGTTTGAGGCCATCCTTTCCATTTCCTGTAAAGCCTGTGAAAGGTTCCTTTCAGCTGCATTTGAAACCTTTATTCTTCTCTGCCATTTTCTCAATCTGTAAAGCTGGGCCCTGTTTCTTGTTGGAATATTTTTACCATAGGAATCCTTATTCTTCCATGAAATTTCTGTGCTCAACCCCTTATCATGGATCGTGTATGTCATGGGTGCACCTGTCCTTGCCCTTTCCTCCTTCTGTTCTGCATCAAATGCCCTCCAGTCAGGACCCTGATCTATATAACTTTCATCTATTACAAGACCGCAGTCCTGGCAGATAAGCTCTCCTCTCTCATAATCCCTTACAAGATGCGTTGATCCACATTCAGGACATCTTTCAATTTCGTCTATCCATGCCGCCTTTTCCTTTTTCTTTTCTTCCTTCATACCCAACACCTCTATATATATATCCTGACAGGTTCATCTCCCTGTCCATTTTTATTCTCAC
>JAVRLJ010000020.1:0-12851 GCA_031961585.1 Thermoplasmatota archaeon | reverse complement strand
AGGGCTGACATTACCATCATGGATGAGCTGAAGAATGATGTGGATGTTCCTATCTCCTCTGGTTTGAATGTTGTATTGGCAATCTGTAAACCAAGAGTCCATGCAATTCCATCCGGAATACCTGCAACAAGGAAAGCTAAAACAAAGAATATTATCGAGAGAGAACTAAGTGCCAGGAAAACAGCGGATAATAATGCAATGATTACAGCAAAAAGAAGGTAAGGTTTCCTGTTCAGAATGGGTGATTTTAATCTTATTATGAACCTAGTTACAACATCACCGACAAACATTGCTGCCATAAGGTAAAAGACAGTAGAGAATGGAAGTCCAAGAATACCTCCATATATTACTCCATAGGAGAAAATTATAAAGAATGGGATTGTATAGGCAAACGCAGCTATTACTGCCCAATTGAACTGCCTGTTTTTGAAAAGTGATGAAATTTTTGTACTTCCTTTATGACCCTTTTCTTCAAAATACTTTAGAGAATATCTGCCTCTAAGTGCTGCAACAAATGGAATTGCGATAAATGCCATAAATGCAAATATGAGAAACAGTTCCTTTATACCCAGATGGAGAAGATAACCGGTAGTGAACGGTGCTGCTATCAAAGCCAATGCAACCCAAAATGAAAATGCTGCCTGTTCTACCTGTCTTTTTGACTGTTCCACCGAAGCCATTCCTGCCATTGTCATAAATGAGTCCATAACAAGACCTGTAAGAAAACCGTCAACTATCATTAATGTATAAACCTCCAGAAATCCACTTATAAATATGTAGAGAGGCATTGTTAAACCAAGTGAAAGCAATGAAATAATTTCAACGTTTTTAAGTTGGCTCGGTTTAAATTTTCTCATTGCAAATGCTGAAAGGGCAAATGCTATTGTAAATAATGCAAAACCTATACCCACTTCAAAAGGATTCATTCCAAAAGCAAGTGAAAGGTTTGCAATGGATGTCTGATAAAACTGAAGAAGGTACCTTCCAAGGAATGCTGCAATTATTATTAACCATTCCGCTCCGCTTATTAAGCCAAAATCGAGACCGACTTTTCTCCAATTTTTTATTTTTTCATTTGCCATATTTGACTATATGGTCAACTATTATTTAAATTTTTTGACTGATCAGTCAGATAATTTTGACTGACCGATTAATTTATATATTTGTACTTAATTTAATAACATATGAAGGAAAAAGAAAATAAAGAGAATAAAATTTTAAAAGCTGCAATCAAAGTTTTTTCAAAAAAAGGTTACGATCTTGCAACAGTGGATGAAATTGCAAAAGAGGCAAAGGTGAGCAAGGGTATAATTTTCTTCTATTACAAAAAGAAGGATAACCTTATTAAAAATGCTGCCATTAAATCTGTACCTGTTGAAGAAATCACTGCCGTTAATAAAAGAGATCATAAGGATGCAAGAGAACTGCTTATGGATTTTGGGCTTTCATTTTTAAAAAAATACGAAAATCCGGAGTTAAGAAATCTTCTTTTAATGACCATGGCAAACAGAGAGAGATTCAAACAGATCGATAATGCATTAAGGCTGGTATGCTTTCAGGAAATGGATATGATATTTTCCAAACTGGAAAAATTAGTTGATCAAAACATACCTGTTCCTGTAAGAAGAGGATTTCTTGGATCCCTGTTATGTTATGTTATATGGTGGAACGACAACGAAATGAGCCCCGAGGATTATGTTAGAACACTAACAGATTCTTTCCTAAACATTTTCTCCAAAAAGGAATGATTTTTATAAAGATAATAAAATATGGCATTCACAAAAGAATCTCAACCAAAGAATCTTTGGATGTAAAATCAATAAAATTATGGAAATAAGGATCTATCAAAAATTAGGTAATGTAACTATCATTTCAATTCATATTCCAGGACAAACTTAATAAAATTCAGGTATTCGTCCTTAATAGAATAATAGGTGTATTTCCAATCTTCCCTCTTTTTGATCAAACCAGCATTGTAAAGCTTTAAAATATGATTTGTTATGGCTGGTTGGGACAAATTCAAAGCCTGCTCGAGTTCGCAGGTACAGACTTCACCATATTTTATTAAAATTTCTAATATTGCAAGTCTCACTTTATTTGAAAGAGCATTCATTATCTTTTCTCTATTTTCAAACTCCTGAAGATTTATGGGTTCGATTTTTTTAATTTCACATGAATATTTTTTCATAATTCTTATGAATATAAATTACTCTTTATTTATTAATTTTTTTCTTCTATTCAATTGCACGGCAACAAGCATCAACATTAAAGGTATTTCCAACAATGGGCCTATGGCAGTTATTATAGGCACATATGTCTGACATACTCTCCGCATTTAAATGCGAAGGGCAAGGGTATAGGTTGTTTTGGCTATTACAACCATTTCACTACTATACTCGCCGTGTCCCGACGAGAGAGCTTTAGGCTCTGATTTATTATTTACAAAATTCCTATATATTCATTTTGGCAATTCATCCCCGCTTTAAGAAGCGAGGCTTTCTCGCTGTGTTTTTGTAACTTGCAAAGGACACCAGGGCAATAGCTATTGCAACCTCAAAGTCTCTTGCAGCCACAGTATATCCTATGGCTGTTGCATCCTCATAGTTATACTTTAATTTTCTTGAAATATAATAACCTAATTGGAAAAGAAGGAAGTAAAAGGTAAGCATGATAACAGCGATCATCCATATCAACGATGGATAATCCAAAATTCCATATCCTTCACTCCAGAATATAACTAGAACTGTGAATAGCAGAGCTATGGTTTGAACATTACCCAGAATATTCAAAACCTTAGAAAAATATGGTTTATCGGACAATACTCTTCTTGTTAAAATTCCAGCTATTAATGGTAGAGCTAAATAAAGTAATACACTTTCCAAGATCAAAATGGGATCTATCATAACAGTTGTTCTTGCAAAGATGTAAACCAAAAAAGGTGTGGTGATTATTTGAATAATAGAATTCCATGCCACGAAGGATACTGCCATGGGAAGATTACCCTTGGAAAGATCTGTCCAAACCATGACCATTGCTATACAAGGTGCAACTCCAAGCAAAATCACACCCACAACGGCCTGTCTTGCAACATCCAGACTAACAAGACCAAAATGATAAAATATGATATAAAAAAAGAAGTATCCCAATGCTGCAACCAGAAATGGATCAACTAACATAATTTAAAAATAACATAAGTGATACACTTTTCATATCTTTTAATGATTTAAAAAAGTCCCTCAGGATTACCTTTGTCATGGCCGGATAGATCATGAAAAATAGACCTATGGATATGCCATATGTACCCACAACAATACTTTCTTCTTTGGATTTAAGACCTAGGAACAATCCTGTGATAATGGCCCACTATAACAAATACACGAAAAAGCAGTGTTTTTATGTTTAAATTTTTTATAATCGCAGAATTTTTCATAATAAATACATATTTTTAGAAAGGATAAAATAGTTATATTTAAATTTAATTATATAAATCTTTGTAGAATTTATTTAAAATATTTATTTATAGGAATTTTAGTTTTAATCGTGTTTTTAACAAATCTGAAAAAACTTGTTACATAATTTTTTTAACAATATTGAAAATCCCAGAAAAATTTTAAAAAAAATGTTTATATAGAGTAAAAATTGAGGGTAAAGTATGGAGGAAAATTAAAATGAAAGATAATTTAAATATGGAGGAGAATGAAAACTCTTCTTTCACCAGGGCTAGGTATCCTCATGTTTTTGAAAAGGGTTTGAGTAAAGAAGTTGTTGAAGAAATATCTGAAATAAAAAAAGAACCTGAATGGATGAAAAGATTCAGGTTAAGATCCCTTGAAATATTCAATTCAATGCCAATGCCAAAATGGATTCCATGGATTGATATTGATCTTAATGAAATTAGATATTATGTTTTGCCTGATGAAATAAAAGCAAATAGATGGGAAGATTTACCCCAGGAGATTAGAGAGACTTACGATAAACTCGGTGTTCCTGAAATGGAAAGAAAATATTTGAGCGGTGCTATTGCACAGCTTGATTCAGAAGTTGTCTATAACAACATAAAAAAGATGTATGAAGAAAAGGGTGTGATTTTTTTGGATACAGATACAGCTTTGAAAAAGTACCCTGAAATTTTTAAAGAATATTTCATGAAACTTGTTCCGCCCGGGGACAACAAATTTGCAGCATTGCATGGTGCTGTATGGAGCGGAGGATCCTTTGTTTATGTACCGGAAAATGTTCAGGTTAATCTTCCCATCATGACATATTTCAGAATGAATTACCAGCAGGAAGGACAGTTTGAACATACATTAATAATTGCTGAAAGGGGTAGTTCCATCAGCTATATTGAAGGCTGTACAGCTCCCATTTACAATGTATATTCTTTGCATGATGGTGCAGTTGAAATATATGTGAAAGAAAATGCAAAGGTTAAGTATACCACTGTACAAAACTGGAGTAAAGATATTTATGATTTAAGTACAAAAAGGGCAAAGGTGGAAAGGAATGGAAAAGTGGAATGGGTGGGTGGTAGTCTTGGTTCAAGGTTTACAATGCTCTATCCCTCCAGTTATCTTGTGAGAGAAAACGCAACAGCATCCCATCTCAGCATTGTATTAGCACAGGGTAACACATGGAAGGATTCAGGTGCTAAAGTTGTGCATCTTGCACCGAACACAAGCTCTAAAATTGTTTCCAAAAGTATAAGTATGCAGGGTGGAATATCAGTGTACAGGGGCCTTGTTAGAATACATAAAGGTGCCTATAATGCAAAATCACATGTGCAATGTGATGCGCTTATACTTGATGAAGAATCTAAAAATTATACTTACCCTCATAACGAAATATATGAAGAAACGGCAAGTGTTGCTCATGAAGCATCAGTAGGAAAAATTGGAGAGGAACAGCTTTTCTATATTATGTCAAGAGGTCTGAATGAGGATGAGGCAAGATCAATGATCATTCTTGGCTTTCTTGATGAAGTTATGGCAGAGATTCCATTGGAATTCTCCATTGAATTGAATAGGCTAATAAAATTAAAAATCAGGGAGATGGGTGGTACAGGATGATCCCTGTACTTTTTAATTAGAATTTTAAAGGATATTGGTTAATTTTTGCATTATTTATTTTTACTTTCAATTCCTCAGCTATTTTTCCAGAGTTAACCAAAGATTTAACCATGGATTTTATCTGGGAAAGGTCAGGGAAGGAAATGGCATTCCCAAGACAACCAACCATGCAGTTATTGCAACCAACCATACAGTTAGCTGGATAAAGAACAACAGCCTTTTTATTCTTCAAATCGAAACCGAATACATTTCTTTTCTCCGAACAGGTGACAACGCAATAACCACATCCAACACATTTTTCCCTATCAATGATAGGGTGCCAATCTATTTCTTTTCTGCTGATCCCATGCCATATGGCAAAATTATTGGCAGGATCTTTTTTATCAAGTTCCACATGGTTTTCAACAATATAATCAGGAAATTTATTTAAACGTTCATCAAGCTCTTTCCTGACCTCTGTAAATATTTTATTTTCTCGTATTATTTTTCCTATGAAGTTCTTTGGATAATCAGGGAATGCTATTGCATTCTCAGGGCATATTTTTCCGCATGTTGTACATCCCAGAACACAATTCCCTGGATTGGCAACCAATGGGAGATTTTTATCAACTGACCAGACAAAAACATTGTTTCCGCAGGTAAGATAACACAGACCGCAGGATGTGCAAGCTTCATAGTTAATCATTGGAAACCACTGAAATTTTGATCTATCAACTCCATGCCAACTTTTTGCTCCCATAAAAACCTAAATTACATAATCATATTTAAATTTGATTATTTGACGATCCTATGCGTTTTCTGTAAAACTTTGAATCAAAAATTTTTGAAATATTGTAAATATTTTATATGACAAAAGGATTTAGTTATAGTACACGTTCGGAAAAATGTTTTTCTTATAAAAAGAGTATAATAAAAAAACATGATGCTTAGGAATAAAATTTTAATAAAATTAAAAAAAAATAAAAAAAGTTATTTTGTTATCACGATCACTGGTATATTCACCTTTGATATGACCTTAAGTGTTACACTTCCAATGAAAAAATCTTCAACATAGGAATAGCCTCTGTGACCTATTATTATTGCATCAAATTTTCCCTCATTTGCAAGATCTATTATGACCCTTGCAGGATCACCGTCCGTTATGGCATATTTCACCTTGTACTTTTTATCCAGGTTCAGGCCTTTTATAAATTCAGTCATTTTTTTCTCTGCAACGGATTTTGCGAATGAAACGGAATCAGGGTCAATATATTCAGCAAATTCTTTTACGCTCAATGGTACAACATAAAGAAAATTTATTGTTTCGATATCCTGAAACAATGATAGTCCTTTTTTTACGAAATCTTCGCTGCCCTTTGAAAAATCAACAGGAATTAAAATGTTTTTCATTTTATTCACCTCCACCTTGAGAAGCTTTTAATTCCTCTTCCATTTCCTCCTTGAATTTAACATCCCTTGTTTTAATACCGAAGAAATGTGCGATCTTTGGCCTTAACTTTATGTACGTTACGAGAAATATAATTTGGAAAACCGGTAAAGTTGATGGTGGTATTACAACCATAGGAGAGAATGTCATTGCAGCTATTGCTATTGCAGTTCCTTCATTTTTACCAATGCTCGGGAATAATGCAGCCATTGCATCCCAGTAATTGAATTTTATAGCTTTTAAAAGGACAGTCATGAAAATAAGCGAAATTGTTCCAAAGGTCATTGCGGCATAAAAAACTCCAAGTACCTGTGAAATATGCGCTAACATTAGCTGAGCATTGGAAAAGAATATAATAAATACTATCATGAACATTCCAATCAGTGTGATTGATGGAAAAATTGGCGAATACTGCTTGAACTTAACAGGACCAAGTTTTTTCAAAAGTGCGCTGTGTGTTAAGAGTCCAACGATCAATGGTATGATTATAATTTCTATAATTGTCATTATAAGTAACGTCATAGGAATATTAATGTGGTAAGCAGAACCATACACCCCTGCCCAGACTGGTATTATAGGTATTGCCAGAATAAATGTTACTGCAACCATTGCCGTCGCGGCCTCAATATTACCACGCATCAAACCCACATAACCCACAGACATGGATGAACATGGTACCAGCCAGGCAAGAAATATTCCAAGCCTCAAAAGTGGGTTACTGATAAATAAATCACCCAACAATATTGCCATTATTGGACCCCAACCAAAGTTCATCAAAAGAACAACTATAAGCATCTTCCAGGACTTAAATGCCAGGGCAAGGCCCTTAAAGTTCAACATGACCATCATTGGAAAGATCATTATTATTATTGCAGCCATTTGCAGAATTTCCAGCGAGCCCTTATGTGCCGGAACCCATGAACCAGCATGCAATCCAGCCAGTAGTCCTATGATTATCGATATGACAACATACACTGCAAGGAATTTGTCCAGATGATCCCTAAGTTTTACAAGCTTTGAATCGTTTTCCATAAATGGTGACATATTGATTCTTAATTTAAAGATTGTTTACAAAATTTGTTATAAGTGATAAGATTTTTATCAAAAAATTGTGGATTATAATGGTTCATCCAAAACTATGTTCAGTTCTGTATTAAATATCTCAAATTTGATAAGATTTTTCCTTATAAAATTCCTTATTTCATTGCAATTTCTGCCAACTATTGTTATTAAAAACCTTTTATCACCTGTTATAACAGTTATGCTTTTTATTTCCTCACTTTTCTTCATAAACTCTATTGCCTCCTCTATATAATTGGGAGGTATATTGCAGAGTAATATGCCCTTGCAGTTATATCCCATCATGCTGTAATCAAGTATTGCCCTGCATTTCTTTATTACACCTCTCCTTTTTAACAGTATGACCCTGTCCCTGATTGTCCAAAGGTTTTTGTTGAGCTGATTTGCTATTTCCTGATATGTTAATGTGCAATCCTCTTCCAATAACTTCAAAATTTCCATATCCAGATTATCCAGCATACTTACCTTTACATTCTTTTTCATTTAAACCACCCTTTGGATTTTTCATAACACAATCTTTGTACTTTTTATTTTTCTAAACTTCCTTTGGAATCACATTAAATGTTATTAATTTTATTGGTGAAAGTATCAGACCATTTAACTTACGTATTTGAATTATGGTATTTAAAATTTTATAATTTTTTGCTAAGAACTTTTATTAATCTGAAGTGAATTTTCAACTTATGACAACCTATAAAGAAATTGAGGAATTTGCAAAAAAATCTCTTGGGGAAATGCCTGAGGTAATAAGGCTTCTGGCCAAATATAATGAAAATGTGGCCATAGAGCAGTTTAATGAAAACATAAAACTCTATCTTGGCAGAGAAAATATACCAAAAAAGATTGCATCATTGATTGCAATGGCAGTTGCACTTGCAAACGGCCCAAAAGAATCGGCAATGATTCATTACAGATTGGCGAAAAATTTTGGTTCAACAAATGAAGAGATCCTCGATACCATGCGCATTGCAAAAATGGCTTTAATGTCTTCTACCCTTATGACAGTATCAAATACGTTTCCCGCAGTCGTGGGAAATGTTGATATAAGTCCAAACGAAAAAGAAGAGGCAGAGAATATTTTAAAGAAAATGGAAATGGAAGCAGGATCTGTTCCTGACCGTCTTAAAATACTATCCAAGTATTCGGTGGATCTTTTGAAAGAACATCTGAGAGAAAGAAATGAACTGATTATGAATCCATTAAAACTTGAAAAAAGGTATGCGTTTTTAATAGCATATGCTGTAAGCTCCTCCATACATGATCTTGAATGCGAAAAGGTATATTTGAACCAGTACTTTAAAAATGGAGGTAATTTTAAGGAACTGCTGGATGCAGTTTCAATAGTTAGATTTATAAGTGGGAACAGAGCTTTTGTCAATGGTATTGAAATTCTGAAAAAAATGGGAGGAGATTAATCAAAAAAAAAGAATCCTGAAAAAAATTAAACAGGAAAAATATCCTGTAAAATTTTTTATTTTTTAATGCAATTCATTTTTAGGTAGAGAATATGAAACTGGAAGTAGGACTTGTTGAAAATTTGAAATTCAAAGTGAAAGTAAATGAAAAGCATGAAGTAATTGTGGATGCGGATAGAATCGTTGCACCATCATCAATGGATTATGTTTTGGTAGGTCTGGCTGCCTGTACTTCAATAAGCATAGTTTCAATTCTTAGGAGGATGCATGAAAATCCAAAAGATTTTAAAGTGGAAGTAGAAAGTGAACAGGCTGATGAGCCACCCAGAGTATTCACAAGAATTAGAATGAAGTATATCATATACGGCGTGATTAACGAGGATCACATTAAAAAGGCTATAGACCTTACGTTTGAAAAATATTCACCATCGGCCGTAATGCTTCAAAAGGCAGGTGTTTTGATAGAAAAGAACTATGAACTTAGATAGATACTGTTTGATTTAACACTATTCGTGAAAATTATTGTTTTAGAATATTGTAATAACGGAGAAAGTTGGTTTTATTTAAAAAAGACTCATAAAGTTTTTTGAATGTATTTAAACTAACAAAATCTGTAGTTTCGCAAAATTTTATATTGTAATGTTATTACTGTTCAAAAGTGAATGATTTGGAAATAATCACCAGGGATACACTTTTTCAGGTCTTGAACAAAATCCTTTCAGTTAAGGGAATGAACAAAGCTGATATTTATTCTCTCACCGACTATATACTTGGATTTTTTGGTTTTGATGATTTCCTTGTTGATAATATTCTCACACCAATTGACAGGGATATTTTTTATTACCTTGAGGAGTGCGGAATACTTAAAACGGAATCCTATGAGGTGAATCTCTTGAAGGGGAGGCAATGGAGAATACATCTATGGATGTTCAGGAAGGATAACATAAAAAAGATTTTAATGTCAGATGAAACTGTTGATGTTGAGGATCCAAAAAAGCTTTACGAAAAGATATTTTCACAGGGGGAGGAAAGGTGAATGCTTTCAGGTGCAATCCTTGGCCTTGGCGGTCTTGGAAAAAATATTGTTAGATACATTAATATTGAAAATTTTAAAAAGGTTATTGTGGATGATTCTCGTGAAAATGATGTTATCTACTTTTCCTGGAATGATGCTTCAGTTCTCGAAGGTAATGAGGTATTGACAGAACAGGCAGATTTATTGATCAAAACAATTGAAAATGATTATGATATGATTTATTTCATAGCAGGTCTTGGTGGAAGGATGGGGACATCCCTATCAAACATATACGGTAAAATATGCAGAAAATTACACAAAAATTCACTGGGAATATTTTTTTACCCGTTTGGTTCGGAGAGTATAACAAGAAGGGAAAGGGCAAAAAATTCAGTAGATAAAATAAAAGAACTTTACAAATCTTTCATTCTATTTGAAAATGATTACCTTGTTAAATATTTCCCAAATGTTCCCCTGAAGTACATATTCAATGTTCAGGCGGAAATGGTGAAATTTTTCATAAAAAATTTTTCAGAGAGTGTTGATAAAATTGATATTGAAAAATTCAAGGGCAGGCTGGGTGTCGGGATGGGATCCACGGAAAGAATGGACATGCTTAGTGATGCAATAAATGAAGCCCTGGATTCACCATGGCTTCAAAAGAAAGCAGCACATTACACAATAATATTCAATGGAAATATTCTGGAGAATGATATAAAGTTTCACTTGAATGCTTTAAATTCACTGAATTATTCAATTAAAGTTAAGAGGAATAGTTCAATGGGCAGGAGAATAGATGTACTTATAATTTCACATGAGAATTGGGAATAGCAAAATATAATATTGTGAAAGTAATTAAAAATAATGATGGAAAATCTTGAATCATTGGATATAAAGGAATTCACAAATATTTGTAATGAACTGGTTACGGCCATGGGTCTTAAGATCACAAACACAGTTTCCAGGGAAAACGTTGTTGCCATTGATTCCATTTCAAATTTACCCGGTGAAGAACGTTACCTTTTCATATTTGTCAGGAAGGATAAAGTCAATGAAAAGGATCTCAGGGATCTTGTGGATTTAAATGCAAAGGATATTAAATGGGTTGTGGTTACAACAGGATCCTTCGATTCGGATGCAATAATTTTTGGAACAAAGCATGATATTTTGCTTGTCAACGGGGATGGTTTCAGAAAGATGCTTGAGGATTACGATGTTGGAATTGAAAGGGAAAAGGAAAAGGGTACATTTTTACCAAGTGTCGGTGAATTTGAAAGCAACATTAAATGGTCCCAGGAATTTCTTAAATCGGGTAACTATGAAAAGGCATTGGAATATGTTGATAATGCTTTAAAAATAAAGGAAACCGCCGATGGTTTATTGCTTAAATCCAAGATACTTTTTGAAATGAAAAGGTTTGATGATTCACTTGATACCGTTCTTAAGGCAATATCAATATCGCCTGAAATTTATGAACCCTGGCTCATGCTTGGTAAAATCCTTTCAGGAATGGGCAAATACGGTGATGCTGAAAAGGCATATTTGAAGGCAGTTGAAATAGATCCGGATAACAAAATTGCACATTATGAATTTTCAAATTTTCTTTTGCTGTTAAAAAGACTGGATGAAGCATTGCTGGAAATAAATAGGGCCATTGAAATTGATAAAAAGGATCCAGAACCATGGATAACGAAGGCAAGAATATACCATGAAAAGGGGAACATTGATGATGCAAACAAATGCCTTGATATTGTTCTGGAACTTGATAAAAACAGTAAGGATGCAAAAATAATGAAGGCTGAAATATTTTTTGAAGCAAAGGATTATGAGAATGCCAAAAAAATTATAGAGGGAATTGAGGATTTAAGTGCATTAAAATTGATTGCAAAAATTTTAATTGAAGAAAAGAGGTTCAATGAGGCAAGAGAAAAATTAAGGGAAATAATTGAAAAATATCCGGGTGATTTTGAGGCAAGGGATATTTTAAAAAATCTTGATTCCATTGAGATGGATCAGAAAATAAAAGAATTGAAAAACAGGGCAAGGGAATTGCTTGATGCACTGGGGGAAAATCTGGAAATACCTGAAAAATACGATGATCTTCAGAGTTTCATTAAATCGCTTGAGGAAAGGGTTAAAACAAAAAGAAGTGAGGAATTCAAAACACTTTTCTCAGAGGCAATCGATGAGTTTGGTAAGGGAAATTATTCAAAGGCGCTTGAAATATGTCAGAGAATACTCAGCATGGACAGTGAAAACGTTGCAGCAAAGGTACTAATTGAAAGGATACAGAACATGCAAAAATAAAATATTGAAAATGCATGCCATGAAATATGATAATAAATGGAAAGGAGATAGCTTCAAAGATTGAAAGGGATCTTTCAAACAGGGCAAGGGATTTTGAGAAAAGGTATGGTAAAAAGGTAACACTGCATACAATCCTTGTGGGTAGCGATGAGGCATCAAGGATATACGCAAATTCAAAAATAAAAAAGTTAAAGAGCCTTGGAATGGACGGATACATTCACAACCTTCCGGAAAATTCAAGCGAGAATGAAATAATAGATTTATTAAAAAAATTATCTGCGGATGAGAATGTTCATGGTATAATGGTGGAAATGCCCTTACCTAAGCACCTGGATAAAACAAAAATACTTATGAACATAGATCCTGAAAAGGATGCCGATGGCCAGAACCCTTTAAACCTCGGATTATTAATGCTAGGTAATGAGGATCATGTGCCATCAACACCAAGGGCTGTTATAAGGATCATAGAGGAAATTGGTATCGATCTCAAGGGTAAAAGGGTTTGTATAATAAACAGAACACCTGTTGTTGGAAAGCCTCTT
>JAVRLJ010000019.1:0-13025 GCA_031961585.1 Thermoplasmatota archaeon | reverse complement strand
ACTTCTATAGTCTCAGCATCAATTCTCATCCATCACTAAGTTCTCTCAAAGGATACAGAGTTCAATATATCAATCCAATGCACACAGCTGGAGGAAGCGAGCATTACATGTGGGTTCTCAAAAAACAGTCCACTTTCAGCAATTACCCCATACCATTAGCATGGGCAAACAACTCAATACTTCAAAACAACAACGAGTTAATTGATATTGCCGTAGCTTTGGGCGACATTGGTCAAGCACCATTCTTACATCCTGGAGAGTGCGCTTACCTGAATGGGACTTATTCGTGGTCTATCCTGAATGGAAGTTCGTATGAATTACCTAGTGTCAACGGTCATGGGGTAACCGGGAGCGCCGTTTATAACGCTCTTCCTGTTAAGGATGGTGCACCGAATGCTGTTATGCTTTATGTAATTGGTGCCACAATAATAGATGTCTACCAACTGTACCAGAACTCGGGAGTAAATAGGTGGCTCCCAACAAATAACATCCAGAGCATAACAGAATTTGCATCTCTTAACATAGTGAACACTAACCTGTTTCAGATGGGAATTATGGATCTCACATGGGGAAGTACATGGTCACTAATGGAACCTGAAAACCTGGTCAAACACTTATTCACATCCAGTAATTACAAGACCGCGTACTACAATATGACCAACGGGGAAGCGGTACAATGGTGCACAATTGAAGACAGCATAAGCTCTTCCGCCACCAACATCCGGCCATACATTTACTCAATCATCGGACTTGGGCTCAGTGAAATTGCAATTATAGCTCTTGCAGATGGGTGGAATCCTGGATCAGGATGGACTGATCTAGCAAACGATGTCCTTACATCTACGGGTGTCTCTTCTGCAATTTATGGAGCTGTTTCGTCACAAGTGACAGGTGTCTTTTCAGGGTCGATCACTCTTCAAACCTCAGTCGGAACACCAAATAGTCTGGAGCTGAAGGTCATAACAAACAACGCTCCCTTAACTATAATAACCAGCAGCAACGGTGCTACTATCACAGGAGAGTTTAACATTCCCGTGTATGACGTTTCTGCGGTTTCACAATAAAATTTTCAATTTTTTTCTTATTTTTTGTTAGGGCGATTGTGAATTATATTTTATCAAGTCTTGACTTTATTTTTATCTAATTTTATAAACGTCCTATTTAAAAAAAGAATAAGAAGATATCTATTTTGACTGTATTTTCCACCATTTCATCTTTTATTTTCTCTCTTGAGATACCTTAGCAATTTCGGTGCGTCTCGAAGTAAAACGAGTAAAATACTAGTGTTTTTCCGACACATTACATAATTCTTACCATAGTATGGATCATCATGTTCATCAATTGCAACATTTACCTTATCATTGAACATCCCTATTGATTTTGCAATTTCAACAGAATCTTCAATGAATGAATTTGATGTTATTTCCGATAAAGCAGTAAATCATTAATATGAACTTTAGTTTATAGTACTCAATTTTAATCATTCTTCATATATATTGCCTGATAACTCCAAGATCTTTTATATAGAGAATCATACGCTTGAATATGAATCCTTCACGATCTATAATATCACTCAGAAGATATGTTGGCCTTAGATAAAAAGTTATATATGCCCTTGCAACCCATTTCATAATTTCTTCAGATGTAAAATTCTTCAATTTTATCACTGGTGTAATTGCTGTATATTTCCCCCAATCTCTTGTTAAAAGAAGACCCTTTTCAACAACATAATTCCAGAGCCCTGTTCCTGGAAACGGTGTTGCAATTGTAAATTGAGCCAGTGTTACCCCTACCTTCTGTGAGAATTTTATTGTTGCCTTAACATCCTTAACAGTTTCTTCCGGAAAACCTATTATAAAGGATCCAAAGGTGTGAAGACCTGCATTGGTTGCCTTTTTAACAGCAGATTTTGCAAGTTCAAGCGTTATACCCTTTGCTATAAAATCCAGTGTTTTCTGTACTCCAGATTCAATACCAAAATACACCGTATGTGCACCGGCGCTTTTCATGGAGCTTGCTATTTCATCGTTGAAAAGGTTTACCCTTGCGGTTGCTGACCAGGATATGTCAAGACCCTCTTCTTTAATTCTTTTTGTTAACTCAATTGCCCTTTTCATGTTTAGTGTGAATGTATCATCCATAAACTCTATTTCCTTTTTGTTGTATTTTTCCCTTAATATCTTAAGTTCATCCATAACCCTTTCCACAGAATGACCTCTCCACTGCTTACCGAACTGAAGTGATGATGAACAGAATATACAGTGGTAAGGACATCCCCTTGATGTTATTATTGTACCGTATTCCTTGTCGTCAGCCTTGTACCTTTCCATTGGTAAAAGATCAAAGGCAGGGTAAGGAATTGTGTCCACATCTTTTATCAACTGTTCAGGTGGATTGTTTACAATTGTTCCATTTTTTCTGTAGCTCAAACCTCTTATATCCTTTAATTCCATCTTTCCTTCAAGGTGCTTGAGAAGGTTTGAGAAAATAATTTCTCCCTCCCCTCTCACAACATAGTCTATGTTTTCACTTTCATTCAATGTATCTTCTGGTACAAAGGTAACATGTGGACCACCGATCGCAACCTTTGTATCCTTTGAAATGTTCTTTGCAATTTTTGCCACCTGGTATGCATCGGGTATCATGGATGTTGTTGCTGTTATTCCAACAAGATCAGGAGAATAATTTTTTATCTCCTTTTCAACATCATCGAATGTATAATCCATAACTTGTGAATCAATTACTTTAACATCATGACCATTCTCTCTTGCAACAGCAGCAAGATATGCAAGAGAGAGAGGAGGAGGCGAGGTTTTAAGAGCAAGTTTAAAGAGACGATTGGTTGGTGGGTATATCAACATTACTTTCATTGCGCTTTCACCTCGATTTTAAACTTTTAATTAAAACCATCATATTTATTTTACAGACTTCAACATTGGATGCAGGAATATTTTTAAGAGTTAATTCAATAATCCTTAACTCCATTCTTACCCTGAGTAAATTATGTTTTTCCACCTCTGCAAAAAAAACTAGCATGCGTTCAAATTTCTTGGTTGCTTTAAATATTTTTAGTATAAATTTTGCAGATCTGTCTTTAACAATCTTCGGGAAATTTGCAATCCTGCCTGTTGAATCATATTTTCCTTTATATGCATTTACCACATCACCCATAATTATCACTTTTTTAATATTTCTAAAAATTTTAGGAATTATCATATTTATTAAATTTTTGTCGAAAATCACCAAAATATTAATTAAATTTTAATTGTTTTTTTCTGTTAAATTAAGGCTTTATCATAAAAAAATAAGAAATAAACACATCTATTTATGTTTATCTGATATTTGTCTGACATAAGGAGATCATGTTTTCTGGAAAAACTTAATATTTATTTTTACTATTTACCCTTGAGATCTATGCCTGAAACTTTAATTTACAAATTAAATTTTAAAAGGGTTCCAATAAAGCATGAGAGTGTGGAAAAAAGGGTAAAGGACTTCAAGATGCCTGTAACACTTGGTTATACAAAGGCTGAGGCAATGAGGGAGGCATCAAGGTGCCTGGGCTGCGGTCTCTGCATTCAGGGCTGCCCTGCAAGGCTTGATATACCTGGATATGTGCAGGCAATTGCAAGGGGTGAATTTGAGGAATCTCTAAGAATAATAATGAGGGATCTTCCATTCCCTGAAATATGCGGAAACATATGCACGCATAACTGTGAGGATAACTGTGTTTATAAGGAACCCGTGGCAATTAGACATCTGAAAAGATTCGTTGCAGAACAGTTCCCGGATTATTCAAAAATACTGGAGCATAAAAAAAGACCTGATACTGGAAAGAAGGTTGCAATAATAGGGGCCGGTCCGGCGGGATTAACCGTTGCTTATATTCTATCAATGTTTGGTGTTAAATGCACTGTTTTTGAATCTTTACCTGTACCTCTGGGAGAACTGAACGTCGGTATACCAAAGTACAGGTTACAGTTGAAGGTTCTGGATAAGGAATACAATTTCATAAAGAATGCCGGTGTTGAATTCCATTTCAACACACATGTTGGTAAGGATATAGATTTCAATGAAATTTACCAGAATTATGATGCAATATTCCTTGGTGTTGGAAACCAGAAAAGGCATACAACAGGTACACCCGGCCAGGATGGTAAATATGTTTACCATGCCCTGGATTTTCTGAAAATGGCAAACCTTGGTGAGGAAATAAAAATGGGTAAGGTTGTTACAATAATAGGTGGTGGATTCACAGCCATGGATTCGGCAAGGACAGCAAAAAGGCTTGGGGCTGAAAAGGTCTATGTTATGTACAGAAGAAGGGCTGAGGACAGGCCCGGTTATCCAAGTTCAAATGCTGAAGAGGAGATGGAGGAAAGCCTTGAGGAAGGAATTGAATTCATATGGAAGGCAACACCGATCGAGTACGTTAAGGATAGTGATAACTTCATAAAGGGTATAAGATACTGGAAGAATGAAATGGTTCCTGATTCATCGGGAAAAAGGCTCAGGCCTGTTCCCATAAAGGATATTGAATATTTCCTTGAATGCGATACAATAATTGAGGCAACAGGACAGGGAACGGATGTATCATTCATTCCAAGGGAGATAGCAGAAAAGTTAAACATGAAGGATAATGAAATTGTTGTGAATTCATTGGGACAGACATCAATTCCAAAAATATTTGCAGGCGGTGATGCTGTAAATAAAACAAAGGATTTCATAAGTGCTGTTGCAGATGGTAACAGGGCAGCAAAGGGAATACTCAAATTCCTTGGTATTGATTTTACAACACATAAAAAGGTTGAATGTATAAAGATGGCCGAGGAAATGAAGGAATCTCTGGGCAAGGATGTTCCATGTGAGGACTATATTGACATGAAAAACTAAAAAATAATAATATTGTTTTGCATACCCATACACAATGGAAGATCCTGCAAAAAAATATTTCAACTGTAATGATAGGGAAAGGGCTGTTTTCGAGGCTGGAATAAAGATGGGTACAATATACCATCAGTTCGTTGGTACACCAATAAACAAAAATAATGTGGATGTTCTTGAAAGGGCCATTGAGGAAAGCGTGAAGGTTCAGCCGTTTGTTGAGGACTGTAAGGTAAAAATAAACAGGGAAAGGATAAAAAAGAACAGGGGGGTTTACAAATATTTAACATTAACGGGTGATATGCTTGAGGTTGATCTTGTTATAAAATACAACAATGTTCGCGCATACTGTTCAATGAAATATATTGATGAAATGAAATATCCTCTAATGTTTGTTAAGGAAATAAGGGTTGATTGATATGTACGTTAAAATAGGTATAAGCGGTTTACCTGGCGTGGGAAAGACAACAACACTGCTAAAAACGATTGAATTACTTGAAAAGGAATACACATTGGGTGGAATTATAACTGAAGAAATTGTTGAAAACAGAAACAGGGTAGGTTTTACAATAATGGACTGGGCAACGAAGGAAAAGGCTGTTCTTGCCTCAATTTACATACAATCAAGGTACAGGGTAGGGAAATATGGTGTGGATGTAAAGGTTCTTGATGAACTTGGTGTGAATGCGCTTGAAAGGGCAAAGGAGAAGGACATTATTGTTATTGATGAGATTGGAAAGATGGAACTTGAATCAAAAAAGTTTGCAGAAAAAATAAAGGAAATACTTGATATGGAAAAGAATATAATAATGACTTTGAATAAAAAGTCAAGAAACCCCATACTCCAGGATATTAGGAGAATGGATGATGTGAGAATACTTGAGGTAACACCCGTGAACAGAAACATCATACCATTTAAAATAGTTAGCATTATAAAGGGTGAACAGGTCTAATCATGATAATAAAGGAGGGAATGGTTCTACTGGATCTGCCATCACTTTATGAAGGTAAAGGGCCCGGTAAGAGATCAGGTGTGTATTACAGCAAAATGCAAACAATAACAAGGGATCTAACTGTTGTTATACTAAAAAATTATTTCAGGGAAGGTTTCACAGCCCTTGACCTGCTGGCAGGATCGGGTGTGAGGGGATTCAGAATAGAAAAGGAATGCGGTGGAAAGGTAACAATAAATGAAAAGAATCCATACGCAAGGGAATTCATTTTAAGGAACAGGGAAGTTAACAGTTCAAATGCTGAAATAACGGATTATGATGCAAAAATATGTTTCCCTAAAAAAAAGTTTGATTACATTGATATCGATCCCTACGGATCACCTGTTCCATTCATTGATCTTTCACTGAAATCAATAAGGAATAATGGAATAATCGGTTTAACTTCAACAGATCTCCCAAACCTTGCAGGAACAAACAGGAATAAATCCATCATGCTTTACCATGCCCGGGGTGAAAGGAATTATTTAAAACATGAGATTGGTGTGAGAATACTGTGGAAATACATAATGGAAAAAGCAATGGAATATGAACTTTTCATAGATCCTGTATTAACATACTTTGGTGGATACTATTACAGAATATTCTTCAGGGTTGAGAAGGGTTCAAAAAAATCTTTCACAATGCTGGAAAAAATACAGGAAATTTATAATATAAATAATAAAAAAATAGGACCGCTCTGGATAGGGAATATCCACAACCATGAATTTCTTAAGGAAATGAAAATTGATGATTATATAGAAAATAAAGAAAAGATTGAGAATTTAATAAAAATATCAAAACCAGAAAACACACTTTTTTTCTATTCACTTGAAGAATTATCAAAAAGGGCAGGAAAAAATATACCAAGAATAGATTCTTTCATTAAAAAAATAAATGAAATGGGTTATGAAGCTTCAAGAACACAGTTCCATCCACTTGGTATAAAAACAAAAATACCTTACAAAAAGATTTTATCCATTTTTAAAATGAAAGATTTATAAGGAAAAAAATGTTTATCAATTGAAATATGAGGTGATGAATATATGCAACCAGCACAAATGGCTTATGATCGTGCAATAACTGTATTCTCTCCTGAAGGAAGGCTGTACCAGGTAGAGTATGCAAGGGAAGCAGTAAAGATGGGATCAACAACTATTGGTATAAGATTCAAGGATGGTGTTGCACTTGTAATTGATAAAAAGGTGAGGAGTAGATTGATAGAGCCAAAAAGTATTGAAAAGATATACATTATAGATGAACATATTGGTGCGGCATCATCCGGTCTGATGGCAGATGCAAGGATACTTGTTGATTATGCAAGGGTGACAGCACAGGTAGAGAAGGTCACATACAATGAAATGATAAAGGTTGAAACACTTGTTAAGAAAATAAGCGATTATGTTCAGCAATACACACAGTATGGTGGTGTGAGACCCTTTGGAACATCACTTTTGATTGCTGGAATCGATGATACGGATATTTATCTCTTTGAAACCGAACCAAGTGGAGCATTTACAGGATACAAGGCAACATGCATAGGAAGGGGAAGGGAAACAGTAATGGCATTCTTTGAAAAGGAATATCAGGATAACCTTTCAATGGAAGACGCAATCATTCTTGCGCTTAAGGCATTGAAAATGGTGAGCGAGGACCAGTCACAGCCACTGAACGTTGAAATAGGCGTAATAACAAAGGGATCAAAATTCAGAATACTGAGCCTGGAGGAAGTTCAACCATTTGTTTCAAAAGTGTGAAGGAGTATGGTGAGGATAGAGGATGCAGTAATTGCAAGATATGAGGTGAAGGGTCACAGGCTTGAAATACTCATTGATCCAAAGGTTGTGGATCTTATAAAAGAGGGAAAGAATGTTAACATTGTTGATTACATGGTAATCGATGAGGTTTTCAAGGATGCAAAAAAAGGGGATAAGGTGGGTGAGGAAACATTAAAAGAAATATTTGGAACTGATGATATAAATACTGTGGCAAAACAGATCATCCTTAAGGGACAGGTACAGCTAACAACGGATCAGAGAAGAAAAATGCTTGAAGAAAAGAAAAGGCAGATCGTTGCTGAAATTGCAAAGAATGCAATAAATCCACAAACAAATGCACCGCATCCTCCCCAAAGAATAGAAAAAGCTATAGAGGAGGCAAAGGTTCATATAGATCCAATGAAGAGTGTTGAGGAACAGATACCAATTGTTCTCAAGGAAATAAAGGCAATTTTACCAATTAAAATTGAGAAAGTAAAAATAGCTGTAAAGGTATCTGGAGAGAATTATGGAAAAATATACCAGGATCTTGCAAGGATGGGTTCAATAATTAAGGAGGATTGGCAGAACGATGGATCCTGGGTTGGTGTGATTGAAATTCCTGCTGGAATGCAGACTGAATTTTATGATGTACTGAACAAAAAAACGCATGGAAATGTTGAAACAAAGATCGTTAAAGGGTGAAAAAAATGGAAAAAATTAGGGAAATTGTTCTGCCCGGAGATCCAGTAAATCTTCAGGGTAATAAACCGGGCAATGGAATTTTTGTTGAAAATGGAGTTGCATATGCTGAGTACCTTGGCGTGAAATCGATAAAATCGGGATATGTGAACATAATTCCATTATCAGGTAGATATCAGCCACAGAAGGGTGACAAGGTAATAGGTAAAATTGTTGATATTGCACCATCAAACTGGGTTGTTGACATAAATGCACCATACCTTGCACCTTTGCATGTGAATGATACACCATGGAAAATTGAGTTTGGCGATACTGGAAAATACCTTAACGTTGGTGATACGATACTTGCAAAGGTTTCAAGTGTGAATGAGGTGAAACAGGTCTGGCTTACATTGAAGGAGCAGGGTCTGAGAAAGCTTGAAGGTGGTCATGTTATCACCGTTTCACCAACAAAGGTACCCAGGATAATAGGAAAGGATGGATCCATGATAAAGGTTCTGAAGGATTTAACAAATACAAAAATATACGTTGGGCAGAATGGTGTTATATGGATAGATGGAAAGATTGATGATATTATGAAGGTTGTTGGTGCAATAAGAATTATTGAAAGGGAAGCGCACACAATAGGCCTTACTGACAGGGTAAAGGAATTCCTTTCAAATTCAAAGAAGGTAGATTAATATGTCTGGAATGAAGAGTGATATAAAGCTTATTGATGAGAATGGTAGAAGGATTGATGGAAGATTGTCCAATGAATTGAGGCCAATTAAAATTGAGGCAGGAGTTCTTGAAAGGGCGGATGGTTCGGCATACATTGAATGGGGAAACAACAAGATCATCGCTGCAGTTTATGGCCCCAGAGAAGTATACCCAAAGCATCTCCAGGATCCAAGCAAGGCTGTTTTAAGGGCAAGGTACAACATGGCAGCATTTTCCGTTGATGAAAGAAAAAAGCCAGGGCCTGACAGAAGATCAATTGAACTTTCACTTGTCATATCAAATGCCCTAAGTTCTGTTGTATTCCTTGAACAATTCCCCAGAACAAGCATAGATGTTTTCATTGAGGTACTTCAGGCTGATGCTGGAACGAGAATAGCCGGGCTTACAGCTGCATCTGTGGCCCTTGCTGATGCAGGCATACCCATGAAGGATCTTATAGCGGGCTGTGCAGCAGGAAAGGTTGAAAATACTGTTGTACTTGATTTAAACAAGGAAGAGGATAATTATGGCCAGGCTGATCTGCCTGTTGCAATAATACCCAGAACAAAGGAAATTGTTTTACTTCAAATGGATGGTGATATGACAACGGACGAATTCAACACAGCCCTTGATATGGCTATAAACGCTGCCATGAAGGTTTATGAACTTCAGAAGGATGCTTTGAGGAGAAAGTATGTTGGACTTGCACAGGAGGAGGATCAGCAATGAGTAAATTCACAGAGAGTGTTGTTTCTGAAATAAAGAAGGATTATATTCAGAGATTGCTTTCACAGGGTTCAAGGATAGATGGAAGGGGACAGGATGATTACAGGAAGATTGAGGTAATTGAGAATTTCATTCCAAGGGCAAATGGATCATGTTTGCTTAAGCTGGGTAATACCCAGGTACTTGTTGGAATAAAGATTGAACCCGGAGAACCTTTTCCAGATACACCTGACATGGGTGTACTTTCAACAAATGCTGAGCTTGTTCCACTTGCATCACCCACATTCGAGCCAGGTCCTCCAGGAGAGGAGGCAATTGAACTTGCGAGGGTTGTTGATAGAGGCATTAGGGAAAGCAAGGCAATAGATCTTGAAAAACTTGTTATAAAACCGGGCGAGCTTGTATGGATAGTTTTTGTTGATATTCATGTTCTTGACTTTGATGGTAACTTATTTGATGCATCCGCACTTGGATCGATAATAGCTCTTAAAAATTCTGTGGTTCCGGCGAAGAATTACAATTATGGGGAGAATTTCAAATTACCCGTTAACCATTATCCCATTGCAACAACATTTGTTAAGATAGGAGACAAGATAGTTGTTGATCCAAACATAGATGAGGAAAACATAGCATCTGCAAGGATAACAATAACAACAAGTGAGGATTCAAAGATACATGCATTACAGAAGGGTCTTGAAGGTACATTCACTGTTGATGAGGTAAAATCTTTAATAGGTAGATCCATTAACCTTGCAAATGATATTAGAAAAAGGTATGTCCTGAAGGGTGAATAGGATGAGCAGAAGAACAAAGAAGGTGGGAATTGCGGGTAGATTCGGTCCAAGGTACGGTGTTTCAACAAAGAAGAGATGGAAGGAGATCATGGAACAGAGAACAAAATCATATACATGTCCAAACTGTAATCACAGAACACTGAGAAGGGTTGGAACCGGTATATGGTACTGTTCAAGGTGCGGTTATACCATGGCTGGAGGAGCATATGTGCCTGAGGTAAAGAGGGAGATTGTGAAGGAGGGAGGAGACAATGTCCAGGTTTAGGTGTGCCATGTGTGGTAGAATACTTGAAGGAGAGATTGATGCACAGAATCTATCCTGCGAATGCGGTTCAACAATATTTTATAAAGACAGACCGAATGTGAAAAAGGTTTTCACATCTGACTAAATTTTTTTATGTTTTATTTTGAAAAACTTTTTTATATAGAGTGGCATGTGGTGTTTAATCCCATTGAAAAATGGGGATGGTGATTTAATAATGGGTAGGTTTGATATCAGCCCTGAAGGAAAAAGGGATTTAACAGTGTTCATCATAATGCTTTCCATAGTGCTCACTGGTTTCTTTCTGAGAACATATTACATATGGACACCGGCGATTCAAAGTGGTTTTGGCATTTTTGGTGGTGCAGGTGTATCTGGTGGAGCGGACTCATACTACCATGAGAGGGTTATTTATTATATTGTTTCAACCGGGCATCAATTAACTCACGATCCATTATTGAACTACCCTGTGGGCTTCATAGATCCAAGGCCACCATTCTATGAATGGGCAGTTATTGGCATCGCCTACATTTTCCTTCCATTTGCAGGGAATATGATGACTGCTCTTGGATATTCAATGATGCTTATAACAGCTATATTCGGTGCACTCATTGCAATACCAATATACCTGATTGGTAAAGAGGCATTCAACAGAAGGGTTGGTATCATTTCCGCATTACTTATTGCCACAAGCGCCTCAAACATGATGAGGAGCGTGGCATCCTGGAATGGTTATGATGATGTAATTTTGTTCTTTGCTGTTTGGACATTTTATTTCTTCATCAAAGCCTTGAAAAATGTAAATAGAACAATATGGGTTGATAACTATTTCAGCCTTTCAAGCTGGAAGAATGGAACAATTAAATTCTTCAGGGAGAACAGGTTGACCGTAATATATTCAGCCCTTGCAGGTGTTAGTTTTGGTACCATACAGGCAATGTGGCAGGGTTTCGCATATGTGGAGGCTATAATTCTCATATACCTTGTTATTCAGATATTCTACAATAAGATTAGAAATGTTTCATCCTTCCACATATTATGGATAACAATAATATTTGGAATTTTCTCATACCCTCTAGGATTTCCATATTTCTATGTTACACATATGGTAAGTCCATGGATGAGCGCACCGTTCTATCTCCTTCTCTTTGTTATTATAGCAACACTATTCTTTGAGTTCACACAGAAATTGCCTTGGACATTCATATATACAATTGTGATAATTCTGGCCATAGGGGCATTTATGTTTTTGAAAATCTATGCACCATATTTAATTAATTATGCCCTTTCAGGTGCCGGTTATTTCATAAAAACACCAATGTATATGACAATAGCTGAAGCACAGTCACCAACACTTGGTCAATTAATAATGAATGCAAGTGTTGGTGTATTCTTCCTTTTCGTTGCGGGTCTGTTCTTCATGCTTTATGATATAAGGAAAAATAGAAATGAATATTACCTGTTCTTCGTTATCTTTTCTCTCGTTAGCGTTTACATGGCATTTTCAGCCGCAAGGTTCATTTACAACGCATCACCTGGCTTTATAATACCAGCAGCGTACATGCTTGATTTAATTGTAACAAAACTTAACCTTGAGGAAATAGGGAAAACATTCAGGGCATTCAACTATTCAATAAAGGTTGCCTTAAAGAAAAGTATTAAATGGTCAAAAATTGTGGCAATAATACTCATAGCATTATTTGTTATCACACCAAACATGTGGGGAGCTGTCGATTCAGCAATACCATACAACAATAAGACAGTTTATGATAAACAGATATACGACGTTATGCCTTCATTCTACAGACCACAGAATTACACCGGTTTGTGGTACCTCGGTGCATATGGTGTACAGATTACAAATAAACAGGACGATCCATGGCAGAACGCCTTAATATGGTTGAGTACACAGGACCCCAATCAAACAAGTCAATACCGGCCGGCCTTCCTGTCGTGGTGGGACTACGGTTTTCAGGAGATTTTGGAAGGACAGCATCCCACCGTAGCTGATAACTTCCAGAATGGTTATCAGATCGCCGGACAGTTTTTAACAACGCAGAATGAAAGCAAGGCAATATCTCTTTTGATTGCAAGGATCCTTGATGCTGCTCTTTACAATTCATCCATGGCAAACCAGGTGGAAAATATATTAATTCAATATCTTGGTCCCCAGGAAGAAAGGAATATTTTGAACTATTATTTCAATCTATCA
>JAVRLJ010000018.1:0-13169 GCA_031961585.1 Thermoplasmatota archaeon | reverse complement strand
TGTAGGAATATCCCAGAGATGGCGGAACAACTATAAGTTTTGTTTCACCCACATGCATGCCTATGAGACCTTCACTGAAACCCTTTATTACCTGATTTGACCCTACAGTGAAATTGAATGGCTGGAAAGATGAAGGATATTTGAAATCTGGTGCCTTGGGATATGTTACATTATCATCTGCAACACTTTTTATGTTGGTGTCAAATACATAGTGAACATTATTTATGATAATATATCCGTAATAGAAGACTGAAACCTCAGTTCCATTTGTAACCGTTTGCAAGGGTTTTTCTCCACCAAAATAGCTTTCATAAATAAAGTATGTACCTGTGGATGCAACAACCATGATTGCTATTACTATAGCAACGAATACTCCAAGCTTCATTGATCCTGCGAATGTTTCAATGAATAAAAAGGTTTTGATGGATAAGCATTAAAGTGTTCAATTCCTTTTAACAATTTTTCTTATCTCTTAATTAAAAATTATTAGAAAAATATTCAAAAAAGGTTAAATAAGTGAAAATTATTTTTAAACAACGGAATGATACCATGGAATTTGGTAAAAAGGATCCAGTTATATTTTGAGGTGGAAAACATGGAAATAAATTTAATGGTAAAATTGAATATGCATCAATTTTTGAATCTTTATGGAATAAAAAATTGAGGATTAACTATGAATAATCATGGCAGAAAATTATTTGTATTGCTCTTTTTCCTTACACCGGTACTTCTGGCATTTTTTACATCCGGCTCTATTTTTGCAGTTCCACTTGTATATTTTTACTGGGTTCTAACATTTATTACCATTTTTAATGTTATAGTTTTTCACTGGCATTTTTCAAGATCAAAAAGGTATAAACTTGGTCCAATCTATGGAAAAGTAAAAGGTAAAATAATTGCCTTTGTTGTTTCATACAACGAGGATCCAAAGTTAATTTTTAAAACACTTATATCGGTGAAGAAGGCAAATGTTTATGGTGAAACATGGCTGCTAGATGATTCAACCGATCCAAACAATGTAAAAATTCTTGAAAAAATTTGCAGAAACCTGGACATTAAATTTGTTCACAGGGATACAAGAAAGGGTTATAAGGCAGGGGCGATAAATGACGCATTGAAAATGGTAGGGAATGAATATGAATTCATGGCTGTCTTTGATTGTGATCAGATGCCAAAACAGGATTTCTTTGAAAGTATTATGGGATATTTCAATGATCCCCTTGTTGCGGCAGTACAAACCTCACCCAACTATACAAATTTTAAATTAAAGATGAGCCAGGCAGCATATTACCAGCAGGAACTATTTTTAAGAATTATAATGCGTGCCAGAAGTGAAGTATCTGCATTTATTCTTGGATCCGGTTTTGTTGCAAGAATCGCAGCAATAAGATCCATAGGGGGATTTTATGAAAAAAGTATAACGGAGGATATTGCAACTTCATTGCTATTACAGGATCAGGGCTGGAAAATTATTTATGTTGATATCATAAACATATGGCATGGATTGGCACCTGAAACTGTAAGTGCATATTTAAAACAGCAGGGAAGATGGTCATTCGGTTCATTCCAGATCCTTGGATTGATTTTGAATTCAAAAATTCCATTTTCAGCCTTTATAGATTATTTATCCGGATGGTTGTACTGGTTGTTTATCGGTCCTGTGAAACTTTTTTCATTCCTTCCCCTTTTTCTTTTTTTAGATTTTAAACTTGTGACAATAATTCTAAATCCAATCTATTTTGCTATTTTTTATTTTCCCTATTTCATTTACTCACTCCTTCTCTATTTTAACATAACAAAAACGGGTTCATTGAATTACGATATAAAAGCATATTTACTCCACCAGGCTGCGGAAATTCTGGCAATGATCCCCGTTATATCATCATTTTTCTCATATCTTTTGGGAATGAATAAACCTTTCACTGTGACACCAAAGGGTGTTGAAAATGTTTCAAGGTTAAGGATCGGTATTCCGATTTATGTTTTATTTTCAATTTTTATTTTTTCAATAGTTATGGGAATTATATGGCTCATGGAAGTTAATTCCTTGATCCTGATGCTTGCCATAACATTTAATCTATTTTTTGCCTTTTACCTTCTGCCATTTTTATCAACCGCTTTAATAATTTTAATGACAGATAAATTTGAGTATTAAAAATTCAGCGATAAGGTTAAATCAAAAAAGATAATATTATTTTTGATGGGAGACATTATTGATGAAATCAATGTGCTTATAAGGAACGAAAGATCATCAAGATCGAAGCTTAAGGAAATACAAAAGGATTTTTACGATAATGTTGAGATGGAATTAAAAAAATTGAAGAATGAACTAAGAATTGCAAGTGAGAAAGGTGATCTTGAATATATAACCATGATAATGGGAAAAATCAAGAGTGTTGAGAATTCATTGAAGGAACTTAAAAGTTTGAGGTTTAAAAAGATTGCAATAATGGCAATTGAGGATGCTTTTTCAAATGTAAAACAGAACCTTGAGGGTCTTACATCAGAGGAAAAAATACTTTATATGGATCTCAGGGAAAAATTCGATTACTATTTAAACCATAAACCAAAGGAAGAAAAGGTTGAAGAAAATGTGGAGGAGATAAAGGAGAAGGTTGAGGAGAAAGAGAGATTCAGGGTTGTAAGGATGCTTGATTCAATGGAACTTGCCGATTTCAACAGGGATCTCATTCTCAACAGGGAAGATATTGTTACATTGAGTGAAAGGCTTGCAGAAGCCCTGGAAAAGAAAGGACTGGCACAGATTATGAAAGAAAATCAATAAAGTGGGAGAGATCCTGTCACCTTATCAATCAAATTCTCTTTATCCGGTCCTATGCCAAGAACAGTTATTGTTCCGGGGGAAACTTCGGTGAGGCCAGCATCCTGAATCAATATTGCAAATAGATTGTTTATTCTTGCCAGTTCCCTTAACTGTATCAGTTCATTCAATGTTTTAACCTTTAGAACAACCTTTTTCTGCCCTTCAGCATACCAAGCATCAAATATTTCCCTTCTGTTTTTATATGCATTTATGGCACATTCTACAGCTGCATGGGCAACCTGTACCGCAATTTTTCCCTTTGAAATTTCAAGATCCTCTCTAACAACAACCACAAGCTTGTAAAGCATTGAAATCACAATATATTTTATAAAAATAAACTTTCCCCATAAAGATTTTATAGTATCTTTCATTTAAAGATCCTAGCCCCGTGGTGTAGCGGCCAAGCATAGCGGGCTCTGGACCCGCAGACGGCAGTTCGAATCTGCCCGGGGCTGCTTTTCACCAATCTTTTAAAATATCATTTTTTTTAACTCATTCTCTAATAATTTTTTAGACAATGAATTAAAATTTTTGAAGCAGGATCCATAATTGTTTAAGGAGAACTTTTTTAAATTAAGCATTAACTAAAAAGTTAATAATAAAAAAGACAAATCTAAAAAAAATTATATGGGGGGATCCTTTCTATAAAAATTTATTCTCTTTCCATTGATCGTTATGGGAAAAGATGCAAAATTTATTTCTCTATCCATAATTTTTCTTTTTATTATGCCATTCGTTGCGAGAATATGCTCATTTGAAATCACATCCCCTATTTTATTTATTTTTCCTGCAGGTATACCATTCTTTTTCAATTTCTCTATCACTTCCTGAACGGTTAAATTTTCAATCTTTCTCTGCACAATATTAATTACTTCTTCTCTTTTCTCAACCCTTATCTCATTTTTATTATACTTTTTCATTGTTTCATCATCAATGTTCATTAATTTGCAGAACCTTTCCCATTTTCTGTCATTGGCAATGGCAATTATAACATCCCCATCCTTTACCCTGAATTTCTGGTATGGAACTATTCCTGGATGCGCAATACCCATGGGCTTTGGATTTTCATTCCCCGCCGAATAGGAGGGTATGAGATATGTTAGGGAATAAACTGTACTGTCAAGAAGGGATACGTCAATCATTTCACCCATTCCCTTTTTTTCTTTTCTTAAAAGGTATGCAAGTATTGAAATTGCACAAATGTATCCTGTGTAAATATCACTGGTTGAATTCCCAACCCTTGTTAAAGAATTTTCATCAAAACCTGTAACACTCATCAAACCACTTTCACCCTGTATTATAATATCGTACGCAGGCAAACCCGCATTTGGTCCATTCCTTCCATAACCTGAAATACTGACATAGATAATTTTTTCATTATAAACCTTTAAATCTTCATAGGAAACTCCAAGTCTTTTCTCCGTTTGTGGTGTATAATTATGAACAAAAACATCGCTTTTTCTGTATAAATCAAGGAACTTTTCTCTATCCTCCGGATCCTTAAGGTTAATTTTGAACAATTCCTTGTTTCTGTTTATTGACATAAAATATAAACTTTTTCCATCAATGAATGGTCCATAATGTCTTGTTTCATCACCATTCTCCGGATCCTCAATTTTTATTACCTTTGCCCCGAGATCAGAAAGTATCATTGTACAGAAAGGGCCGGCAAGGACCCTTGATGCATCCAGGATTGTTATGCCTTCAAGGGGAAGATCCATAAAAATAAAAAATAAAATTGAAAATTAAAAATTTTTTGAATTTTTAAATTGTTTTTCCATAAATACTGACAATCTCTCTCCATTCCATTTTCTTGTAGAAGTTCAGCGCTATGAGGTTAAGTGCAGGGAACTCGGCTGTGACGAGAGAAATATTCTTTTCCTTTAAAATTTTATAAAGTTCCGATACCATTGTCTTTCCAATACCTCTGTTCCTGTATTCAGGCATAATGTAAAATTCCACTATCCTTGCCTCATCCCTGGGATCATAGCATGGCCTTTTCAGTATTACAGTGTGCATAACACCAATAATATTTTTCCCAATAAATGCTCCTAAAAGGATATGATCCTCACTTTTTGCAATGTTTTTAAGAACCTTCTTTCCCTCTTCCTGAACGTTTTCACATACCTTAAAGGTTGAATCAAATTCGTTGTTCAATTTTTTCACTCTTACAAAAAGATCAACAACGGGATCAATTTCATTCTCTTTTATTCTCCTTATTTCAATTTCCTTCTTCATAAAATTACCTCCTCATCAAGTTTTCTTATCAAATTCATATTCATTAATGTTTCGAATATTTTCCTTGTTTCTTCTATTATTTCAAGTGCCTCTTTATAGAATCCTTCCTTTGAATTCACTTTTCTTGCCAGGTTGAGTTCAACAGTCTTTGATGCAACTGCTGCCGCAACTCTTGGATATACAAGCCAATCCTCCATTGTTGGAACTATTTTATCATAGTTTGGTTCTTCAACAAAATCTGCTATTTCCTGTGCTGCTGCAACCATTACCTTATAATTTACACCCTTTGCCTTTGCATCAAGAACACCCCTGAAAACGGCAGGAAAAACAAGGCTGTTATTAACCTGATTTGGAAAGTCTCCTCTTCCAGTTGCAACTATTTTAGCCCCTGCACTTTTTGCCTCATTCGGCCATATTTCTGGTATAGGATTGGCAAGTGCAAATACAATGGAATCGCTGTTCATTGAACTTATCCATTCCTTTTTTATCACATCCGGTCCGGATTTTGATGCTGAAATTAAAACATCCGTTCCTTTCAAGGCTTCAACAACCGTCCCCTTTCTTCTTTCATCGTTTGTTATCATTGCAAGGTTGTATTTCCAGGGGTTTGTAAGCATAAGGTGATCCATATCCTCCCTTCCTGGCTCAAGTATGCCCTTTGAATCAACAAGTATAAGATTACCTGGCTTAAAACCTGCTTCAATCAACAGGTATGCTGTGGCTATGTTTGCTGCACCCGCACCATTAAGAACAACTTTAACATCCTCCTTCTTTTTGTTCACAAGTTTCAGAGCGTTGTACAATGCTGCAAGCGTTATTGTGGCCGTGCCAAGCTGATCATCATGCCATACAGGTATTGACATTTCCTTCTGGAGTTTTTCAAGCACATAGAAACACTTTGGTGATTCTATATCCTCAAGGTTTATTCCACCAAACGACGGTTCCAGATTTTTAACAATATTTACAAATTCATTCTGATCCCTTGCCCTGATTGGTAAAGGTACAGCATTAACACCACCAAGATATTTGAATATCAATGCCTTCCCTTCCATAACAGCCATCGCCGCTTCAGGTCCCACATTACCCAGACCTAGAACTCTGGTTCCATCAGTAACAACAGCAATTGTGTTCCATCTTCCTGTTAATTCAAATGAAAGATCCGGATTTTTTGAAATTGCTGTGGAAACAGCCGCAACACCTGGAGTATACCAGATTGAAAAATCCTGGAGACCCCTTACGGGTACCTTGGGAATAACCTGAACCTTGCCCTTAAACCTTTCAGCATATTTCAGGGCAAGTCTGTTGAACATTTCCGTTTTATTTTCCTCTTCCATACTAACCACAATTCGTTATTATGATTCGATAATTAAACCTTTTCCAAAATAATTTCGATAAAAAAATATTTAAAATTTAATTTACTTTTTAATAAAATTTTTTAACTTTTTGTTTTTTCTGTAATTGTAATACAAGTAAACAAGAGCTTTTAATAATTTTTATACATTCTAGCTTTAAAATGTCAAACTCTGAAAGAAAAGGTGTTTTGCTATACATAATCGTTATTGTTACGCTTACATTCGCTTTAAGATCCACAAACAATATGGCTTCAACAACCATCCCCTTACTGGCAAAGAATTACTTTGATTTCTCTGCAACAGAAATTGGATTACTGGCAACAACATTTATGGGTGCAACATTTTTAATGAGCAATTTCATCAATGCAAGGCTTGTTTCAAAAAAGAGAAGATTTGTTTTCATTATTTCATCAATTCTCTATTCATTAATTTTTCCACTTTTTTATTTTGCATCACCTTTCAATATATGGATCCTGTCATTCCTTTCAGGTTTTGCTCTTGGTGCGCTTATGCCAAACATAATGACATCCGCTGGAATTTCAGAGGATAAAAAATTCAGGGAAAGGATGCTTGCAATATACACACTTTCATTAAGCGTTTCCCTTCTTATAGGACCATCAATTGAATCTTTTATACTTAAACACTTTTCAATAAGAGAAACTTTTCTTTTCTTTGAGTTAATTGTAATTATTGTTCCTCCACTTTCATTCTCATTAAAGTTTCCGGAAGAAAAAGAGGAAAATGTAAAAAGGGATTTTTTAAGCATATGGAGAAACAACGGATTTAAGGTTGCTTTTTTCAATAACCTCACCTATTCTTTACCCTTTTCACTTATTGTCACATTTGCCGGAATTTATGGCATGGAATTTTTCAAATTAAACAATTCACAGGCAATTATTCTCTATTCTGCATTTTTCCTCACATCCTTTCTTTCCAGGCTAATGCTTACAATAAGGCCAGCAAAAAATATAAAAATTTGGATGGAAACATCCGTTCTATTTACAGCCATTGGTCTTATTTTATCATTCATTTCCTTTAATGTATATCTTTTTGTTATAAGTCTTCTTATCCTGGGAATCCCGCATGGTTTTACATACACACTCAGCGTTATATCGCTATCAAGAAGTTTTGATAAAGACACAAGGAATGCTGCAAACAGCTATTTCTTTTCAATTTCAACAATTATAGGTTCTATTCTTCCCACATTACTGGGAACGGTTGTTGATTTTGCAGGAATAAAATATACATTTTTGTTACTTTTACCAGGAGTGATTGTCATATTCCTTTTTGTTGAATATTACAGCTCAAAATCAATTTAAAAGCATGAAAATATTAAATAATATCATTGCGATTTTTGTTCCAATGGGACTCAGTAAAAAGGATCTTGCGAGAAAAAAAAGGAATCTGAAAAACAGGATTGAGGAACTGGAAGAACTCTCCAAGAAAAGACCCCTTACAAGGGAGCAGCAGGATGAACTTGAAAAATTGAAGAAAAAGTTAAAGGAAAAAGAGGATTAGAATCTATTTCGGGTTGTTTGTTGAAGAATAATACTGTTGAACATTCCTGATTATATCATCGTACTTAAGGTAGGCAATCAGAAGAATTATTCCAACTATTATACTACCAAATATAAAACCGATTATTGTTGCAATCAGAGTTGAATTTTTGGCTTCGATGTATTCCTGTCTGTCAAGGCTTGAATTAATTCCGGAAAAAATTAGCCAGATTAAAAATATATTAAGAATAACTTCAAGTATCAACCAGGTATAAATAAAATAGAGAATAAAATGCATACCATTTGGAACAAGGAGTTAAATTGAATACATGAATCCCCAATAAAGCAAAAATCAATACAATTATGGTTAAAATTCCTGCAATGAGATTCAGCGTTTTAACTGTTGATACATCGGGTGGAACATAAACATTTGTTTGAGGTATCATAATTTTTGGTCAATTAATAGTGTAAAAATTTACTATTATGATAGCAAAAAATTATTTCTCTTAAATTTTTTATAAGTGATTTCTTTATTCATTCAAGGTGTATTGAATGAGAGTTGCTGTTGGCGGTACATTTCACATTATACATGATGGCCACAAAAAATTGCTTGAGGAGGCATTTAATACAGGTGACTTCGTTCTTATAGGCCTAACAAGTGACGAATTTGCAAACTCAACAAGGGATTATAGAGTAAGGCCATACAAAGAAAGGTACCAGAACCTGTTAAATTTTGTATCAAAATTTGGTAAAGATTTTGAGATAAGAATGATAAACGATCATTATGGTCCTACCATTGAGGAGGATTTTGATTACATCGTTGTTTCATACGAAACAAAAAGGTATGCTGAGGAAATTAACATAAGGAGGAAATTGCTTGGAAAGAAGGAAATGGTTATTAAAAACATAGGAAGGGTGCTTGGAGAGGATCTTATACCCATAACTTCCACAAGAATCGTTAAGGGTAAAATAAACGAAAATGGAAAAAGATTAACGGAGCTTGTTGTAAACGTTGGTTCTGAAAATATGGTAAAGTTAAGGGCTGTGGAAAAGGCCTTCAAAAAATTCTTCAATTTCCCCGTGAAAGTTCAGGCAAAAAAGGTTGATACAAAAATTAAGCAACCCTACAATGAAGATACAATAAGACTCGCGATAAAAAGGGCAGAGGAATCAATAGAAAATGGTGATTACGGTGTTGGTATAGAATCTGGTTTAATGTGGTCCCACACTTTAAAAAGATATTTTGATGTTCATTACATTGTGATTCAGGACAGCCTTGGATACAAAAATTATTCAACGTCCATGGGTTTCCTTTATCCGGAAAATTTCATGGAGGAACTTAACAACAAAACAATAGATGAACGATTCAGTGAACTTTACCATGAATATAACGTTGGAAGAAAAAAGGGAGCGATTGGATTCCTAACCAATGGTAAATTAACAAGGGAAAAAATTATAGAGGATGCTGTCAAACTTGCCCTTCATCAGAAGGCAAGCTTTTATTATTACCTTTAATTCACAAAAAAAGGTTCAATGCATTAACAAGCTCAATTTTTGTCAGAAGACCATTTATTGTTGCTCCTGATGCATTTTTATGCCCGCCTCCATTGAAGAATTTTGCTATTCTTTGTACATCCTCCTCCCTTGACCTGAATTCAATCTTTGTTATAAATGAATATTTGTTCATCTTTGTATACTTTACAACAAGAATATCCCATTCATCACCATCAAACATTTCCTCTATTTTATACACGGGAATATCCCTGTGTGGTTCAACAAAAATAACCCTTTTATCCTTAATTTTCAATTTATTGATCCTCCCCGAAAGTTCATTTTTTATCTCATCCATTTCTTTCCTGAAAGATTCAATGAGATTGTAATTTTCCTTAATTATATCTTTTATTTTCTCTGAATCTTCAGCATAGATAATATTTTCAAAGAATCTTGTATAATCAAAATCCTTTGCGTTCCTAACAGCTGAAATAAGATCCCTCAGATCCTTTTCAAAATCATTTTCAACTCTGTTCTGATCAATATGGTTTGCCGCATCAACCATGGGATCTGATATTTTATAAACATTTGCAAGAACCTGGGCCGCACTCTTTTCAGGAGAAACATAAACCTTAACATTGGGATAATTGTCCATCTCACTCCATATATGGTGATCTATCCATATTGCTTCATAATATACGGATGCAACCCTGAGAGAAAGTTTATCACCAGTTATATCAAGTATATAAAGTTTGGATGGATCCCAGGATCCCATTATGGATCTGGCGATTGTATCCCTTATGTAGGTTGGTGAGGAAAAATAAATTTTTTGGGTTTTTTCAACATATTTGTTTAAAATGTAACCTGAAAGTATGCCATCGGAGTCCAGATGTGTTATTAATGTTGTCATATTTCTCAGGCCATTTTCTGAAGAAACATTTTAAAAATTAAAAGGTAATTAATAAACATTTTCTTTTTGATCAACGATAAGATTATTAATGTTCATAAATAATCCCTGAAACATGTATCTTACAAATGAAGAGGAAAAAATGCTTAACGGTGAATATGGTGAAGCATTAAGCACAGCAATGAACCTTATTGTAAAACTTGGAGAGTTTTATAATGCTGAAAAGACTGTGGAAATATCATCATCACAGATATCGGGCATATCATACAAAAATATAGGTGACTTTGGCATAGATTTTCTAAAAAAATTTGAAAATGCAAGGGTTAAGGTTCAGACTTTCATAAATCCCATAGGCTTTGACCTTGATAGCCCGGAATATTTTACAGATGATGAGAAATTTATACTGAAGCAGAAGGAAATAATAGATATTTATAAAAAAATAGGTGTAAAACCAACATTGACATGCACGCCCTATTATATTTATAAACCATCGATGGGAGAACATCTGGCCTGGGCAGAGTCATCAGCCATAGTTTATGCGAATTCAATCCTTGGTGCAAGAACAAACAGGGAGAGCGGTATTTCAGCACTGGCATCAGCATTAACGGGAAGGGTTGCCTATTATGGCATGCACACTGATGAGGGTAGAAAACCAACAATTAAAATAAAGTTTGATTTCAGGCCAGAGTTTTCGGATTATTCAACAATTGGTTTATACATAGGAAAAACAATTGAAAATGGTATACCATATTTCACAGATATTGAGAATGATCCTGATTATCTAAAAATCCTTGGCGCTTCAATGAATGCAACCGGAAGCATTCCCATGTTCCATGCTGAAAATATAACACCCGAATGGAAAATCTATAATAAAGAAAAAATTGAAAAAATGGTCATAGAAAAAAAAGAAATTGAAAATTTCAGTGAAAATATTAACTGTAAGAAAGAACCGGATGTTGTTTTTGTTGGATGTCCCCATCTTTCGGATATGGAAATAAATGAAATTGCAAAGTTATTAAAGAATAGGAGGGTAAAAAAGGGAAAGGAACTGATGCTTTTTACATCAAGAACCGTTAAAAACAATAACATTGATACAGTTAGAGAAATAGAGAAATCCGGGGCAAAGGTCTTTTCAGATACCTGTATGGTTGTTTCACCGATTTACAAAAATTTTGCAGTTATAGGTTTAAATTCAGGAAAGGCAACATTCTATCTTGGAAAGGAGAAAAAAACTGTTCTTATGGATCTTAAAAACCTTCTGGAGATGGTGCTTGAATGATTTTAACAGGAAAGGTAATAGTGCCAGGAAGTGTTGAAGGTGAGGTCTTAAAGGTGAATGGCTCATTCTCCTTTCTTGGGGGTGTTGATCCTGAAAGCGGTATTGTGAGGGATATAAACAAAAGCCTCAAGGACAGGATTTTTGTTTTTGAAAGCAGTGCCGGCAGCACTGTGGGATCCTACATAATATATGGTCTAAAATTCTACAACAACGCACCCCTTGCATTAATATGCAGATATGCGGATGAAACTGTTATAATAGGAGCAAACATTGCTAAAATTCCAACAATTACAAATATTGATGTAAGCCTTATTGAGAATGGGGATAGAATAAAAATAGATAATGATAAAATAGAAATAAATATTGAACCAACAGAGGTTGTTACCTCAATACTTATGAACTCAAACAAAATACTCATATTGAAAAGAAGCGATAAGGTTTCAACCTACAGGGGTAAATGGGCAGGTGTTTCGGGTTACAAAGAAGATCTAGAACCTGAAAAGGCTGCCCTGAGGGAAATAGTGGAAGAAACTGGGATTAATGATCCAAGGTTGAAAAAGTATGGGGGCTACATACTTCTAAGGGATAAAAATAAATTATGGAAAATACACATATTTCTATGGGAAGTAAATAAGAAGGAAATAAAAATAGACTGGGAACACACGGAATATCGCTGGATAGATCCAAAAAGGATTGATGAATACGATACAGTTCCTGGTCTCAAGGAAGTTATAAATAGGCTTATTTAAGAGGGAAAAGAGAAAAATAAATAAAGGGATTTTCTATTCAAGTCTTAGGGCTCGTGGTCTAGATGGTTATGACGTCGCCTTGACACGGCGGAGGTCACCGGTTCGAATCCGGTCGAGCCCATTAAGAAATTTATAATCCAATCCAAGGATTGCTCTTGTAACCCTTTGCAACAACATGGGTTACCTGCTGCCTTATACCTTCCCTTTTAAGATCAGTATCTATGAACTCCTGCAATTCCTTCATGGAAAGGAAAAGACCCTCGGCAAGAAGATCGTATTCCCCAACAACCCTGTAAAGTGAAATTATTCTTGGATTCTTTGCTATACTTTCTGCAACACTCTCAATCTTTTCAGGATCCACTTTTATGTACGTGTATGCCTTAATGCTGTTTTCAACAGCGGGTATGTTAACGAGGACCGAGAATCCAAGTATTATTTTTCTTTCCTGTAGTTCCTTTATTCTCCTCCTAACAGTTGCCTCGCTTATGTTGAGTGCCTTCGCTATTTCAATATTCGGTGTCCTGGAATCGTTTCTAAGGTAACATAGAATTGCAAGATCTATTTCATCAAGAGGAAGAAGTGCGGGATTTATGTGTGACCATCTCTCAGCCAGATCACATTTCAATTTTGAGTAATCAATCATATTCAACACCTTAATACCTCAATAGACGTAAATATATTAAATTTTTCCTAAAATCGTAATAATTTTTTTATTTATTTTTTAATCTATACTAATTTTCGGCATATTTTTTTCTTTTTGTAGTAAAACAACCCTGCTATCCGGTCTTTCATCAGCCATGTAATATGAAAGTTCATCCGATAATTTTCTTGCA
>JAVRLJ010000017.1:0-13526 GCA_031961585.1 Thermoplasmatota archaeon | reverse complement strand
GGATCCTCTGCCCATAAATCACCATTGATCCTTAGTGCTCTCAACCTAAAACCACCGCATATGTCTTTGAAATTACACCTTGCACATTTTCCTTTAAGTTTTACCGTCTTATTTTTTCTTAGATCATTAACTATTTCGTTACCATCCCTCCATATTTCACTGAATTTCCTTTCCCTTACATTACCCATGTTAAGATCCCACCAGAACTGGTTCGGGTGAACATATCCCAGGGGATCAATGTTTCCAGCCTTTATACCGCTGTTGTCCCCACCCCTTCTTTTGAGTAACCTGTATACTTCCCTTGCCCTCTTCTCATCCTCCTTTAATGTCTTTATAAAAGCGTAAACGCCGTCAACAGGATTGTCCACCGTCAGTATTTCCATCTCAATCTTTTCATCATGAAGGTAATATGTTTTTTCAATCAAAAAATCGAGCATTTCCCTTCTCTTTTTATTATCTATATCCTCAACGTTTGCACCCCTACCCGATGGAACAAGATGATAAACGCAAAACCTGTCTATACCAATATCAAGTGAAAGATCGAAGAGCTTTGGTAGATCATCATAATTGTTCTTTGTAACTGTGAAACGAACACCTGACATTATGCCTACATTTTTTATGTTCTTCAAACCATTTACTGATCTATCAAATGCTCCCTTAACACCCCTCATATAATCATGCTTTTCCCTCATACCATCAAGGCTTATACCAACGTACTTGAAACCTGAATCTTTTATCTTTCCTGCAACATTTTCATCAATAAGCGTGCCGTTTGTTGAAAGCGTACTCCTAATTCCCTTTTCCGTTGCAATCTCTGAAAGTTCATAAATGTATGGATTCATAAGGGGTTCACCACCTGAAAATATTATGACAGGTAATTTCATATTGGAAAGATCATCAATGACATCAATCATCTCCTCCCTTTTCAGTTCATTGGGATGGGGATGGGGTGTTGCTGATGCGTAACAGTGAATGCATTTTAAATTACATACAAAGGTTGTGTTCCAGAAAAGAACAGCGAGATCCCTTTTCACGTACCTTAAAATTGATGAATCCGTTTCCTCTCTGAAACGCTCGGAATCTATCATTTTTGAAACTGTGCCCGATTTGAAAAGTATCTGGTTCAGGGCGATCATAGTGCAATTTAAATGTATTTCTTATTTAACACTTTTGTTTATTTGAACAATGATACAGATTTTATTCAAAAAAAAGGATTGATAAAACAGAAATTTTTAACTTTATATGCGGATGTTTCATCTTTTTCTGACTTATTCCAAGCATTAAAATGCGAGGTTTCTAAGTGTTAATTTTTTTTAAAATTTTAGAATTTCAAAGTACATTTGAAACTGATTGTGAGTAAGAAAATCCAGCGCCCCGGCTGGGATTTGAACCCAGGTCATGGGTTCGACAGACCCATATGATAGGCCACTACACCACCGGGGCTAAGCTTCTTAAATTACAAAGGTTATAAAAATGTTGCTTAAATGAATCCTGCCTTTTGAAGAATGAGTATATCCTCAGTTGTAAGTGGCTCTCCTTTCTTGAATTTCTCGAAAATGTCCTCTGCGATCTTTTTGAGTTCGGTTTCCTTCTCCTGCTTCTTGCTTGTCTTCTGTTTTATCTTCAATCCTGCTATTATTTTCTCAAAGTCCCTTACCTCTCTTGTTAAATTCTTAACAATGTTGTCCTCTTCCCTTGCCTTCTGAATTATTGTAACATAATTCTGATGTGCTTCATCCGCACTCTTTCTCAATTCCTGCGCCTTTTCATATATTTCCATGGCCTTATCGTGGTAAACCTGGGACTCGTTTGCCACCTCTTCTATCTTTTCAGATATTTCATCAAGCCTCATCCTTGCCACTGAAAGCTCTGCCTTTTTCTCCATGTATTCCTGGTTGTTTTTCATTTTTTCTTCTTCTTCCTTCTTCAATTTTTCAATTTCAACACTTATTCTGTGAATTTCCTCAACAAGTGACTTCTCCTTTTCAGGTGTAAGAACTGTTGTTTCCTGTTTGTTTTCAAGTTCCTTAAGCCTTTTCTTAAGTGCCTGTACCGAGGGTTTACCCGAATCTGAAAAAACAATCTTTTTCCTTATTTCCTTCAATTCTTCCGATAATTTTGCTACCTTACTTTTCCACTCCTCTTTCTCTTTTTTTAGCTCCTGTACCTGTTTGTTCAGTTCATCCCTCTTGTCCTTGTACTCCTTCGCCTGCTTGAAAAGTTCCTTTACCTGCTTGTTCAGTTCATCCCTTTTGTTTGCCCATTCCGATGCCTCGGCTTCAAGCCTATCCCTTTCCGTCTTATGAATTTCAAGCTCCTTCTTTTTCTTTTCGTACTTTTCCTCCAGTTCCTCCAAAAGCTCTGTCATAGTGATTCCTTTCTCGTGTGAAAATCCCATATAAGTAAAATAAATATAATTCTTTCGCTCAAAAAAAATTAGAGAAGATCCTCAAATTCTTTTATCAATTCAGGATACTTTCTCTGAACGGCATCAAGAAGACTTTTTACTGAAATTGTTGAGAGTTCTACTTCAGATATTGCCTCAATGAGTTTATTAAGTGTTTCATCCGATAACTCCGAGAGTTTTTCTTTTGCGAACCAGTTCCTTAGGTTTTTCCTCTCAAACTTTTCCCTTACCTTCTTTTCATAATGTTCCTTCAGGAATTCCTTTGAAGTATTCCTGTTCTTAATTGCCTCATACGCTGCCTCTCCTGCAAGTTTTCCGGATATACAGGCGTTTGCAACACCGCCACCCGTAATTGGATCTATGAGCCTTGCAGCATCACCAACAAGCATGACATTATCGGTAACAATTGAATTTGGCATGGAACACGTTGATACCGCTCCAGTAATTATTTCAATCGTTTTTCCTTTTTTCAATCCTGGATGTTTTTCAATGAAATCATCAAGGTATTTTTTCACCTCACCTGGTCTTTTTAACTTGTTCAATGCAACACCTATGCCAACATTCGCTTCTGATTTCCCCTTTGGAAAGACCCAGACATAGCCGCCTGGAGCACAGCTTCCAAGGTAAAAATCTGTGAACTCTTTGTTTATATCAATACCAACCATCCTGTATTCAATGCATGAAACAATGTCCCTGTCTTTTAGCATTGTGTTAATCTTTGCCCATCTTCCAACCTGGCTCTCAAAACCATCTGCACCAATTATTACCTTTGCCCTTACTTCCTCAATTTTACCCATTTTCCTTATCCTTGCACCAACAACCTTCCCGTTCTCAAATATTAGAGATATTGCCGGGCTTTTAACCCATATTTCGGCTCCCTCTTCACCCGCAAGCTTCGCAAGGTATTTGTCAAATTTATCCCTTTCTATAACGTATCCTACCTCATTGCCTGCCTGTTTTTCTGTAAGCCTTATTATGCTTTTTTCATCCGGCGAAAATACTCTTGCTCCCTTCACTTCGTTTGATATCCACTGTGGCTGTGGTTCAATCTCAACCTCAGGGAGCCAGGACTTTGATATTCCCTCACCGCATCTCACAGGGGAACCAATGTCTGGCCTTTTTTCTATTAAAAGAACATTGAGACCATGCCTTGCAGCATACCTTGCCGCAGTGCTACCACCGGGGCCGGCACCTATAACAAGAACATCATATTCCATCATTTAAACCACTCCGCAGAAATTGCACCCATCGGGCAGACCCTTATGCAAAAACCGCATTTTACACATTTCTCTTCATCTATTTTTATCACTGTTTCATCAAGGAACATGCAATTAACAGGGCATGAACCAACGCATGCACCACAATAATTGCACTTTGATGTATCTACCTCCAAGCTTTCACGCCCCTTCCGTACCTATTGCATTACCATACCTCTTCCTGTACTCCTCAAGGCTCATTGAGAATTTCTTTTCCACCTCTGTTCTGTAGACAGGTCCGGAGTTGTATGCGCAGAATGGTATGATCCTTCCATCAGGTGTTGCATAATGTATAACACAGCGCATTAACCTTTGAAGATCATAGTTGTATTCATCCTGGAAATGCATTGCACCTATGAAAAGTGAATCCCAGTGCAATTTTCCAAGGGCCTCCTTGGTTCCCTCATTGAATATATCGAGTATTTCCTTTAATTTGAAGTGTGATGGTGCCTCCTTCTCGTTGTAATATTTCTTGAATGTATTGTAGAGTGAAGTATATGCAGTTATTTTTAATTTTTTGGAAAATGTTCCATCCATGATCTTCGGTTTCAATTCTTCGAATAAACCGTCAACATCTATGAACCTTGTTATTGGTATTACCTTATTTTTATCGTAATCCTTGAAAACATATGTTGCTACACCGCAGTGTGGATGTGATGTGAACGCAACGTATGGATGCTTGAATATCTGTGATGCCAGTTCTGAGAACAATGCAGCTATTGGAATTGAGAAGAAATCTGTCTTTTCAAAATAATTTGTTTGCTTTATTAAATCGTTTATAAGATCTCCCTGTGTATATCTCCCCTTTATTAACTGTTCCTGCGGTATTCTACCAGCGAATGAAACAGGCTGAAAGTTAACGGATCTTATAACATCAAGGTTCTGTAAAGCAAAATCTATGATTTTTCCCACCTCATCATCGTTCACTCCTCTAACTATTACTGGAACAAGAACGGTGGCAAGGGGTTTTGGTTTTGTGTTCCTTAAATTTTCAATGGCCTGAAGTTTTTCTTTCAGGAAACCTGGTCTTCCCCTTGTTGTAATGTACGTTGAATCCTTGAAACCATCAAATTGTAAATAAACTGTATGCAAACCTGCGTCAAGCATTTTCTGTGCAAAATCCTCTTCATGGGCTATTCTTAAACCATTTGTTGCAACCTGGATCTGTGCAAAACCCAGCTCCTTTGCCTTCCTTATTACCTCAAGGAAATATGGATATATTGTTGGCTCTCCACCTGCAAACTGGACGGCGGGTGTTGGAACTGGCTTTTCATTCCTCAGGTTAACCATCATCTGTACAACCTGTTCAAAGCTTGGTTCATAAACATATCCTGCAGCATTTGCGTTGGCGAAGCATATTGGGCACTTTAGGTTGCATCTGTTTGTTAGATCTATGTTTGCAAGGCTTGTGTGGCTGAAATGTAATTTGCAAAGACCGCAATCATAGGGGCAATTGGCACCATCTATCTGTGGATTCTCAACTCCTACACCATCAAATGCATATTTTTCCAACCTCAGATATGTTTCAACATCACCAAAATAAATATCCTTGAATTCACCATGCTCCGGGCATACCTTTCTGTACATTACCTTTCCATTTTCCTCGTAAATTTCAGCTGGAATGACCTTCTTGCAAACGGGGCAGATTGATAACGTTTTTTTAGGTAAACCCTTTTTAAGCTTTGATTCCTGTATTACATACATGGTTTAACACCTAGACAAAATGTATAAACAAATTAAATAAAATGGTTTTGTCTACTTTTTAACTACATTTTTACCGTATTCACATTGTTCAAATAATGGACAAATCGAACATTTTGGTCCTATCGGTCTGCATATTTTCTTTCCAAATTCAACGAATACACTGTTTATCCTTATCCAGTAATTCTCCGGCACTATCTTCATGAGTTCCTTCTCCGTCTCCTCAGGGTACTTTGTTTTTACAATACCCAGCCTGTTGAATATTCTATGTACATGGGTATCAACAGCTATGTAATTTTGATGAAAACCAATTGAAAGAACAATGTTTGCGGTTTTACTTCCAACACCGGGTAATTTCATCAGTTCTTCCTTATTTTCTGGCACATTACCATTATAGTTTTCAACAAGAATTTTTGCAATTTCCCTAATCCTTTTTGCCTTTTCCCTGTAGAATCCAATTGGCTTAAGTATATTTTCAAGATCCCTTAAATCAGCATTTGAAATTTCTTCGATCGTCCTGTATTTTGAAAAAAGTGCCCTTGAAACCTTTTCTGTTGTTTCATCCCTTGTTCTCTGGGAGAGTACCGTGGAAATCAATATTTTCCATGGTTCTCTATAGGACATTTTATGCTGTCCAACAGCTTTTTCAACCTTCTCAATTATATCCGTGATGTTCAATCTTATACCCCCTTTATCTGAAATTGTATGCTGGACATTTGCCAAGGCATTTTGTGCAGTGGATGCATTTTTCCTCATCAACCCATACCTTTCCCTCCTTAATAATTAAAGCATTTCTATCACATCTTCCCGTGCATACACCACAACCAACACATTCTGCTGCCTGATAAATTATTTGCTCTGCCATCTCTTTAAATTTACTTTTTACAACAAGGTAATTATTGTATTCATAGACACCCTTTGGAAGTATGTTCAGCATGTTAAGAATTCTTTTTTCTTCAATATTCTTGTTCCATTTGATTCTAACATGATCATCTATATTTTCATAAAATACCTTCAGACTTGTTCTCTTAAACTTAATATTTTTTTGATTTAAATGTTCTGGTATGTTGTTCCATCTCCACAGACCGTTCTTTACCCATTCTTCAGGCAATCCCTTTTCTTTTGCATAATTCTCCAGATAATCATTCCATTTTTTATAATTTTCATAATGTTGCTCAACTATTTTCAGATCCATGAGATCCTGTGATGGACATAGATAACAACCTGTTCTCCATAGGCCCCTATCGTACCAGGGATTGTATTCAAGTTTATATTTGAATATGTACAACCATATGGATAGGCTGTTCCAGTTCTGTATTGGACTGACACCTATCTGATTTGGAACCCATTCGTTTATCCAGATTGATCCCTTTCTATGCCTTGTTTCACTCTCATATCCCCTCTGTCCTATAACCATGTAAATTTTATTGTTTCCATAATGTTCCCTTATGTACCTTGTTGTTGGACCGAGCTTACAAACCTTGCAGCACCACCTGTAATCCCTGCCTGGAGGACCGAAGTGATCAAGGTGCTTAAAGAATGCATCCCCTGCATCTATTATATCAAGATCAAGGTTGTACTTTTTTGAAATATTTTTAACGTAATTAATGGTTTCTGGGAATTCTATACCTGTGTTCAAAAATAATGTTTTGAATTTTAAACCACTTTTTATTGCCAGATGCAATGCAACAAGACTATCCTTACCACCGCTGAACGAAACTGCAATTTCATTGTTCTTCAATCCACCTAACATTTCAATTGCCCTTTTCTCCAGTTTTTCCATGTAATTTTTGTTTGCATTTATAGCCATGTCTATTGTTGATCCTTTAATATTAATTTTTATTGAAGGATCGTAAATGTGTTTCATTTTTACTCCAACACCATTTTTTTTATCAAAATTATCAATCTTCAGTATACCTGTACCTATCAATTCACCCCTGCAATCAAGAACAAAAACGTATTCATCCTTGATTGCATCTTTACCAATTTTTATAATGCCTGGTATCATAAGATTATTTCCATTCTTTATTGATCCCGCCGCACCGCAATCTGCATAAACAAAAATATCCTTCAAATGTTCCTTTGCCATCAAAAACAATTCGGGTCTGAGAACAATGTATGGTCCATTAATTTCATAAATTACCGTAGAAATAACATGACCTGATACAATTATTTCCTCACTCCTCTCAACACCCGGTATCCTGTTAAGAAGGATAAGATTATCAGAAAAAATTTCTGAAAATTTTTTATTTAAAATATGGGAAAAAGCATTATCAAGAAGAACAAGATCTCCTTTCAAAGCAAATCTAAAATCTCCTGGCGGGGTTGATTTTACCGTTCTTGGAATTGAATGACATATTCCACACTCATCACCGAGAACAGGTACATTACAGTTATCGCACCAGCCTATTTCAGCCTTACCAAGGTAAACTGCCTTTGACACAACCAAGCCAGAATATATTACAATAAAAAACTTTCCTTCGAAAATTTTATAAAGAATTTTTTCAATATCAGAAATTATATGAAAGGTTATTCAACCATTAAAAATTGTTCCAATGAGGGTGATCATTTTGATCATTGATCTTACAGAAGAAAAAAAATTGTTGTTAAAGAACATTGAAGAATTTGCAAAATTGAAAATAGAACCAATTGCAAAGGATATTGACAGGAATGATCATATTCCTGAAGAACTTTACAGAGAAATGGGGAAACATGGCCTTTTATCCCTTCTCATCTCCCAGGAATATGAAGGTCTTTCACTTGATAACCTTACCTATGCAATGGTTATTGAAACCATCAGCAAATATTCGGGTGGTGTTGGATTGAGCCTTGAGGCACATAACAGCCTTGGAATGAACCATGTGTTCCTTTTTGGTTCAAAGGATTTGAAGGATAGGGTAATAAATGACACTTTGCAATCATACAAGCCAATAGCATGGGCCCTCACAGAAACAACATCGGGTTCAGATGCAAGGAACATGAAAACAAATTATGTAAAAAGAAACAATAGTTACATTATAAATGGATCAAAAATATTCATAACCCATGGAAAAAGTGCAAAGTACATTGTTGTTATTGCAAATGGTGATGAGGGCCATACAGCATTCCTTGTTGAGGGTGATTCACCCGGTCTTGAAAGAAATAAACTTGAGGGAAAAATGGGTGTGAGGGGATCGGATACAGCAGAGATATTCTTCAACAATGTTGAGGTAAGCAGGGATAATGTTATTGGTAAACCAGGAGAGGGATTCAAACAGGTGAGGGAGATACTTGATGGAGGAAGGATTGCAATAGCGGCAATAGGTGTTGGGCTTGCCCAGGCATCCCTTGATAAAATTGTTGAATATGTGAAACAGAGAAGGGCATTTGGATCACTTCTATCAGAATTTGAAGGAATACAGTTCTACATTGCTGACCTTGCAACAAACATCCAGGCAGCAAGGCTGCTTGTTTACAATGCTGCCATGATGAAGGATCATGGTGAGAATTGCAGGAAGGAAATTTCCATGGCAAAGCTTTTCGCCAGTCAGGTGGCTGTGGATGCCGGAAGGCTTGCAATACAGATTTATGGTGGTTATGGTTACTTCAGTGACTTCGGTATTGAAAGATACATGAGGGATGCAAAGTTGCTTGAAATAGGGGAGGGGACAAGCGAAATTCAAAAGTATATAATTGCAAAGGAAGTTTTAAGGTAAAAGGAGGTTGATTGAATGGGAAACAGAGTTGCGATGGTTGCGGGAGGAATGACAAGATTTGCAAAAGCTAGAAAAGATGCAACGCAGGAAGAGCTCGTTATGGAGGCAGCCAGGATGACACTTTTTGAGAACGATCTTAGAATCGACCCGCTTGATGTGAAAAAAATGATTGATGGAACAGTGGTCAGTTATTTCTCAGACCACTTTGAAAAGCAGCTACTTTTCGGTGCAATAATAAGGGATTACCTTGGGTTGAATCCACAGCAGAGTGTAAGGGTTGAGGGTGGTGGTGCAACAGGCGGTCTGGGTCTGAAAACAGGCTATGAGATGATTAAATCCGGTGATGCAAGCGTTGTTCTTGTAATGGGTTTTGAAAAGATGTCTGAGGTTTCAACGAGTAAGGGGAATGAGTTCATTGCTATGGCATCCGATACCGATTTCGATTTCCCTGTTGGTGGTTTTTACACAGCATATTACGCAATGATGGCACAGAGGTATATGTACGAATTCGGCATTACTGAAAAACAGCTTGCAAAGGTTGCTGTGAAAAACAGAAACAATGCCCAGTACAACTATTTTGCACAGACAAATGCAAACAACCCATATGCAACAAAGCATACATCAGGGTTCATAACAATATACGATGTTCTGAAATCGGATCCTATTGCAACACCATTGAAAAGGCTCGATTGCTGCCTTATGAGTGATGGTGCCGCTGTTGCATTGCTTGCTGAAGAATCCATAGCAAGGGAATTAACAAAAACGCCTGTTATTATAGAAGGTGTGGGAAATGGAACGGATACAATGAGACCGGCGGATAGGCCAACAACAGTTGGTGGCCTCATAAAGGAGGATCTTTTATTACCCCATGAAAAACCAGAATGGTATGAGGATCTGGTCTACCCAGGTTTACATTCCTTCAGGGCAGGAAGAAAGGCAGCAAAGGTTGCATACAAAATGGCAGGTATAACAAATCCTCTTGAGGAAATAGATGTTGTTGAACTCCACGATGCGTATACATCATCCGAACTACAAACATACGAGGATCTTGGATTTGCAAGGTACGGAGAGGGTGGAAAGTTGATAGATTCCGCACCATTCGATGATGAAAAGGGTGTTTTCAAGGAAATAAATCCAAAACTTGCAAACAGAATACATGTGAATCCTTCAGGTGGTTTGATTGGCTGTATGCATGCTGTTGGTGCAACGGGAATAATGCAGGCTGTAAGCGTAATGTGGCAGTTACAGGGAAAAATTGAAAAATTCTACAGGAGCGATAAATTACAGGTGAAAAATGCAAGAAGGGGACTTGCGCACAGCCATGCCGGAACTGGAAGCGATGTTACAGTTTTCATTTTAGGAAGGGGGTGGTGATATTGGCTGAAGAAATTAAAACTCCTCTTGTTGTTGAACAACCCTACCATATATTATACAAACATTCTTTCGGTAAGGTTTCACCATACTTCATAGGACTTGCAAACAAAAGACTTTATGGAACTGTATGCAGAAACAGGGAAAAGCATAAGAATGGAAAGGATCTTCTTTTCCTTCCACCAAGGGCCGATTGCCCTGAATGTATGGCAGAGATACATGAATGGGTTGATCTTACAGATGCTGTATTCAGAATCTATACATTTACAACAACATACTTTGCAGGAGAAAGCTTTCTTGACAAACTACCAATAACTTTGATTAACGTTGAGGTGGAAGGATACGATAATTCATATTCAAAGTTAACAAGCGTCCTTGTTGTTGATGAACCTGGTGAATACAACATAGACAGGAAGGATGTAAAAATAGGTATGAGGATAAAGCCAAAATTCAAGGATGTTCCTCTGGAAAAAGTGGATGCCTCTACACTTTACTTTGTACCCGTGAAGGAATAAAAAAATTCGAAAGGATTAAAAACCAAAACGTATTGATGGTTAGATACTGGTAGGTGTAAGGAGATGGTAAGGAAACCTGGCAGGATGTACAGGAAGATTACAGGACCCGCATATACGAGGAAGGAATACATAGCAGGTATTCCGCAGCCAAGGATACACGAGTTCGAGCATGGTGATCTGAAGAATCAGGAGAGGTTCCAGTACACTTTGAAACTTGTTGCACTTGAGGATTGCCAGGTAAGGCATACCGCACTGGAGGCTGCAAGGGTTGCTGCAAACAAATTCCTTATGACTGCAATTGGAACAAACAATTACTACCTTAAAATAAGGGTTTATCCTCACCATGTTCTCAGGGAACATAAAATGGCAACAGGTGCAGGAGCTGATAGGATATCAAGCGGAATGAGCATGGCATTCGGCAAACCCGTAGGCACCGCTGCAAGGGTCCATGCAGGGGATGTAATAATGTTCGTCAGGGTTGATGCAAACTATCTTGATCAGGCAAAGGAAAGTTTGAGGAAGGCAATAATGAAGTTACCTACACCCGGTAAGATAGAGATTGTTGCAAATACTCAGAAGGAAAACTGATTCGGGAACTCCCTTTTTATAATATTTTTCTCCTCATCTTTTAATGTGTTCATATTCATTGATACAAGGAATACCCCTTTATTGGATTGAACTATATCCTTGACCGTTGATAGCATTTTTATTACATCATTGAATGAATTGTTTGTTATCAAAAATTCTACACCCTCAAAAAGTACTATTGATTTATTTTTTACATTTTCCTTCACAAAATCGCTGATCCTTCCGGTTATTTTAGAAAGATCAGTTGGAGAAAATGTCTGAAACCTTTCATTCTTTACCATACCCATCTTTGTTAACCATATGTATTCTATGTTTTCGTTCCTGTTGAAAAGTTCTATGGTTTCAGGGCTTGTTCTTGTTATACATAAACCCCTTCCACCCCTGTTCAGTATCTGCTCAAACACAATGAAACATTTCTCAGGATTTTCTTCATTTATAACATATGATTCACCATATTTAACAACAAAATCCGGCGTTCTTCCATCAAAGCCATAATTTTCAATCCTTTTCAATTTTCTCTCATAGTTTTTTATTAAATTTTCCACTTCACCCTTTTCAATGTTCTCCTTCTCAACAATTTTCTTCAAATCGTTAAGCATTTTGTAAAAATAGGCTAGAATTATATCCTCTTTCCTCTGATCGACCATGGTTAAAGATTAGTATCGCGGTAATAAAATTTTTCCAGTGGAAATTGGAACATTTTATATATAAGAAAATGAATTAAGATATTGGTGATTGGTGATGAAATCATTGATTAGGGATGCAATAAGCAGATATTCTGCCAATCAAATGCCTGTAAATCCCTCTCCTCCACCAGTGGTAAGTGAGGAGGACAAGGAACTTGAGGAAATACTCAAATCACTTAAAACAAACATAAAGATCATTGGTTGCGGTGGTAGTGGTTCAAACACAATAACGAGGATCATGGAGGAGGGCATAGTGGGTGCTGAGTTAATAGCGGCAAACACAGATGCACAGCATCTTCTCCTTACAAAAGCCCAGAAAAAGATACTTTTAGGGAAGAGAACAACAAGAGGTCTTGGAGCTGGAGCAATACCACAGATTGGTGAAGAAGCAGCAAGGGAAAGTGAGGATAAAATAAAGGAGGCTCTGCAGGGTGCTGATATTGTTTTCATTACCTGCGGTCTAGGTGGTGGTACAGGAACGGGTTCTGCTCCATTCGTTGCAAAAATTGCAAAGGAAAGCGGCGCACTTACGATTGCTGTTTGCACACTGCCCTTCAGTGCGGAGGGAAGGGTAAGGATGGAGAATGCTCTTTATGGTCTTGATAAACTCAGGGAAAATGCAGATACGGTTATAACAATACCAAACGATAAACTCCTCCAGATAGTTCCAAGGATGCCACTTAACGATGCATTCAAGGTGGCGGATACGGTTTTAATGAGGGCAATAAAGGGACTTACCGAAATGATCACAAAACCAGGTCTTGTGAACCTTGATTTCAATGACCTTAGAACAATTATGAAAGATGGCGGTGTGGCAATGATAGGCGTTGGTGAGAGTGAATCACCGGGAGAGGAACGCGTTCAGGAGGCATTGAATGATGCAATAAATTCACCACTGCTTGAGGTTGATATATCAACGGCCACGGGTGTTCTTATACATATTATAGGCGGTCCCGAAATGACTGTGGCTGAGGCACAGGGAGTTGTTGAGGAGATACATAAAAGGGTAGGTGACAAGGCAAGAATCATATGGGGAGCAGCCATAGATCCTGAATATGAGGGAAAGGTAAACATAATGATCGTTGCCACAGGTGTGAAATCAAAACAGATACTTGGAAAAATAACAGAAGAGGAACTGAAGGCTGCAAAGGGTGTTGATGTAATCAAATAAATTTTTTTATTTTCTTCGATGATGTTAAATATTAAAAATTACTTTTCTTTTTGAATGGAACTTCATGAAATTTACCAGCTTGAAAATATTTCGAAAACAGTTGATTTCGATGGTCTTAAGGTTATATTGTTTGAAG
>JAVRLJ010000016.1:0-13560 GCA_031961585.1 Thermoplasmatota archaeon | reverse complement strand
ATTCATAACAAATAATGGATTGAAAAGCTTCAATGTCACGCTTGTTGATAAATATGATTATTATGCAAAATATTCACCCATAAGCAATAACATATCATTTGTTGGAAAGCCATTCCTCGGTGTTGGTATATCCTATTTAAATGCAACATTTGCAGATCCTAACCAGATACTATCATCAATTTCAAATCCCTTTCAGTATGGTTTAACAAGGGGTATTTTAGTATTGATTGCCTATCCATTCAACGGTCTCTCTCCTGTTCCAGATTATTTCAATTATATCTTTAATACTCCCTTTTCACCCTTCATTTTCTGGCCCATGGTGAATCTATTCTACTGGATATTCTGGCTTGACCTTATGCTTGGTCTAACAAACGTTCTTCCCATGATACCTCTTGATGGAGGTTATGTTTTCAAAGATCTGATATCAGGAATTGCTGAAAAAATGAAAATAAACAATGAAAGGTTGAACAATTATGTTAATGCAACTGTTGCCACAGTTTCCATAATAATTCTTTTCCTCATACTCTGGCAGTTCATAGGTCCAAGGATCTAAAATTCAAAGGTTGTCTGGACAGCATCACCGCTCTCGGGAAACATGGCACGCATTACCTTATCTTCCTTTATAATATCATAAAGGGTTACAACAGGATCGGTTATACCATACTTCTTTTTTATTTCAGGATCGGTGGTAACAAAATTAAAGCAAAGTTTGCATTTTGTTGGATTGCTAACAACAAAATAGCATTTTCCTTCCCTGTAATGCATGCATGCTGTGTTCAACGGTTTATCCATGCTTGATCATTCCATTTCATCTTAAAAAACTTTCGTATAAGTTTTTAATATGAGTTTCCATTGGAACCTCAATGATAAGACCTGGAGATATCAAGGATTTCAGTATAATAAGAAATATAGAAAAAAAGGTGTTTTATAAACTAGCATACAGTGATAATGAAATAATGTTTATGTTAACAAGGGAAAATTCCTATTCTTTCATATACCAGGATCCCTGGCCATCAGGGTATGTAACATTTTTCATTGAGGGTGATGCGGCACATATAGAATCGATTGCTGTTCTTCCATCAAAAAAGGGGAAGGGTATTGGGAAGGCTTTGATGAAGGCTGTGGAAGAATTCTCAATTGAGAAAAAATTGAAAAGGATTGTTCTTGAGGTGAGGGTAAGGAACAGAAGGGCAATTGAATTTTATAAATCTCTAGGTTTTGAAATTAAATACAGGATTGAAAATTATTACACAATTCCATACAGGGGTTCCAGGGATGCATACATTATGGAAAAATTGTTAGGGCCTGAGCCACCTGAACCCTAAATATTTTATTCCATTTTCATAAAAAGCTATAAGGAGAATCTTTTTTACTCCATGTGAAACCCTCACCAATGCTGTTATATCCAGCCATATCATCCTTTCAAGGTAAATTTTCAGCATGTACCTTGAATGTTTCTCATCCCTATTCACATAAACTATGAACTCGGTACCATATTTCAACCCGGATTTTATTGCACACCCTCTCTTCTGAAGATCCTCAATAATTTTCATTTCAAATTCGTCAAGGTTTAAATTCTCATAATTTTCATTGAATTCACCTTTAGGTTCCTCAAAGAAAAATGTATAATAGTTTATTTCAAGCATGGGATCAACAACAGCAACAAATCCATTTCTTTCCTTAAAAAGCCAGGGATTAAAGTTATCTTTAGCCAAAAATATGTAAAATTTATTGAATTCCCCTGTCTCCTTATTTTTAATTAACCAGGGATCATCAATTTTAATAACATAACCCCTGTTTCTCAGATCACTGTAAATTTTGTAATTTCTAATATCCTCCTCATTAAAAAATTTCATTATATTTTCTTTTTTTAATTTTTCATTTTTTTCATAAACATCCGCATTCCTGTATTCATGCAAAAATAAAACATCAATTTTATCAATCATACCATTGTTTTTAATGTTGAATTCCTCATTTATCAGTTTTGATATATCCTTTCTATCCTTTATGAAAAATTTTCCGTTCTCAAGAAAAATTTTCATGTTTTACTTTTTGAATAGTTCAAAACTTTTTTACATACAAAGTTTAAACCTGGTGTTATGTTTTCACCGGTCCTTGCACTCACAACACCGTATATTGAATTCCTATAATTTTTCGCTATATTCTTTATATCATCAAGCCAGAACTTTGCATTATATTTTAGATCGCACTTGTTACCAAGGAAAATAAAATTCGTTTTCTGGTTAATTTCATAGACATCCCTTGCAAGGTATTCAAGATCCTCAAGTGTTCTTTCATCAGTAACATCGCTTAAAAATACAATTGCCTTTGTTCCCGTAATCTTCTTTGGTGAAAGTGTATGTGAATCTATTTCAAGAAAAAGGAGTTCAATTTCATTACCCTCACAAACAAACTTTTTCTTGACAAAATGTGAATCGTAATCACCATCGCTGCTGTCCTGGAAGGAATCAAAAACAAGCCTGTTGATCAGGGATGTCTTTCCAACTCCCCTCTCACCAACTACAGCGATTTTCCAGATTGGTCTATCAGAATCCATCATGTCTGTATAGTGTTTAATATTTAAAAGTTTTTCAGGATTTTTCTTGCCTCTTCAACGATAATTGCTGCAAGTTTTTCACCAAAACCCGGTATGCTCGAAATTTTCTTTACATCAGAGTTTGCTATATCGCTCAATGTTCTGTATCCCATTGAATAAAGACGCCTTGCCCTTACCCTTCCAACGTTCGGTAACTGAACAAGTTCCAGCAATTCATTCCTTATGCCATACTTAATTCTGATCCATAGATCCTCAACATTTTTTATGTATGGAACCTTTTCAAGGGAAGCCAATCTAAGATAGGAATATAAAAGCCAGTCAGCTATCTCAACCCTCATATGGACATCCCCTGGCCCTATACCATATTTCTCTATTATTTCATCCATGTCCTTTTCATTCATCCAGTCATTGAGCATGTATGCTGTCTTTAAGGCATCCATATCAGGTTCGTCTATAAATTCAGGAACGTACAACTGCTCATCATGGTATGTTAACTTTACCATTTCGTTTGCAAGGGATATTGTGTAAAGAACCCTGAATTCATTGTATTTTTCCTTAAGTGAATCCCTGAACATGATCCCTGTTATTGGATCAAGGTAAAGATCTGAGACCATTTTTCCGAAGGGTGATGCCTTTAATTTTCTAACATTAGTTACAAGTTCATTTTCAATCAAAAATTCAATTGTTCTTTCAATTTCATATTCGTTCAACTTACCCTGATATGCCATGAATGTTTTTGAGAAAAAGTTCAAAACATCTTCTATATTATTAACAATTCCGGATGCGATCAATCCAAGAACATGCATTCTCAGAGATGATGGTTCATCAAGCTTGGATTCAACCTTTTCTGGATAATGTAGAAAATCAAAATCCATTTCCCTTGTCCTTGCAACAACTATTCCCTCACCATATTTATCATACTTCGGTCTACCTGCCCTTCCCAGCATCTGTTTTATTTCGAAAACTGGAATATCAACTGAAAAGCCATCAGAATACCTTGTTATGTCCCTAACGATAACGGTTCTTGCTGGAAGGTTAACGCCAGCAGCCAGAGTTGGTGTTGCCACGAGGCATTTTATCCTTCTTTCCCTGAAAAGGCTCTCAATGAATTTTCTCTGTGTGTTTGATAAACCTGCATGATGGAATGCCACACCGTACTTTATATTTTCAATTATCTTTTCATCGTAAATGTTTTTTTCCTCATCAATCTGTTTAGGCAAATCAATCTTTTCAGCGTAGTTCATAACAATGCTTCTTAGATTTTCAGCAAGCTTTTCAGCAAAGTTTCTTCTGCTCACGAATATAAGAACCTGGCCATTGTCACGCAATGCGAACTTTACAAGGTTTCCAATTTTCATTTTATCTTCCTTAATTTCATAGGATTCGCCATTATCATAAAAGAGTATTCCATTCTGGTAAATTCCAATCTTTAAGGGGACAGGTCTGAATTCGCTGTAAAGCTTCTCTGCCTTTAACCAATCGGCAATTTCATCGTAGTTGCTTATTGTTGCGGATAGTGCAACAAGCTGTGCATGGGAGTTTGAAACAAGTAACCTTGTCAGGATCATTTCAAGTGTTGGTCCCCTGGATTCATCACCAAGAATATGGACTTCATCAGCAACAATTACACCAATGGAATATATGAAATCGGGATCATGCCTAAGTACGGAATCAATTTTTTCAAAAACAGCAACTATAATATCTGCCTTTTCAAGGTCCTTTGCGTTTGTATCATAATCGCCCATTGATAGAATAATATTATATTTATCATCAAAGATTTCCTTCAATTCATCATACTTTTCCATGGCAAGAGCCCTGAGGGGAACAAGGTAAAGTGCCCTCATTTTCAGAGTCATTGCCCTCAGGATTGCAAAGTATGCGAGTAATGTTTTTCCACTTGCAGTTGGCATGGATATTACAACATTCCTGCCGGAAAATATTAAATCCATGCCAATTTTTTGTGGTTCATAAAGTTCCCTAATTTTCAATTTTTCAAGTAAAGACTGAATTTCATTTTTTAATTCAACAGGGTAATCCATTTATGAAAACATAATAGGAAAAGGTTTATGAACCTTCACATTTTCACTATTTTGATGGAAAGGGATCCTCTGGACCTTGATGTATTTCATGAGAATGGGTTTGTCAGGAAAACATGTAAAAAATGCGGTGCAAAATTCTGGACAACAGATCAATCAAGGGAAACGTGCGGTGAATTTCCCTGCGATCCTTATATTTTCATTGATAGGCCATTGATGAACAGGAAGCTTGGGTTCTACGAAATGATGGATGAATTTTTGCATTTTTTTGAAAGGAATGGTCATAAAATAATAGATAGGTATCCTGTTGTTGCAAGGTGGAGAAAGGATGTTTTCCTGGTTAATGCATCCATTTATGATTTTCAGCCCCATGTAACATCGGGCCAGGTTCCACCACCTGCAAATCCCCTTGTTGTTCCCCAGCCATGCATAAGAATGGTTGACATAGATGATGTTGGTAAAACTGGAAGACATTTAACAAGCTTCATCATGCTTGGTCATCATGCCTTCAATTATCCTGATAAGAAGATCTACTGGAAGGATGAAACCGTAGCATACTGTCTCGGTTTTCTTGACACCCTTGGAATAAAAAAGGATATGGTAACATTCAAGGAAAAGCCATGGATTGGTGGTGGAAATGGAGGTTTTGCTGTTGAGGTAATAGTTGGCGGACTTGAACTTGCCACGCTCGTTTTCATGGACATGAAGGAGGATCCAAACGGTAGTGTGGAAATTGAAGGCATTAGGTTTTCACCCATGCCCATGAAGATTGTTGATACCGGTTATGGTCTTGAAAGGTTTGTATGGATGTCACAGGCCGAGCCATCTGTGTTTGATGCCCTCTATGGTGATTTTATAGATTATTTACTTTCTCTTTTAAAAATAGAAAAACCTGATAATTACAGGGATATCATAAAGAAATTTGTCACCGCTCTGGATAAAAATAAAATAGATTTCACTGAAAAGGAATGGGAATTCATAAACACAATAAGGAAGATTCATATAATAACGGATCACACAAGGACAATAGTTTTTATGCTGAACGATGGTGCTGTTCCAAGCAATGTTAAGGCAGGTTACCTTGCAAGGCTTGTTTTAAGGAGATTTTTCAGGATGGTTGAGGACCTTTCCCTTCAGGATAAAATTTATGATATTATTGATTTTCAATGGAGGAAATTCCAGAGGATGCTTGACCCTGATATGCATGATACTGTTATGGATATGATAAAAATAGAGTATGAAAGGTACAGGGAAACAAAGGAAAAGGGTATTCAGATTATAGAAAAAACATTGAAAAAAGGAAAGATGGATATTGATACACTGATTTCACTTTACGATACATACGGAATTCTTCCTGAAATGGTTCAGGAGATTGCAAAATCGCATGGAATAAATGTTGAAATACCTGAAAATTTCAGGTCAATGGTTGCATCAAAACATGAAAGGGCAAAGGAGGAAAAGGAAGAGGAGGAGGAAAAGATTGACCTGGAACCCACAGTACCATTATATTACCAGGATCCATACATGAAGGAATTCGATGCAAGGGTTATATATTCAAACGATGGTGTTATTGCACTGGACAGGACAGCATTCTATCCTGAAGGGGGTGGACAGCCTGCAGACCATGGATATTTGATACACAATGGTATAAAAGTAATTGTGAAGGATGTGAAAAAATACGGTGATGTGATTTTACATTTTGTTGACTCTCCAATTGAAATTGGATCTAAAGTTCATGGTGTGATTGACTGGGAAAGAAGGTCTAGGCTGATGAAGAACCATACTGCAGCACACATTCTCCTTTACAGTGCAAGAAAGGTTCTTGGAAAGCATGTCTGGCAGGCCGGTGCCCAGAAGGATGTTAAATTATCAAGGATTGATATAACACATTACAAAAAGATAGGAGAAGATGAGATAAGGGAAATTGAAAGGGAGGCTTTGAAGATAATAATGGAAAACATTCCCGTTCAGGTTGAATGGATGGACAGGAACGAGGCCGAGAAAAGGTATGGATTCAAGCTTTATGAAGGAGGAATACCGCCGGGCGAAAAAATCAGGGTTGTGAAGATAGGTGAATATGATGTTGAGGGATGTGGCGGTACACATGTATCAAGAACGGGCGAAATAGGTTTCATAAAGATTGTTAAGGAGGAGAGATTACAGGATGGTGTATCAAGGCTTATATTTTCATCAGGTCCAGGTGCTCTCGAGATCATCCAGAACCAGGAGAAATTGCTCAATGAATCCTCTGGCATATTAAGGGTTCAACCTGAGGATCTTCCAAAAGCTGTTGAAAGGTTCTTCAACGAATGGAAGGAACTTAAAAAGGAAAATGAATCTTTAAGGGAAGAGTTGTTGAAGATGAAAATTGAAACAATGAAACCTGAGAAGGAAATAAAGGAAATAAAAATTTATAAAATAAATGTGGATGATAACGATATATCAAAAATACCGGGATTGTTCAAAAAAGAAAAGTCAATACTTATAGCGTACGGGAAAAATGTTGGAACAATTATTGATTATTCGGGAGCGGAAATATTAAATAAAATTGATCTTAAGGGAAAAATTAATAAAAATGTGTTTATTGGAAAGTTACCTGATTTAAATGAAATAATTGAAAAGATTGGAAGGATAATAAAATGATGGACCCCAACCTTTACTTCATAGAATCGACGGTAAGAAAATACTTTTATGTTTACGAGACAAAGCTCTTTCCAGAATATGTGGAATTCAAGGTTGTTTTACCCGATGACAAAAAGCAGGTTGAGGAAAATTTCAGATCCCTCTGGAATGAGCTAAAAAAACAGAACTTTGCCCCAACACTTCAGTCCTTAAAGAGTGAATATGTTATACAGGTTTTTCGCCTTCCAGAGGAAAGGTTCCACAGGATCCATATTAACATAATATTCCTTATAGCTACGTTAATAACAACAACAATCGCGGGAGCAATCAACTATGCCGGATATTTCAACCTTAATCCATACACATTTCATTCCTTTCTGATGGGTGCAATTACATTTGCCCTTCCTCTCCTAGCCATATTGGGTTTGCATGAACTTGGTCATTACTTTGCGGCAAAAAGGCACAATGTCAAGGCATCGTTACCGTTCTTTATACCTGCACCACCAATGATAGGAACACTCGGTGCATTCATATCCTTGAGGGAACCTATACCGGACAGGAAAGCTTTGCTTGAAATTGGCTTTTCAGGTCCCATTGTAGGTTTCCTTGTTGCAATACCTGTTGCATTGATAGGCAATTATTTGAGCATTATTTATCCACCTGCACCCCAGGATACAACAACTCTTACATATATACAGTTGCCTTTATTTTATGAACTTTTAAATCTATTTATTCCCATAAGGAACGTTTATCCCACAGTTTTAGCTGCCTGGGTTGGCTTTATTGTTACGGCAATAAATCTTTTCCCCATAGGACAGCTTGATGGTGGTCATATTGCCCGTGCAATTCTGGGAGAAAAATCAAAATACCTTGGTTACATATTCCTTGCCATTCTTCTCATATTGGGAATATTTTACCTTGGATGGCTTCTTTTTGCCCTGCTCGTTTTATTGCTTGGTTTAAAGCATCCGCCTTCACTCAACGATGTAACAAAGGTTGGAAAAAAAGGATACGTTGTTGGCATAGTATCACTTTTACTTGTTGTTGGTACATTCACACCAATTCCAATGACCCAGGTAACATTAACGGAGAATTTTTCAGTCAGCTCATACTACAATAACACACTTGTAATAGGATCCATAAATGAAACATCCGGATACATTGTTGTGAAAAATACTGGAGAGAAGATGCTGAATTTAACTGTGAATTACACAACAAATGACAACCTTGGAATAAAAATAAAAAATTATGTTTCTGATCTTCCAGTTAATTCTGTAACAAGGTTAAATTTTACAATTTACGCTCTAAATAAAACTCTGCCACAAAACAATGCATCAGTAACTGTTTATCTTAAAAGCAATTTAACAGGAATAACAAATTACACAAAAATCAATCTGATTGTTTATTCACTCTCAAAGGAATTAATATGGATACCATCAAATGTTACAGTCTATTCACCATATTTGAATGCAACTCTTGTTAACATGGGAAATGAAACATTAAATGTTTCTGTTCCTGCATCAAACAATCAATACAATGTAATTTATAATGCAACAATCTTCAACAACATGGTACTTTTGAATCCAGGGCAGATTGTTAAATTCACATTCATTTTCAAAAATTATGGTAGTTATTTAATAATTGCACATTATTATCTTCAGGCTGCGGTTTTAAGTGTGAACTATGTATGAAAATATTTTCACAATAACATCAAAAAGCGGTAATTCCAGAACAGGTCTTTTAAAAACACCACATGGAATAATAGAAACGCCTGTATTCATGCCTGTTGGAACAAAGGGTACTGTGAAAACATTATCATCCGAGGAACTTGAAAACCTGGGTGCAAAAATGATTATTTCAAACTCACTCCACCTTTACCTCAGACCCGGACTTGATGTAATAGAGAAGTTTGGATCTTTGCATAATTTTATGAACTACAGGGGATCCATATTCACGGATAGCGGAGGTTTTCAGGTTATAAAGGAACATTTCTTCATAAGCGCAAACGAAAATGGTATAAATTTTAAATCACCCATGGATGGTAGAAGAATAACGCTCACACCTGAATTGAGCGCGGAGATACAGAATTCACTGGGTTCTGATGTTGCCATGGCACTGGATTACTGCATACCTTACGGGAACACAAAAAGGAAAGTGGAAAGAGCGGTGAAATTAACATATGAATGGGCAAAGAGATTCCATTCCTCAAGGAAAGGTATAATGTTCGGCATTGTTCAGGGGGGAGTATTCAAGGATCTAAGGGAAACAAGCGTTAATCAAATAACTTCACTGGATTTCCATGGTTATGCCATAGGCGGTCTTTCAATAGGTGAACCGAAGGAAACAATGTACGATATACTTGAATATACAATGAACCTTTTACCTGAGGATAAACCAAGGTATTTCATGGGTCTTGGATCACCCGTTGACATGGTAAAAGGTGTAATGCTCGGCATAGATGTCTTTGATTCAGTTTTTCCAACAAGGAACGCCAGGCATGGTGTGGTTTTTACATCCAACGGAATGATAAACATAAGGAATAAAATTTACAGGTATGATACAAAACCACTTGATGAAAACTGTGACTGCTTTGTTTGTAAAAATTATTCAAGATCATACCTTCATCATCTCATAAAGGAAAAGGAAATGCTTGCCCTTCGTTTATTATCTTACCATAATGTTCACTATACTTTAAGGTTGATGGAAAGGATAAGGAATGAAATTAAAAATGGAAACATTGAAAGGTTTTATGAAGAATTAAAGGAAAAATATGGATCAGGGGACTAGTTTCATTATTCTCTTTAAAGCATCCTTCCTTTCCTGGGAATCCAGCCCATCTAAAATGTTTTTTAAGAAATCTATGCTCTCATCGTATGCCTTTCTATCAACAGGTCTTGGAACACCATCTTTACCGCCCAGGGCAAAGGAATACTTAACAGGATCCTTCCAGGATACCCGGGATCCATATATCAATGTTGCAATGTATGCCAGTGCCCTGATTGTTGATGCTCCCATGCCCTTGAACATGACAATTTCCTCATAGTTTCTTGGCTGGAATTCATAGATTTCCCTCAAAACATCCCAGTTTATTTTCCAGGGCATTTTTATTACCCCTTGATCCGTGAAATCATCAATGGTTAGCATATTTTTCTTTATTGTTACAACATCATTCTTAATTTTCAGGGGATTATCTTTAACAATTTCAAGGGTTGTTTTCCTTGTCTCTTCACTCTCCGATGATGTGAGATCAAGGACCCTTTCAAAGGAAATATCAGAAACAATGCCTGAATGAGGTTCATTAACGTATTCCTTAACATTTTCACCAAGCCAGTGGTATCTCCTTGCATATTTTTCATTGTAGTTTAAACCCTGCTGAACAACTGCCCATTTTCCTTCATCCGTAATGATCATTGCATGAAAATAGATGCTGAAACCATCCTGGATTAAATTGTTATCAACCCTTGCTGATATTTTTGATGAATAAATTAGTTTATCCCTGTTTTTCAAATCGTATCTTTTTGATATAATTTCTATATCCTCAGGTGTTTTAAGACCTGCCAGGGCCTTCCCGCCAGCTATTGCCAGTCCTATATCTTTATTTTTCAAATATTCTTTAAGTGCACCGATTAGAACGGTTGTTGTACCTGATGAGTGCCAGTCAAATCCTACAGCGAGAGAAAACGCCTGGAAAAATAATGGGTCTGAGATTCTCCTTAAAAATTCATTTTTTCCATAGGAATCAACTATTATTTCAGCTATTTCACCCGATAGTTTAACCATTCTTTCAAACAGCCATGGTGGTGCTTTGCCGTAATGCAATGGCAGATCAATTGATCCTGTCTTTTTCACATTTTTACAATCTATTCACCATATAAATTTTTTTCACTCACAGTCCATTTAAAGAACGAACTATTGGATTCTTTTAATTCTTTTGTACCTGTGCTTTAAAAACCATGGATACCTATTTTTGAATTCCATTTTTTCCAAATTATTTTTACTGCATATCAATATAATGCTCATTTCCGTAGGATATGTCCAGACCCTGTAAACAAAAAATTTTTCCTTCAGTATTGAAACATATTTTTTTAGGGATCTCCATCCCATAAGCATGAAGGCATAGTTGATGGCAAGAACACCATTATCCTTTAAAATTCTTGAAGCATTTTTTGAAAAATCTTCCGTAAGAAACTGTTCAGGTATTTTTGAATTTGAGTATGCATCAAGAATAATCATGTCATACTTTTTGTTGGTGTTTTTAACGAAATTGTATCCATCATCCAGGTAAATATTTTCATTTATTACATCAGGATAAAACTTTTTTGCCAGTTCCAGGCTTGATTTGCTTATTTCAACAATATCAAACTTAAAATTTTCCCCAAAAATTTTCCTGACCTGGTATACAAGTGCTCCTCCACCCAGACCTATCATTAAAACGGAAGGATCTTTAAAATTTTCAAAAAGTGGTAGGAAAAAGTCCCAGTATCCATAGGAGAAAGTGGCTTTTTTATTAATCCTTGAATAAATAAATCCATTGTACTTCGCCACCCTGTATGCACCATTTTCAATTATTACCCAGTGATCACCCGAACCATCCATTTCATACGATTTCATCATTGAAATCCTCCCTGGATCAATGGAAATCAATAATTTTTATATTGAGATTCTATTTTTTATGTTTAAGGTAAATGTTGAACACCAGAAGCCAGACCGAAAGGAACAGAGCCTCCATTATTTCAGGTATTGCCTTTCCCTGATGAATTATTAGGGGATATATTGATACAAGGGCGAGAATTGCCATAATAATGTTGAAAACACCTATCCAGTTCTTTTTGTAAGAGTAGTATGATCCCGTTAAAATCATACCAACTGGAACAAGAATAAAGAAACCCTCTGAAACCATAAGATGAATGTGATCAGGTGAATTCTCAGTGAAAATTCCTATCAGAGCAAGGCATATTGTTCCAATAATAAGGAAAATTGATGAGGCCTGCAAAAATTTCCTTTTTGAAAATTCCTTAAAAATACCTATGGTGAATATTGTGTTTATTATACCACCGATTACAAGGGTGGCGTTGAAAAGTATCATTGGTCCGGTACCGAAAAGTCCTCCACCTATATCACTCAAATAGTTGTTCACCCATGAAAATCCAGGAGAGATCAAAGCAGAAATGGTAACAAAAACTATTGTAAAAATTGGACCTATTATTCCTGAATAATAGTATAAATTTTTCATGAATAAATCTAATTGGAAAAGTAATATAAATAATTTTTTGTGTATTTTACCAAAATTATGGAATAAAAAATTAATTTGAGAATTCTGTCTACACCAGAGATATAATGTGCAATAACACCTCCGCCAAGGCCAGAAAGAGTAATGCAATTATTGTATATTTTACATAGAGAGGTTTAATTTTCTTCATTAAATATGAGCCTGTTAATCCACCCAGTGCTCCAGTTGTTATAAGAAAAGGCCATAGGGGTATAGAATCTAAGTGAAGGAAAAATAGGTATGAGAACAACCCTGTCAATGAAATTGAAAATGCCACAAGACCGGTTGTGCCGGAGATCTTTTTGGTATCCAGTAAAATATAAGAAATTGCGATTATTGCAAAAGGGCTTCCGTCAATTCCCAAAAGTCCTCCAATGTAACCTGCAATTATACCAAATGTTATTGCCAGCAAATTTCCTTTTTTTCCCTTTATTTCAGATATTTTTCCATTCATTGAAAAAAGGCGATAAAGTGCAAACAATAGAAAGGATGCAAAAACAATAAAATCAAGGATCTTTGGTATTCTTATGTTGGTATAAACACCAATGGGCACCATAATTATAGCAGGTAACAGGATAGTAATACCCAGTTTTAGGTCAACATTATGGTTCCTAATGTTGTTAAAAGTTGCAACTGAAAGTGCAGCAGAATTCTGTAAAAGACCTGCAAGAATTGCTGAATACATTACCAACCCTAGAGTGACGTAATTTGGAATGAGCACGCCTGCAGCACCCATTCCAGCTATGGCAAAAATTGTAGAAAAAAGGTAGGTAATTACTGTTATTAATATTGAATTCATATGAACACCTTCCTTTATTTTACTGAATTTTTCTTATTTTTTTATCATCAGGTAAATTTCCATCAGGAAGAAAACAAAGGTTATTAAAGCAAATATCCACAAGGTAAATGTGAAACCTACAACGGATGAAAGGTATCCCACCAGTGGCATAAGGGCTGACATTACCATCATGGATGAGCTGAAGAATGATGTGGATGTTCCTATCTCCTCTGGTTTGAATGTTGTATTGGCAATCTGTAAACCAAGAGTCCATGCAATTCCATCCGGAATACCTGCA